>NZ_SRHQ01000012.1:0-158026 GCF_004683995.1 Methylorubrum sp. Q1 | reverse complement strand
GTCCGTCTCCCTGAAGCGGCGGACCTTCGATCCTCAAAAACCGTCGAGGAGACCGCCCGTCACGAGGTTCGGCATATTTTCCGGTTCGGGCAATTCGCTCAGCGTGGCCGGCGCGGGCGCATCCGGGGGACGGTGAGGTCCCGAAAGGCTGTGATCCGTTTTCGGGACCGAGGATCGAGCGAGGCGCCCTCCGGCATCTCTTCTCCTGAATGCGCTGTCCCGCAAGGGCTCTATTGGTCCCCGTAATAGTCGAGATACCACCTCACGAAGGCGGGGATGCCGGTCTCCAGCGGCGTCTCGGGCAAGCGGCCGACGAGGTCGCGCAGCAGGTCGGGGCTCGCATGGGTCCGGATCACGTCGCCGGGCGGGAGCGGCTTCAGCACGCGCTCGGCCTTGCGCCCCAGGGCCGCCTCCAGGGCGCCGATCATGGCATCGAGCCGGACCGGGCGGCCGCCGCCGATATTGACCAGACGATAGGGCGCGACCGCGCTCAGGGTGTCGGCCGCCGAGACCGGCCCGCCCTCGGCAGGCATCGGCGGCAGGCGCTCCGACAGCGCGACGATCGCATCGATGAGATCGTCGATGAAGGTGAAATCCCGTTCCGCCGCCCCCTCGCCGAACACCTCGATCGGTTCGCCCGCCAGGATCTTCCGGGTGAACAGGAACAGGGCCATGTCCGGCCGCCCCCAAGGTCCGTAGACCGTGAAGAAGCGGAATGCGGTCGTCGGCACGCGGAACAGGTGAGCGTAGGAATGCGCCATCGCCTCGTTGGCGAGCTTCGAGGCGGCGTAGAGGGTGAGCGGCGAGACCGCACGGTCGGTCTCGCGGAACGGGACGCTCGCATTGCCGCCATAGGCCGAACTGGTCGAGGCGACGAGCAGGTGCTTGACGGGATGGGCGCGCACCGCCTCCAGCAGGTTGGCGAAGCCGACGAGGTTGGCTTCGACATAGGCGCCGGGGTCGATGAGGCTGTAGCGAACCCCCGCCTGCGCCGCGAGATGGAAGACGAGGTCCGGCTTGACCCGCGCCATCACGTCGAGGAGCGCGCCGGGCGTCTCGAGCCGCGCCTCCACCGCCTCGAAGCCGGGAGATCGGGCGAGATCCGCGTGCCGGGCTCGCTTCAGCCCGACATCGTAGTAGGGTGAGAGGCCGTCGAAGCCCGTCACGCCCAAGCCCGCCGCCAGCAGACGGCGGCTCAGCGCGTGGCCGATGAAGCCGGCCGAGCCCGTGACGAGAGCATGCATGCGAGGCCCGGTGCGCCGTCTTCCAGAGGATCCGTGTCTCTCACTCCATTCCCGCTGCGCCGCCGTGCCAAAAGGAGAGGCGATTGATGGCGGGGATTGTCATGAGGCACGCCGAAACGGGATAGCTGCCGCCCGTCCGCGTCGCAAGGAACGCGGTGACCCGTCGTGAGGAGGGTCGCAGCCGGGTCGGGAACGTTGTGTCTCGACTTCGATTATCGTTTTCACAGGGTTTTTAAGGCAGGTGTCCGCCTGCCTTTCGTCGGGTGAACGATGTAACCCTGCTTCCAGCGCGCAGCTGTCGCGCCGGCGCAGGGGTTGTTTGTCGGGGAATCAGGTATACTTACAGCAGACTATCTGCCGACCTTCGTTTCGCGCCCGCTCGCGACGCCGGTCCCGCACTCCGCCGGGACTGGCCGTTGCCGTACGGATCGCGTGAGATGAGTAGGCCGGCCGAAACATCCGTCCAGGCCCAGGGCGCTGTGCCGCTCCTCGCTTGGGTCCAGCGAGTCCGAACACCGAGTGTCCGCACGATGAACCAACTTTTCCGCCTGCCGCAAGTCGGCGAGGCCGATGCGATTGCCGAACCTTCCGCCGATCTTCGTGTCCCCTTCGCGCAATCCGGCACTTTCGTCTGCAAGTTCATTATCGGTGAGCCGAGCGACCAGGCCGTGTGCTGCGGGGCTCCGGTCGCCGATGGCAAGAGCTGGTGCGCCTATCACCGCCGTATCGTGTTCGAGCCGGCTCGTCCCGGCCGCGCTCGCTGAGCGCCCCTCACGTTTCCGGTATCTGACGGCCCCGCCTTCTCGAAGGGTGGAGTCGCCTCTGTTGTCCGCGCCGTGTCAGTCGAACGGTGACGGGCGGTCGATCACGAGGCCGGTCGGCACGCTTGGCCCTCGCCAGCGCATGACGAGGTGGCCGTCCCCTCGTGTCCCGACGGTGCGATAGGCCGGTCCGCCTTCCGAGGGTAGTCCGAGATCGCCCGGCCTATTTCCGACGGCCCCGATCCGGCGCTGTTCGTAATAGGCCTCGGCCGGGGCATCGGCGGCGATGTACCCGTAGACCGGGCTCAGGCTCCGTCCCGTCGCCCTGGCCGTCCTTGGTGGCGAAATCATCCGGGCCACGACACGCCGGCTCAGTCGACTCTCTGCCTTCCGCGACATTGCCACCCGTACCTGGCGTATCGGCCGGGCGCGGCTCGCGGCCGTTCGAATCCGCTTTGGGCGAACCCTGGTCGCGCGTCGGGTCGGCCGGGTTTCGGAGCGGGTCGAGACCTTGGGCTCGTCGACCTTCGCTGGGGTCGCGGCCGATTTCGCCGCGGTGGCGTTCATCGCCGGGGTGTTCACTTTGGCCGGTGGATCGGTCCATTGGCCGGCGGACTTATCCTCGGCGTCTGCAGAGGACGCCGCCAGGATGGTGCCGAGCAGGAGGAGAAAAGTCGAAAAGCGGCTGCCGCGCGACATGGAAAATCCTCTCGGGGTCGGAGAAGGACAACGCCGGCTGTGGGCTTTCACATCGCGTGCACCGGCACCCGTTGCGGAAGCTTTCAGCAAAGATAGGGGCGCCTGCGCGTGGCGTCCATAGATCGATGTATCAAAACGCGAAGCTCTGCGAATATTCCACCACAAGTCTCTGGCAACACGCTTTTTCCTCGGCGGCTCCACCCCTATCTTCGCTGTCCGATACAACCGGAGCG
Source organism: Methylorubrum sp. Q1 (assembly GCF_004683995.1). Classification (NCBI taxonomy): domain Bacteria; kingdom Pseudomonadati; phylum Pseudomonadota; class Alphaproteobacteria; order Hyphomicrobiales; family Methylobacteriaceae; genus Methylorubrum; species Methylorubrum sp. Q1. The sequence goes on along the minus strand of NZ_SRHQ01000012.1, from coordinate 155,089 downwards.
GCAATGGGTCCGGTCTCACCTTCGAAGATCTCAGGAGTCGGCATGGTAGCGGATGGCACGGTCGCGCGGCGGCTCTGGATACGCGATCCCCTCGCGATCCTGGCGGACGGAGCCGGCGCCGGCCTCGTCGTCGAGGGCAGCCGCATCGCCGAACGGGTGCCGGCTGGCGGGCAGCCCTCCGCGCCGGTGGACGAGACGTTCGACGCCTCGCGCCACGTCGTCATCCCCGGCCTCGTCAACACGCATCACCACTTCTTCCAGACGCTCACCCGCGCGCACCCGATCGCGATCAACAAGCCGCTCTTTCCCTGGCTTCAGGCGCTCTACGGGATCTGGGGGCGGCTGACGCCGGAGGCGTTCCGGCTCGCGACGCGGCTCGCCTACACCGAGCTGCTCCTGTCCGGCTGCACCACGGCCGGCGACCACCACTACCTGTTCCCGCGAGGGCTTGAGGCGGCCGTCGACATCCAGGTCGAGGAGGCGCGCCGCTTGGGCATCCGCGCCGTCGTCACCCGCGGCTCGATGAGCCTGTCGGAAAAGGACGGCGGCCTGCCGCCCGAGACGCTGGTGCAGGACGACGACACCATCCTCGCCGATAGCGAACGGGTACTGCGCCTGTTCCACGATCCCGCGCCCGGCGCGATGGTACGGATCGGGCTCGCTCCCTGCTCGCCCTTCGCCGTCACCAAGCGGCTCATGCGCGAGAGCGCGGCCCTGGCCGAGCGCTACGATTGCCCGCTTCACACCCATCTCGGCGAGACCCGTGATGAGAACGCCTTTTGCCTGGAGGTGTTCGGGCAGCGCCCGGTCGATTATCTCGAAGAGGTCGGCTGGATGACCCGGCGGGCCTGGCTCGCCCACGGCATCCATTTCGAGGACGACGAGGTGCGTCGCCTCGGCGCGGCGGGCGTCGGCGTGTGCCATTGCCCGACCTCGAATATGGTGCTCGCCTCGGGCCATTGCCGAACCTGCGAGCTGGAGGCGGCGGGTTCCCCGGTCGGCCTCGGTGTCGATGGCTCGGCCTCGAACGACAGCTCGAACCTGATGGAGGGCGTGCGCCACGCCCTGATGATCAACCGCCTGACCTACGGCGCCGAGGCGGTGACCCATCTCGACGCCCTGCGCTGGGCGACGAAGGGCTCCGCCGCCTGCCTCGGTCGCAGTGACATCGGCCGGATCGAGCCCGGCCGCGAGGCGGATCTGGCCTTGTTCACCCTCGACGAACTCCGCTTCTCCGGCGCCCACGATCCGCTCGCGGCTTTGGTGCTCTGCGGCGCCCACCGGGCGGACCGGGTGATGGTGGCGGGGCGCTGGCGGGTGATCGACGGGCAGCCCCTCGGTATCGAGACGGGGCGCCTGCGCGAGGAGCATTCGCGGCTCGCCCGGCACCTGTTCGGCGACACTCAGCTGGCGCGATAGGTCTGGTTGCTCCAGGGGCTGGCGACGAGGGGGGCGCGATACGGCTCCTCCGGCTCGGCCACGCCGAAAGGGATCGGCACCCCGTCGAGGAAGGCGGGCTCGGTCAGGGTGAGCCCGGCGCGGCGGAAATGCTCGCCGATGTGGAAGCGAAGTTCGTCGGTGGCGATCGGCACCGGACGACCGCTGATCAGCGGGGGATCGGTACGCCCATCCACAGCGGTCGCGGCGCGGGCGACCATCACCGATTCGCCCCCGACGATCGCCCGTGAGGGGTGGTCGCGGCGGCCTCGGTGGTTCTCCACGCGATGCCCCTCGTTTAGTCCCGGCAGAAACGCGCGCCGTGTCCGCGCGCACTTGACGGGAAAGGATCGTGCCAGATGCTAAGCAAGCAGGCAGATTCTCGAATTATCTCGGTAAGTATCTGAAAAATATACAATATATTCTAGTGCCGGGGTGTCGCTCCTCGGCTAGGGGCTCTCCGGCACTCTCTTGTTGCTCACATTGCATGCAATTGATGGCTATTCGGCGGGCTTAGCTGCACAAATTATGTGAGCATTACGCTCGCGCCGTGCTTAACTCCCTGACCGAAACAACTCGTTCGGGAGACACGAAAATGTCCGTACGCATCTTCTCCGCCGCACTCATCGCGCTCGCTGTCTCGGCGGGTGGCGCTTTGGCTGGCGATCGGGGCCGGATCGCCGGGGCGCAGCAGCCGGAGACGACCGGCAGCGTTGCCCGCTCGGCCGAGCCGCTGAACCTGTTCGGCGTCCCGGATCGCGATCCCAGCTTGTTCGCGCCGCAGCGTCAGACCCGCAGTACCTTCAACGCCAACACCGCCCGCGCGCGCCACTACGAGCGCTGAGCGTCTGTCCGGCGACGTTGCTTCGGTAGGCCCGGCCGCTCCATGCCGAGCGGCGGGGCGAAAGCTTGGCCTCGAAGCACGCCCGAACCGTCGATCCCCCGGCACCGATCTGCCGGGAGAGGCGTCTCGGCGGGCTTCGAGGCTGCTGGCTTTGCGCCTCCGCAAGGGCGGTCAGTCGCCCTTGGAATCCGGGCGCGGCAGGACGCGATAGTGCCGCCCGGCATAGAGCAGGCTCTCGGCGCCGCTGATCTCGGCGAGTGCCTCGACGGCGCAGATCAGCACGTCATGCGTGCCCACCTCGTGGCGATCGACGATCCGGCAATCGAAGGCGACGAGGGCACCCGCGAGCACCGGAGCGCCGGTCTGCAACCGGCCCCAGGCCGGTCCCGCGAAGCGCTCGGCCTGCGGCACGCGGCCGGCGAAATCGGTGGCGAGGTCTTCATGCGCCACCGTGAGCGTATTGATGCAGAGCACGCCGTTGCGCAGGAAGGCCGGATAGGCGGATGAGCCGCGGTTGAGGCAGACCAGCAGCGTCGGCGGGCTGTCGCTGACGCTGCACACCGACGTCGCCGTGAGGCCCGCACGGCCGCCGGGCCCGTCCGTGGTCACGAGATGCACCGCACTCGCGATCTGAGCCATCGCTTCGCGGTAAGCCGAGGCGGACACGGCCTCGGGGTCGGATGAGATCATGACGGTCGCCTTTCGGGGCCGGATGAGGTCCCGATCGTTGAGCAGGACGTCGCAAGGCTCGGTCGAACGCCCTTGAAACGATGACGCGGTGGGCGTTCCGGCCGCTGCGGTCAAGGGGAAGAGTGACCATCTCAAGGTCGAGAACGGTCGTCGCTGCCCGCATCCTGCGCCTCCGCTGCCGAAGATCGGTGCGGGATGGCACCGGACCGGTGGTGCCCGCCACCTTGCGGACCAGGGCTCTGGTGGCCGATGAAGCCCGCACCCGTTCCGCCGGAGGCCGTCCGATCCCTGCCGCCGAACCGCTCCGTCCCGCCTTGTCCCGCCAGCGCTCGCAGGGCGCGGTGCATCTGCGCGTCGCCCCGGCCGGAACGGCCGCGGACGCACCGACGCGGATCGTCGATCTCGCCGAGAGCGGCCCTTTGCGCCTGCGCTTTCCCCGCCAGGGGGCCGAGCGGATGCTGGAGGGCGTGCTGGTCAATACCGGCGGCGGCATCGCCTGCGGCGATGTGTTCGCGGTCTCGGTGACGGTCGAGCCGAGTGGGGCCTGCGTGCTGACCACCACGGCGGCGGAGAAGATCTACCGCTCGGACGGGCCCTGCGCGGAGATCGTCAACCGGGTGAGCGTCGGCGCGGGCGGGCGGCTCGATTGGCTGCCGCAGGAGACGATCCTGTTCGACCGCGCCCGGCTGGTGCGCCGCTTCGAGGCGGATCTTGCCCCGGACGCGTCGCTGCTTGTCGCCGAAATCGCGGTGCTCGGCCGTGCCGCCCGCGGCGAGAGCCTGGAGGAGGCCCTGTTCGAGGATCGCTGGCGCATCCGCCGCGACGGCCGCCTCGTCTACGCCGACAGCCTGCACCTCGAAGGGGCGGTCACGGCCCTGATGGACCGCCGGGCGATTGGCGGCGGGGCCCGCGCGCTGGCGACGATCCTCGACCTTTCACCGCGCGCGGAAGGGCGGCTCGACGAGGCCCGCACCCTCCTCGACGCCCTGCCGGCGCATGTCGAGGCCGGGGCGAGCGCCTGGAACGGCCATCTCGCCGTGCGGATGCTGGCCCCCACCGTCGCTCCCTTGCGCGACGGCGCCGCCCGCTTCCTCGCCGCATGGCGCGGGCAGCCGATGCCGCGCGTGTGGCAGACGTAACTAGCTTGGCCTGACCAGCTTGACCTTGGGCCGAGCATGATCCTTGCTCGGCGGACCTTCAGGCCCGGCCGAATCTCACCTCAGGACGCACGCCTTGCTCCTCACGCCCCGCGAGAAAGACAAGCTCCTCGTCGCCATGGCCGCGCAGGTCGCCCGCAACCGGTTGGCGCGGGGGGTGAAGCTCAACCATCCGGAGGCGATCGCCCTCATCACCGACTTCGTGGTCGAGGGCGCCCGCGACGGGCGCTCCGTCGCCGAGTTGATGCAGGCCGGCGCCCGCGTTCTCGATGCCTCCCAGGTGATGGAGGGGGTGCCCGAGATGATCCACGACATTCAGGTCGAAGCGACCTTCCCCGATGGCACCAAGCTCGTCACGGTCCACCACCCGATCCGCGGCGCACCCTCGGCGGAGGTCCCGGGCACGGTGACGACGCTTCCCGGCGAGATCGTCTTCAATGCCGGCGCGCCGCGCACGGTGATCGAGGTCGCCAATACCGGGGACCGCCCGATCCAGGTCGGCTCGCACTACCACTTCTTCGAGGCGAATCCCGGCCTCGTCTTCGACCGCGACAAGGCCCGCGGCCAGCGCCTCGACATCGCGCCCGGTACGGCGGTGCGCTTCGAGCCGGGCTCGACCCGCGAGGTGGCACTGGTGCCGCTCTCGGGTGACCGCAAGGTCTACGGCTTTCGCGGCGACGTGATGGGGCCGCTGTGAACCCACGCCCAGCATCGCCGACGACGCGGTGAAACGCGGCCGAAACATGTGCCGCGCTCGGCTCGCCGCTGGCTCGAAAGGAGCTGAGGCGGCGAGCCGCGTGGTTGGTGCTCGGTCAGCCTTGACGGCCGTAGTGGATCGGCCTCACGCCTCGATCGCCGGCAGATCGAGATCCTCCGCGATCCAGGTCATGCCGAAAAGGTCGCGCACGGCTTCGACTCGTCCCTCACTGCCCGATGCGTGAACCAGCATCGCTCCGATCACGGCCCGAGGATCGCGCCCGTCGAACGCCGCGAAAGCGGCATGTGTCAGCCGCTTGTCGAAACGACGGAATGCGAGGACCGCAAAATCCTTGCGCGGCACGCCCCGATGCTCGGCCGCGAAGGCGAGGATGTCGGCCGCGTGGGCTGAGGCCCGGCCTTCGACGACTGCCTGATAGGCCAGGAGGCGCGCGGCGACCGTCTCCGGCAAGATCGGCACCACGTCGTCGACCGCACCGGCCGCGACCCAGCCGAGTACGTTCTTCTCCAGGCGTACGTCTGAAAGAGCGCGATGGCGCAACACGTAGCCGTCGGTCTTGAGCTTGAGGCGATGGCCGTCCTCGAAGGCCAGCACGTAGCCCTCGATGCCGGCTTCCCGGCGAGCGCTGGCAACGAAGCCCTTCGCGTCGGCGATCGCGCCTTTGGCTCGCACAACTGGAACGTCGAAGCGTTCGCCTAAACCGACCAGATCGGCCAACGGCAGATAAGCGCCCGAGATCATCTCGCGTGCCGCGAGAAGCGTCAGGGCCGGCTGATCATAGGCGATTACGATCCGGTTGTCCGGTGAGGTGAACTCGAAGATCGGCGTGATGCCACCGTCGAGCAGGTGGCGTGCGAGTTCGAGGACGCCCGTTCCGGCATGCCGTTGCGCGGCCGCAGCCTGCATCGAGGCGCCCATCCGGGTCATGAACACCGTCGCCCCGTCGAGCAGGACCGGGTGCACCATCGAACCGTCGAGCTTGTCGAGCACGTGATGAGGGATGGACCAGTCGATGTCCTCGGTGCGCTGGCGCTCTCCAAGATTGAAGAATTTATGAAACGGCCGACCGATGATTCGTCCGTCGCGGTCGAATTTCAGACCGCGGCATTCAAGTGCCATGGCGGAGCTGAACGTCTCGGGGACTGTGTAGACATAATCGATTACGGTGTGGTCGGGGCGCCGGGAGACGACGAAACCCTGATCGAAGGACACGTATGGGGTAACGTTTGCGAGATGTTCGATAGTCGGGAATTTCACGTCCGTATCCTTTTTCGATGGAAATGCTGCTCAAAGAAATCTTTTGAGTATCCTGAACATCGGCAGTTAAGTCGGTTCGACATGGTTCTCTCCTGGCCAATCAAGTCTGTCGGCGGGATGTTTATGGGGCTCGCGGGCCTTGCCGAGCAAGGGCTGGTAGTATGACGGATCGCCATTTCCCGGCTCGCTGCTCGCGGTCGCCGAGGCGCGAACGATGCTGAGAGCGGCAGCAGGAAGCGCGCCCGGCTCGGGGATGCGCTTCGAACCCTGCACCTCCGAGACGTGACGCCGTCGCCGCTCTCGGCTAGAGGGCGTTCCGTTGAAGCGCGGGGCGGTTCGTCGAGGGACGGCGCGAATGCGGGAAGCGGACGACGCGGAGCCGAGGCGACCGGGTCCGATGCGCGTCGCAGCGGGCGGGCGACCGGTTTCTCAGCAACAGGGTGGGCAGACCGTGAGCCTGACCGACGAGCTGCACGAGCGCGCGCGGGGGATGATCGCCCTCGATCCGGAAGCCCATTCGGTTCCGACGAAGAAGCGGAGCGTCTGTGCCATCTCCGGCGTCGAGATGTCCCGCCGCAATCTCGTTCCGATCGCGAGCCTGCGCCCGGCTCTGGCCGGACATATCCGGGCCGACTATCCCGGTTTGGCCGACGACGCGCTCATCAGCGCCAAGGAACTCGCCACCTACCGGACGCGCTACGTCGCCGAACTGCTGGCCGAGGAGCACGGCGAGTATTCCGATCTCGACCGGCAGGTGGCCGAGAGCATCGCCGCCCAGGACACGATCGCCGAGAATGTCGAGGAAGATTACGACGAGCACCGCAGCTTCGGCGAACGCGTCTCCGACGGTCTCGCCAGCTTCGGCGGATCCTGGGCCTTCCTCATCAGCTTCGCGCTGGTGCTGGTGGCGTGGATGGCGGTGAACGTCACCATGGGCGAGATGCGGGCGTTCGACCCCTACCCGTTCATCCTGCTCAACCTCGTCCTGTCCTGCATCGCGGCGATCCAGGCGCCGATCATCATGATGAGCCAGAGCCGGCAGGACAAGAAGGATCGGCTGCGCTCGAACAACGACTACCGCGTCAACCTGAAGGCGGAGTTGGAAATCCGGCACCTGCACGAGAAGATGGATCACCTCGTCACCAAGCAGTGGCAGCGACTGGCGGAGATCCAGCAAATCCAACTCGAAACGCTGCAGGAGATGCGCACCCGCCTGACACGCAAGCCCGTCGTGAAGATCAAGAAGGTCGTGCGCAAGAAGCGCGCGAAGCCGGGGGGGGCCGATGCGGCCCCGCCCGCGGGCGGGCGCGCGCCGTCTTCCGGGCCGCCTTCCTCCGGGCCGGCGGGCTGAACGACCCGCGCCCTGGCCTCTCGGCATCAACCCTGCTTGCCCCATCCCGCGACCCTGAGATCGAGCGTCCCCCATGTCTGCCCGTTTGCCCCGCGCGGCCTATGCCGCCATGTTCGGACCGACCACCGGCGACCGCATTCGCCTCGCCGACACGAGCCTGGAGATCGAGGTCGAGCGCGATCTCACCACCTACGGCGAGGAGGTGAAGTTCGGCGGCGGCAAGGTGATCCGCGACGGGATGGGGCAATCCCAGGCGACCAACGCCGCGGGCGCCGTCGATACCGTCATCACCAACGCGGTCGTGCTCGACCATTGGGGCGTGGTGAAGTGCGATGTCGGCATCGTGCGCGGCCGTATCGTCAAGCTCGGCAAGGCCGGCAATCCGGACGTTCAGGCCGGTGTCGACATCGTCGTCGGCCCCGGCACCGAGGTGATCGCGGGTGAAGGAAAGATCCTCACGGCCGGCGGCTTCGACAGCCACATCCACTTCATCTGCCCGCAGCAGATCGAGGAGGCGCTCTGCTCCGGCGTCACGACGATGCTCGGCGGCGGCACCGGGCCGGCGCACGGCACCTTCGCCACCACCTGCACGCCCGGCCCCTGGCACATCGCCCGGATGATCGAGGCGGCGGACGCCTTCCCGATGAACCTCGCCTTTGCCGGCAAGGGCAACGCCTCGGTGCCCGGTGCGCTGGAGGAGATGATCCGCGCCGGCGCCTGCGCGATGAAGCTGCACGAGGATTGGGGGACGACGCCGGCCGCGATCGACACCTGCCTCTCGGTGGCCGATGCCTTCGACGTGCAGGTCATGATCCACACCGACACGCTCAACGAATCGGGCTTCGTCGAGGACACGATCGCCGCGTTCAAGGGCCGCACCATCCACGCCTTCCACACCGAGGGCGCGGGCGGCGGCCACGCGCCGGACATCATGCGGGTCGCCGGCCTGCCGAACGTACTCCCGTCGTCGACGAACCCGACGCGCCCCTTCACCAAGAACACCATCGACGAGCATCTCGACATGCTGATGGTGTGCCACCACCTCGACCCGTCGATTCCCGAGGATCTCGCCTTCGCCGAGAGCCGCATCCGTAAGGAAACCATCGCGGCCGAGGACATCCTGCACGATATCGGCGCGCTCTCGATGATGTCGTCCGACAGTCAGGCCATGGGCCGGGTCGGCGAGGTCGTGATCCGCACGTGGCAGACGGCGGACAAGATGAAGCGCCAGCGCGGCGCTTTACCCGGCGATGCTTCGGGCAACGACAACCTGCGTGCCCGGCGCTACGTGGCGAAATACACGATCAACCCGGCCATCGCGCATGGCGTGTCGCGCCATGTCGGCTCGGTGGAGCCGGGCAAGCTCGCCGACCTCGTGCTGTGGACGCCGGCCTTCTTCGGCGTGAAGCCGGACCTCGTCCTCAAGGGCGGCATGATCGCCACGGCGCCGATGGGCAACCCCAACGCCTCGATCCCCACACCGCAGCCGGTGCATTACCGGCCGATGTTCGGCGCCTATGGCCGCGCACCCTACGCCACCGCGCTCACCTTCGTCTCGCAGGCGGCGCTCGAGGACGGCGTGAAGGAGAAGCTGCGCGTCTCCAAGGAGCTGGTGGCGGTCGAGAACGTGCGCGGCGGCATCTCGAAGAAGAGCATGATCCTCAACGACGCGACCCCGGTGATCGAGATCGACCCCGAGACCTACGACGTGCGCGCCGACGGCGAATTGCTGGTCTGCGAGCCGGCGGAGATCCTGCCGATGGCGCAGCGCTATTTCCTGTTCTGAATCATGATCCGCGCCACCCACGTCATCCGCCGCGACCGTCTCGGCTCCGGCGAGATCGTCGATCGCATCGTGCTCGACTCGAATGACCGGCATCGCCGCCGCATGGCGATGCGCGGCGTCGGTGGCACCGCCTTCCTGCTCGACCTCGCCGAGGCCACCGTGCTCGATGACGGCGACGCCCTCGCGCTGGAGGACGGACGGCTCGTCTGGGTCGAGGCGGCGCCCGAGGCTCTGCTGGAAATCCGCGCGCCCACCCCGCACGCCCTCAAGCGGCTGATCTGGCATATCGGCAACCGTCACATCCCCGCCGAGATCGGCGAGGAGGCGGTTTGGATCGGTCACGACCACGTGCTCGCCGAGATGGTGCGGGGTTTGGGCGGCAGCGCCGAGCCGGTGACGCGGCCGTTCCGGCCCGAGGGCGGCGCCTATGCCGACGGTCATGCTCATGACCACGGTCGCGGGCATTCGCACGCCCACCTGCACGCCCATGATTGACGCCCTTCGGCTGATGGCGTGGCTCTCGCCGACCTATCCGGTCGGCGCCTTCGCCTATTCGCACGGGCTCGAATGGGCGGTGGAGTGCGGCGACGTCCGCGACGCAGCCACCCTCGCCGATTGGCTCGCCGACGTGCTGGAGCGGGGCGCGGGGCGCAACGACATGATCCTCTGCGCCGCCGCGCATCGCGCCACCGAGGCCGGAGACGATGCGGGACTTGCCGAGATCAACGACCTTGCTTTGGCGCTCGCCCCCTCCCGCGAGCTTCACTTGGAGACGAGCCAGCAGGGGCGCAGCTTCCTGGATGCGACGCTGCGGGCCTGGCCCTGCCCTGCCCTCTCGACGGTCGCCGACCGGCTCACCGCCGAGGTTGCCTATCCCGTCGCCATCGGCGCGGCGGCGGGCGCGCACGGCGTCGCGCGGGAGGCGACGGTGGCGGCCTACGGCCTCGCCTTCGTCCAGAACCTCGTCTCGGCGGCGCTACGGGTGGCGCCGGTCGGCCAGAGCGGGGGCACGACGATTCTCGCCGCGCTGACCCCTCGCGTCGCCGCACTGGCCGAGTCGCTGCACGAGGCCGGACTCGACGCGCTCGGCAGCGCGACCCTGCGGCTCGATCTCGGCTCCTTCCGGCACGAGACGCAGTATTCCCGCATCTTCCGCTCCTGAGGATTTTTTCAGACCCATGGCATCCGTGAACGGACCCCTGCGCGTCGGCATCGGCGGACCCGTCGGCTCCGGCAAGACCGCGCTGATGGAGCAACTCTGCCGCCGCTTCCGCGACACCTACGAGATCTGCGCGATCACCAACGACATCTACACCAAGGAGGATGCGCGCATCCTCACGGTGGCCGGCGCCCTGCCGGAGGAGCGCATCCTCGGTGTCGAGACCGGCGGCTGCCCGCATACGGCGATCCGCGAGGATGCCTCGATCAACCTCGCGGCGGTGGCGGAGATGCGCCGCCGTTTCCCGAAGCTCGACCTCGTGCTGATCGAATCCGGCGGCGACAACCTCGCGGCGACCTTCTCGCCGGAACTGGCCGACCTCACCCTCTACGTCATCGACGTGGCGGGCGGCGAGAAGATCCCGCGGAAGGGCGGGCCCGGCATCACCCGCTCCGACCTGCTCATCGTCAACAAGACCGATCTCGCCCCGCTCGTCGGCGCCGACCTCTCGGTGATGGAATCCGACACGCAGCGGATGCGCGGCCCGCGGCCCTACGTGTTCGCCTCCCTGCGCGAAGGGCACGGGGCGGATACGGTCGCTCGCTTCATCGTGGAGGCCGGGGGGCTGGGTTGAGGATGCTTCCGAAGACCTGATCGAGTGAGTGCATGCCCTCTCCCCGCGCAGGGAGAGGGGATCCTGCTCGTTTTCCTTACGACGCGGCCGAGCGGCGGAAGGCGTCGCGCTCTTCCAGCGCCTCGATCAGGTCGAGCACCCGCACGACTTGCCCCGACACGTTCCACCACGGCGGCAGGCGGCGCGCGGCCGGGACCGGATGGTGCGACACGGCCTCCACGAGGAAGGCGGTCTCGGGCAAAGGCGGCGCCGACAACCCCCGGCCGCCGCCCGCGGGCAGGATGGCGGTGGCCAGAAGCCCGGCCTTGCGCGCACCGGTGACGCGGGCGCGCCGCGTGACCGAATCGAGCCCGTTCGCCTCCACGGCACGGCCGATCTCCGCGTAGATCAGGCCGGCGGCGCGGATCGCCGGGCGGCAGCTCAAGGGGAGCGCGGCGATGCCGGGCTCGGCGCGGGCGTAGAGTTCGTCGGCCGCCGCCAGCAGATCGGCCACCACCCGTTGCAGCCCGGGGCCGAGCCGAGGCTCGGCGAGGAAGGCGTTCGCGTCGATGCCCGCCGCGTCGAGCCACGCGCGCGGCAGGTAGAGACGCCCGGCGCGGGCATCCTCCCCGACGTCGCGGGCGATGTTGGTGAATTGCATGGCGACGCCGAGGTCGCAGGCGCGGGCGAGCGCGGGGCCGTCGCGCACCCCCATCACCAGCGTCATCATCGCCCCGACCGCGCCCGCGACCCGGGCGGCGTAGGCGGCCAGCTCCGGCAGGGTGTCGTAGCGCCGGCCTTGCGTATCCCAGGCCAGCCCTTCGAGCAGCGCCCGCGGCAGCGCGTCCGGGATGGCGTGGCGGGCGAGCACCTCGGCGAGGGCCCGGTCGGCCGGGTGGTTGTCGGGCCGGCCGGCACAGGCCGCCGTCAGCCGTCGCTCCAGGCGGGCAAGCGCTGCGGCGCGGTTGCCTCCTGCCTCGTCCACCGCGTCGTCGGAGAGGCGGCAGAAGGCGTAGAGGCCGTAGGCCGAGACCCGCACCGAGGGCGGCAGCAGCAGCGAGGCCGCGAAGAAGCTCTTGGAGCCGGCGCGGATCGCGGCCCGGCAGGCGGAACGGTCCGCCGCGCTGGCGGCGGAAGGGTCAGGCGCAAACACGGGCATCCGGCACCACGGAATCGAGGACACGCGCCGAGGACAGCACGCCCGGCAGGCCGGCGCCGGGATGCGTCCCCGCGCCGACGAGGAAGAGGTTCGCCACGTCTTCCGAGCGGTTGTGCGGGCGGAACCAAGCCGATTGCGTCAGCACCGGCTCCAGCCCGAACCCGGAGCCGCGGAAGCTCAGGAAGTCGTCGGAAAAGTCCTGCGGCGTCGTCACCCGCGAGGTGACGAGGGCGTCCGACAGCCCCGGCAGCACCGAGCCTTCGAGGAAGCGGGCGATCCGCTGGCGGTAGGGCTCGGCAAGCTGCGCCCAATCCTGGCCGCCATCGAGGTTCGGCACCGGGGCGAGCACGTAGAACGCGTCGTGCCCTGGCGGGGCGAGCAGCGGGTCGGTCGCGGTCGGGCGGTGGAGGTAGAGGCTGAAATCGTCCGCCAAGTGCTTGCGGTCGAAGATGTCCTGCAACAGGCCGCGATAGCGCGGGCCCATCAGGATCATGTGGTGATCGACCTCCGGGTACTTCTTCCGGGTGCCGAAATACCAGACGAACAGCCCCATGGAGGACGAGACGCGCGCCAGACGCCGCGCGCTCCAGCGCCGGGTCCGGCCGCCGAGCAGCGTGCCGTAGGTGAAGGCGGAATCGGCGTTCGAGATGACGATGTCGGCGGGGATGACCTCGCCGCCCGCCAGCACCACCCCGGTCGCCCGCGCGTCCTCGACGTGGATGCGCGAAACGTCCTCGCCGCAGCGGACGCTGCCGCCCTGCCCCCGGATCAGCCCGCAGAGCCCGTCCACCAGCCGCCCGGTGCCGCCCATGGCGAAGTGGACGCCCCATTGCCGCTCCAGATGGGCGATCAGGCAGTAGATGCCGCTGGCGCGAAACGGGTTGCCGCCGATGAGCAGGGGATGGAAGCTGAAGATGGTGCGCAGCCGCTCGTCGCGGATGAAGCGGGACACCACGTCGTAGACGCTGCGGTGGCCCGACAGGCGCAAGAGGTCCGGCGCGATCCGCAGCATCGAGCCGAGGCTGCCGAACGGAACGTGCCCGAGTTCCTCGAAGCCCATCCGGCACACGGCCTCGCTATGGGCCATGAAGCGCTCGTAGCCCGGCACGTCGTCCGGCGAGAAGCGGGCGACCTCGGCCCGCATCGCCGCCCGGTCGCCGCTATAGGCGAAGCTCTGCCCGTCCTCGAAGCGGATGCGGTAGAATGGCTGCATCGGCACGAGGGTCACGTCCTCGCGCATGTCCCGCCCGCACAGCCGCCACAGCTCCTCGAACAGGAACGGCGCGGTGACGATGGTCGGCCCCGCATCGAAGGTGAAGCCGTCCTGGCGGTGGACGCGGGCGCGACCGCCCGGCTGGTCGAGCCGTTCCAGAACGGTCACGCGATAGCCGCGCGCCCCGAGCCGAACCGCCGCGGCCAGCCCACCGAAGCCGGCCCCGATCACGACCGCATGCGGCCGGGCGTCGGGGCCGGACGCGACAATCGGTTTGACGGCGAGTGTCAACATAGGTTGACACTATGGCTGGGATTTTCGTCAACGCAAGAGGCGTCTCAGGGTGCCGGGGCGCGAATGGCCTCCGCTTCCGCCAGAATGATCTCCGCAACCCGCTCCGGCGCCTCCTCGTGGGCGAGGTGGCCGAGGCCGCGCAGCAATTCGACGCGCGCGCTCCGCAACCGCTCACGCAAGGCGAAGGAATCGTCCGGCTTGATCGCCTTGTCGTCCCCGCCGACGACCAGCAGCGTGCGGGTTTCGAGCCGCGGCAGGTCGCGAGCGAGCGCCGGAAGATCCCAGTTTGCCATCATGCCGAGGGCGCCCGAGACATGGCCGGGGCGGGTGAACAGCCGCCGGTAGAGGTCGAGCCCCTGCGGGTCCAGGCGCGAGCCGGTGCCGTCGATGAGGCGGCGCACCGCCGCCCGGTCGGCGCTCCAGGCGAAGACTTTCGGCGTCACGGGGTTCAGGAACAGCATCCGGGCGATGCCGGGGAAGAGGACGCTGGCAACGCCGGGAAACGGGGTCAGCGCACCGTTGAGCGCGACCAGCAGGTCGGGATCGATGCGCCGGTCGAGGCACATCCGCGCGAGCACCGCCGCACCGGCCGAATGGCCGATCGCGAGCCGCGGGTTCAGGCCGAGACCGGTGACGAGGTCGCCCACGGCCTCGGCCATGCCCGGCAGGGAGAGCCGGCGGGGGGGCAGCGGATCGGTGAAGCCGTGGCCCGGCAGATCGGGCCCGACGACCCTGAACCGTTCCGCGAGAAGCGGGGCCAGCCCGCGCCAGGAATGGGTCGCGGCGCCGGTGCCGTGCAGGAGCAGGAGGCCGGGTGCATCCGGCTCCCCGAATTCCTGCACGTGCCAGCGCAGGCCTGCGGCCTCCACGAAGCGGCTCGCCGCCCGGTGCGGCCAATCGCGGCCATCGCGCTCCCAATCCGGCCGGTCGTCTTTGGAGGGCGAGGGGGAGGACAAGGGCAAAGCGGGCCTCAGGCTGTGGCGGCGCGCACCGCCGCGCTGACGCTGCCCGCATCGGCATGGGGCAGCGGACAGTAACGCCCCCGCGCCGCCTCGGCGAGGCCACGCGCGCCGTCGGGCCGGGCGCCGGTATCGATCACGAGGATGGGCAGCGCCTGCACCCGAAGCACGCGGGCGGCCGCCAAAGCCTCCTCGCCGGCCAGCGCCCGGCCGCCGAGGCCGGAGCGGGCGACGTTGGCGCGCCCGTCGGTGAGCAGGACGATGACGGGGCTTCCGCCCGCGCGCCGGATGCCGAGGGCCAGGGCGGCGGCGGTGTCGAGCCCGGCGGCGAGCGGCGTGCCGCCTCCGCCGGCCAGGCCCGCGAGCACGCGCTTGGCTCTGACCAGGGAGCGCGTCGGCGGCAGCACGGTCTCGGCCCGCGCGCCGCGGAAGGCGACGAGGGCGATGCGGTCGCGCCGGACGTAAGCCTCGGCGAGGAGCAATTCGACGGCGCCCTTCGCCTCCGCCAGCCGTTCGAGCGCCGCCGAGCCGGAGGCATCGACGCAGAAGATCGTCGTCGTCTCGCTGCGCCGCTTCAACCGGCGAATCCGGAAATCCTCCGGGGTGACGAGGACGCGGCGTGGATCGGCCTCGCCCCGGCGCAGGCGCTGCCACGGGGCGGCGGCGCGCAGGGTCGCGATCAGGTCGAGCCGCCCCCGGCGCGGATCGCCGGGACGGCTGCCGACCGGGCGGCCCGTGAGCGGCGAGGCGGAGGCCGCCCCCATCCGCCCGGCCGCGCCGGCGCGCAGCGGCGGGCCGCCGGCAAGGAGCCGGGCGAGCAAGTCCTTCGGGAGGGCGGCACGGACCGCGTCGAGCACCGTCTCGCCGGCTTCTGTTGGCGTGGCATCCGCCTGCTCGGGCGCGTCCTCGGGGGTTCGATCGGCGTCCTGTGGGGGCTGCGGCTCCGGTGGGGGCGGGTCCGCCGGTTCCTGCTCGGCCGGCTGCGGCGGCGCGGGCAGACGCGTCGCCCGCGCCGCCAGGACGAGACGTGCGGCGTCGATCAGGTCGGCCTCGCTCGGTTCGTCGCGCCCGGCATTCCGGGCGATGAGCCGGGCGATCCGCAGGGCGAGAAGCGGCGCCCGCAGCGAGGCGATGCCGAAGGCCTCCGCGACGGCGCAGAGGGTCGCGGTCGGGTCGGGCGCGGATGGGCCTGCTGCTGCGTCCGCTTCGCCAGCGGCCCGGGAAGGGGGCGTTCTCGCGTCCCGCAGGCTCACGCCGGACAGGTCGATGCGGAGTGCCAGTCGGTCGGCAAGCGCCGCAGTGACGGTCTCGTCCTCCTGCCCCTCGTCGAGCAGCACGAGGCCGAAGCGGGCCGGGAGCCGTGCGGCGAGGCCATCGCGTTCCAGCGCCACCATGCCCGTGTCGAGGGCGCCCGTGAGCCGGGCCACGGCGCCGCGCTCCAGGCGTTCGGCCATCGGCACCACGACGACACCGCCATCGGCCTCCGCCAGCAGGCCGCGCTGGATCACCGGGCGGCCGGCCCGGAGAGTGGCGGGCAGGTCGAGTCCACCGATCAGACGGTCGTCGGCGATGCCCGGCGGCATCCGTCGCACCGGGCCCGTGAGCAGGGCGCGAAGATGATCGAGCCAAAGGTCGCGCACCGGACCGGCCCCTGCACGCACCACGATCCCGCCGAGGCCATGCGGGTCGGCGGCGAACAGGGCGGCGGCGCGCAGCGCATCATCCCAGACCCCGGCCGGATCGTCGGGCTCCGGGGCCGTCACGGCTAGCGCTTGAACATCGGGTGCTCGACCCGGTCGCCCGCGCGGATGCCGAGCTTGGCGGCGGTCCCGGCGTTGAGTTCGAGCACTGCGAGAACCGGCTCGCCCGACGGGATCACCTTGGTCGAGAGCGGCTCGGTATCCGGGGCGATCCGGGCGATCGAGCCGTCGGAACGGATGAACACCATGTCGAGCGAGAGGTAGGTGTTCTTCATCCACATCGTGACCGGCGCCGGCCGCTCGAAATCGAACAGCATGCCGTGGTCGGCGGCCATGGAGCGGCGGTACATGAGCCCCTTGGCGCGCTGCGCGTCGGTGCGCATCACCTCGACCTGGAAGGCGTGGCGGCCGTTCTTGGCGACGATGCCCAGCGGCTCGGTCGCGGTCTGGGCGGCGGGCGCCGACTCTTGCGCGCGGAGTGGAAGCACCGGCAAGGCCGACAGCGCGGCGAGGCAGGCGGCGATGCGCAGGAGCTTTGTCGCGAGGGGAGACACGGGCACGCGGATCACCGTCAATGGGAAGCCGGAAGCGCCCCGTCGACGAGGCGGACTTCCGCCGCCATAGCACCCTTCGAGCCGTCGCCGTAGCGCACCAGCACCTCCTCGCCGGGCTTCAACTCGGCGATGCCGTAGCGGCGCAGGGTCTCCATGTGGACGAAGATGTCCGGCGTGTCGTCGCCGCGGCTGAGGAAGCCGAAGCCACGCAGGCGGTTGAACCACTTCACCACCGCGCGCTCCAGGCCGCTCGTCGGCGTGACGACTTCGTGGGTGCGCGCCATCGGCAGTTCGGAGGGGTGGAGCGCCGTTGACTGATCCAGCGAGAGCACCCGGAAGGCCTGCCAGCCGCGGGCGCGCTGCACCGCCTCGACCACGATCCGCGCGCCTTCGCTCGCGGCCTGATGCCCGTCCCGGCGCAGGCAGGTGATGTGCAGCAGCACGTCCGCCGAGCCGTCATCCGGCACGATGAAGCCGAAGCCCTTCGACACGTCGAACCACTTGATGCGCCCGGCGACCTCCAAGAGTTCGGCCGGACGTTCCTCCTCGGTCTCCCGCTCCATCGCGCGGTCTCGCGTCTCCGGCATACGAAGCCCGACGGCACTCAGTTCGTGGTCGTTCGACATATAAGCAACCCGTGCCGAATCGCGCGGCGCAATCCCGAGCCTACGTTAACAAAGTCAGATTACGCGGAAAGCCCGTTTGGTCGGCAACGGGACACTTCAAATGATCATTTTTCAGAAGCATGGCGCCAATGTCGCATCTCGCATGCGCCGGGTTGCCCGTCCTCTCAATTGATTTGAATGCCGTTCCGGGACGCGAGAGCGTGGCCGGACAACAGGTTAGGATCACCCGCGCCGAATTCGGCTCGGTCGCGGTCTCCTGCCGGACTGATTCGATTGGCCGCAAGGCCGCCTGAGCGACAGGGCGTGTCTCGTTGCGCCTGCCCTTCGCCTCGACCGGAGATCGGTGATAGGGCGCGGCCATGCCTGCCTCCCCCGCGTCCACGCCCCCCCATTCGAGCCGGCGGATCGATGCCCTCGACCTCGCCCGAGGCACGGCGCTCGCGGCGATGGCGGCCTACCATGGGCTGTGGGATCTCGGATTCCTGCAGCTCACGCCGCAGAATTTCGCGCTGACTCCGTCGGGGCGGCTGGCGGCCCACGGTATCGCCGGCGCGTTCCTGCTGCTGGTGGGCGTCGGCCTCGTGCTCGCCAATGGCGACGGCGTACGCTGGCGGCCCTTCGCCATGCGGCTCGCGCGGATCGGCGGGGCGGCGCTCCTCATCACCCTGGCGACGCGGATCGCGTTTCCACAGAGCTATATCTTCTTCGGCATCCTGCACTGCATCGCCGTCTCGAGCGTGCTCGGCTTGCCCTTCGTGTTCCTGCCGGCCCCGGTCACGGCGCTCGCGGCCGCTGCCGTGCTGGTGGCGCCGCACGCCGTGGCCCATCCCCTGCTCGACGCGCCGGAACTCTACTTCCTCGGCCTCGGCCGGGGGCTGCCGGACACCAACGATTGGGTACCGCTGTTTCCCTGGTTCGGGATGGTGCTGGCCGGGATTGCGCTCGCCCGGATCGCGCGGCCGGCTTTGGCCGGGTCGTGGCTCGCCCGCTGGCAGGCCCGGAGCGCCGTGGCACGCGGGACGGCCTTCGCCGGCCGGCACAGCCTCGCCGTCTATCTCGTCCACCAGCCGGCTCTGCTCGCCCTGTTCACCGGCCTCGTCACGCTGACCGGGCCGCATCCCAAGGCGGGGCTCGCGAGCTTCCGCAAGGATTACGTGGGCAATTGCACCCGCACCGGCGGCGAGGCGCAGGCCTGCCGGATCGCCGCCCGCTGCACCGCCGATGCCCTGCGGCGGGAGGGGCTCTGGGGTTCGGGCAAGCCCTATTCCGTGGAAGAGCGGGCCAAGGCGCAGGGGCTCTCGCAGCTCTGCTACGAGGCCGCGGAAGGCACCGCGGCCCCGCCGTGAGCGGATCTTTCGATCAAAAACCCCAAGCCTCTCCCTCATCCTGAGGTGCCGGCGCGAAGCGGAGGCCTCGAAGGGTGTTCCAGAAGCCGCGCGGGATCTGGAGCACCCGTCGAGGCCCGCTATCGCGGGCACCTCAGGATGAGGAGTGGATAGGGAGCCGCGACCGAGAGAAAATCAGTCCTTGGCGCGCTCCACGTAGGAGCCGTCCGCCGTCATGATGACGACGCGGGTGCCGGTGCTGACATGCGGCGGCACCGAGGTCTTCACGCCGTTCGAAAGCAGCGCCGGCTTGTAGGAAGAGGAGGCGGTCTGGCCCTTGGTGACCGGCTCGGTCTCGACGATCTCGAAGGTCATGCGCTGCGGCAGCTCGATGGTCAGCGGCACGCCGTTATGGGTCGAGAGGGTCACCGTCATGCCCTCCTGCAGGTAGGGGGCGGCGTCGCCGACCACGTCCGCGGGGACGGCGATCTGCTCGTAGCTCTCGGGGTTCATGAAGTGATACCCCTCGCCGTCCTGGTACAGGAAGGTGTGGTCGCGGTCCTCGACGAAGGCCCGCTCGACCTGCTCGGTGGTGCGGTAGCGCTCGGAGATCTTCACGCCGTCGGTGATGCGGCGCATATCGAGCTGCGTCACCGGAGTGCCCTTGCCGGGGTGGATGTTCTCCGCCGTCAGGATGACGTAGAGCTTGCCGTCCTTATCGACGACGTTGCCCTTACGAAGGGTACTGGCGATCACTTTCACGAGCGTGGACCTTGGCTTGACGAGAACGGCGGCTCTTCACCGGCGTCTCGGCCGGATGAGCGGAATCATCCGCGAGGCCCTACCCTATCCGTGGCTCGGTTGCCAGCCGGAGGCTGTTTTCGCGTGAGTCACGAGTCTTCGCCCTGGTGGCATCCCGGCCTCCATGCGGACCGCCGGCCGCTGCTGCTCACCCGCAACCGCATCCTCGCGGGGTTTCGCGCGTGGTTCGCGGAGCGCGATTTCGTCGAGGTCGAAGCCGCCGCGCTGCAAGTCTCTCCCGGCAACGAGGCGCATCTCTCGGCCTTCGCCACGGAAGCGATCCTGCCCGATGGTGCGCGCGAGCCGCTCTATCTCCACACCTCGCCGGAATTCGCCTGCAAGAAGCTGCTGGCCGCGGGTGAACCGCGCCTGTTCAGCCTCGCCCACGTCTTCCGCAACCGCGAACGCGGCGCGTTGCACCATCCCGAATTCACGATGCTCGAATGGTACCGGGCGGGCGAGCGCTACGACGCGCTGATGCAGGACGGTGCCGCGCTTTTGGCCCTCGCCGCCGAAACCGCGGGCGTGAAGCGCCTGACCTTTCGCGGGCGCGAGGCCGATCCGTTCGCACCCTTCGAGCGGCTGACCCTGGCGGAGGCCTTCCAGCGCTTTGCTGCCATCGATCTCCTCGCCACGGTCTCGCCCGACGGCGGAACCGACCGCGACGCCCTCGCCGATGCGGTGATGACCCGCGGCCTGCGCGTGGCGCCCGACGACAGCTGGGCCGACCTGTTCAGCCGCGTCCTCGTCGGGCTGATCGAGCCGCATCTCGGCCAGGGGCGCCCGACCATCCTGTGCGAGTATCCGGTGAGCGAGGCGGCGCTCGCCCGGCCGAGCCCGCGCGACCCGCGGGTCGCCGAGCGCTTCGAACTCTATGCCTGCGGCGTCGAACTCGCCAACGCCTTCGGCGAACTCACCGATCCCGCCGAGCAGCGCCGCCGCTTCGAGGCGGAGATGGCGGAGAAAGCCCGCATCTACGGCGAGCGCTACCCGATCGACGAGGAGTTCCTGGACGCGCTGGCGATCATGCCCGAGGCCAGCGGCATCGCGCTCGGCTTCGACCGCCTGGTGATGCTGGCCACCGGCGCGCCGCGCATCGACGACGTGATCTGGACACCGGTCCCCCGGAATCGGTCGCGGTGAGCCTCGCCCTGAAGAGTGTCACCGCGCTGGCCCGCGCCGGGCTGGTGGACGCGGCTGCCCTCCCCGCCCTGGAGCGGGTCGCGGCGCGCTACGCCGTCTCGGTGACCGCCGACATGGCCGAACTGATCGACGCGAACGATCCCGACGACCCGATTGCCCGACAGTTCATCCCTCGCGCGGAGGAGATTGAGACGCGGCCCGAGGAGCGCGCCGACCCGATCGGCGACGACGCGCATGAGGCGGTGCCCGGCATCGTCCACCGTTATCCCGACCGGGTGCTGCTGAAGCCGCTCCACATCTGCCCGGTCTATTGCCGTTTCTGCTTCCGCCGCGAGCGCGTCGGCCCCCAAGGCCAGGGTTCGCTCAGCGAGGCGGAATTGGCGGGTGCCTACCGCTACATCGCCGCGCATCCGGAGATCTGGGAGGTGGTGGTGACGGGAGGCGACCCCTTCGCCCTCTCGCCCCGGCGGCTCGCGGCGATCACCGAGGCGCTCGGCGCGATCCCGCATGTGCGGGTGCTGCGCTTCCACACCCGCGTGCCGGTGGTCGAGCCCGCCCGCGTCGATGCGGCCCTGGTCGCCGCCCTCAAGGGGTTTTCCGGCGCGGTGTTCGTGGCGCTCCACGCCAACCATCCACGCGAATTCACGCCGGCCGCGCGCGGGGCCATGGCCCGGCTGGTCGATGCCGGCATCCCGATGGTGAGCCAGAGCGTGCTCTTGCGCGGCGTCAACGACGATGCGGAAACGCTCGAAGCCCTGATGCGCCGCTTCGTCGAGAACCGGATCAAGCCCTACTACCTCCACCACGGCGATCTCGCGCCGGGCACCGGCCATCTGCGCACGGCGCTGCCGGAGGGGCAGGCGCTGATGCGAAGCTTGCGCGGTCGCCTCTCCGGTCTCGCCCAGCCGCTCTACGTGCTCGACATTCCCGGCGGCCACGGCAAGGTGCCGGTGGGGCCGGGCTATCTTGACGAGGCGGGCGAGTCCTGGCGGGTGACCGATCCGGGCGGGGCCGTTCACGCCTATCCCCCCGAGAGCGACGACGAGGACGTGCGATGATGCTGAAGCTGTGGGGGCGGGCCAGCTCCGGAAACGTTCAGAAGGCGCTCTGGGCGCTCGACGAACTGGGTCTGGCCTACGAACATATCGAGGCGGGCGGCGCACACGGCATCGTCCATGATGCCCGCTACCGCGCGATGAATCCCAACGGCCTCGTGCCGACGCTGGAAGAGGATGGCTTCGTCCTCTGGGAGTCGAACGCGATCCTGCGCTATCTCGCTTACGCCCATGGCGGCCCGCTGGCCCTGCCGGAGGCGCCGCGTGCCCGCGCGCTCATCGACCAGTGGCTCGATTGGCAGGCCACCGCCTTCACCCCGGCGATGCGCGACGCCTTCCTCCAACTCGTGCGCGTGGCCCCCGACAAGCGGGACGCGCGGATGATCGAGGCGTCGCGCGCCGGCTCCGAGCGCTGTGCCGCCCTGCTCGACCGGCATCTCGCGGACACGCCCCACGTGGCGGGCGAGCTTTTCTCCATCGCCGACATCGCCGTGGGGCTCGCGGCGAATCGCTGGTTCCAACTGCCGCTGGAGCGGGAGGAGCGCCCGAACATCCGCCGCTGGCTGGGCACGCTCGCGCAACGGCCCGCCGCCTCGGCCGTTCTGTCGCTGCCGCTCACCTGAACTGTTTCCGGCGAAGGTCAGCCCGTGTCGGATGCCGTGTCGAACCCCGGACGAAAGAAGACGATGTTCTTCCCGCTCTCGAAGCTGATCTTCTTCGTCCTCACGCCATCGAACTTCCTGATCCTGCTCGGGCTCCTCGGCTGTCTCCTGCTCTTCACTGAGGCCGGC
Source organism: Methylorubrum sp. Q1 (assembly GCF_004683995.1). NCBI lineage: Bacteria > Pseudomonadati > Pseudomonadota > Alphaproteobacteria > Hyphomicrobiales > Methylobacteriaceae > Methylorubrum > Methylorubrum sp. Q1. The sequence goes on along the minus strand of NZ_SRHQ01000012.1, from coordinate 132,457 downwards.
CGAGGGGTCGGGCGGGTGCTCACGATCGCCGGCTTCGTCGGGCTCCTCGTCGCCGGGCTCTCGCCGCTCTCGGCCTGGACGCTGGCGCCGCTGGAGAACCGGTTTCCGAGCTTCACCGATGACGGCACGCCGATCACCGGCATCGTCGTGCTCGGCGGGACGGTCGAGGCCGATACCTCGATCGGCCGTGACCAGATCACCGTCAACGAAGCGGGCGAGCGGGCCATTGCGCTGGCCGACCTCGCCCGACGCTACCCGCAGGCGCGTCTCGTCTTCTCGGGTGGCTCGGGCAGCAATCGCGAGGACGCGGTCTCGGAGGCCGAGATCGTCAGCCGCTACGCCGACACGCTCGGCGTGCCACGCAACCGCCTGATCCTGGAGCAGCAATCGCGCAACACCCACGAGAACGCAGTGTTCTCCGCGCGCATGGTGCAACCGAAGCCCGGCGAGCGCTGGCTCCTCGTCACCTCCGCCTGGCACATGCCGCGCTCGATGGGCTGCTTCCGCAAGGCCGGGTTCGACGTCACCGCCTATCCGGTCGATTACCGCACCAACTGGCCGCGCGACGCCTACCGCCTCGCCAGCTTCGCCTCCACCGGTCTGGGGGAACTCGATATCGGCGTAAAGGAGTGGATCGGGATGATCGCCTACCGGCTCACCGGCTACACCGACGCGGTGCTGCCGGCGCCGTGAAACGCCGTCACCCCCGCGGCAGACTCAAGCGATAGATCCCGCGAAAATCGTCCGGATCCTCCACCGGCTTGCCCTTGCGCATGATCTGCACCCGGCCTTCCTTCGTCAGCCGCACGGCGACGCGGCGGACCGGCTGCATCAGCGGGCTCCAGCCATCCGGATGCGGGCCGCCGAGGGCACGGGCGATCTCGGAGGGGCAGCAGGTCTTGTCCGCCCCGCGCTCGCTCACGAGCCGCAGCATCGTCTCTTCGATCGCGGCTTCATCGGCCATGTGGGTCATCCTCGGCGAGCAGAAAGGCGCGGATCCGCGAGGAGAACTGGCGCCGCCACATCACCCAGACCACGCTGGCGGTGGCGAGCATCATCACCGGTGCGCTCACGAACCAGCCGAGATAAGCCAGCGCGAACAGGAAAGCACGCTGGCCTTTGGCGAAATGCGAGCCCGCCGCCACGTTCATCGCGCCGGCCCGCTCGGCCGCCCGGAGCATCACCGCCTCGGAGGCGCCCGAGCCCTTGGGCGGCACCGCGCCGATCAGGATCGCGCCGTAATTGAACAGCCGGTAGGCCCAGGCGAACTTGAAGAAGGCGTAGACGAACACGACGGCGAGCCCGGCGACCTTGATCTCCCAGGTCTGCCGGGTCGTTCCCGCGCCGAAGGGCAGCGCGGAGAACAGGTTGAGCACGTCGTCGCCCGAGCGCGAGAGTGTCAGCACCGAACCGAGTGCGATCAGCGCGGTCGAGGCGAAGAAGGCGGTGCCGTTCTGAAGCGAGGCGTTGATCGTCGTATCCACCACGCGGTTGTCGCGGGTGATCATCTGGACGGCCCATTTGTGCCGCTGCCGGTTCATGATCTGGCTGAGGCTCAGCCGGTCGCCCCGTCGCCGCTGCACGGCAAAGCTGTAGCCGGCCCAGGACGCCACGAAGAAGACGAGCGCCGCGAAGTCGAGCGGAGAAAAGGCGTGGAGGTCCCACATGGTCAGGGCGTCGTCATCGCGGTTTCGTCTCGCCGGTCCGGGTGGGCGTGCTGCCCCGGCGGCTACAGGCCGGCGGCTCGGTGGGCAAGCCCTCGACCTGTCTAGGCGCGGATGTTGAAACCCGCGCTCGGAGCGGCCTCGGCCTCCTCGCTTACCTCGATGCCGTCGACGCGCGCCGCGAACGGACCGCGCCGGCACGCGGCGAGCAGCGCATCGACCGCCTCGGTGGGGCCCGAGAACAGCGCCTCGACGGTGCGGTCGGGCAAGTTGCGGACCCAGCCCGCGACGCCGTGCCGGTCCGCCTGCTTCTTTGTCCAGGCGCGGTAGGACACGCCCTGCACGCGGCCGCGGATCACGACACGGATGGTCTTGTCGTCGGTGCTCACGATGGAGGGGACTCCCGGTTCCGTGCCGGAGCCGAGAGCCTCGCGCTTCCGGCTAGCGGGTGGCCATGGCGGCGGAGGCCGGCGCGGCCTCGGTGCGGCGCGCGGCTGCCGCCTGCGGACGGCCGGTGAGATACCACGCCAGCGAGACGAAGAGCACGCTGCCGACGAAATATGCCGAAGCAGCACGGCGGATAGCGGGCTGCCGAGGAGCTTCCAGCCGAAAGTCGCGCAGTGCAAGTACCAGGGGTCGCTTCGAGCCGTGCGCGATGCGCGGGTCAGGCCGGAGTTCGGCGCTGCCAGCCGCGGATCTCCTGGAGGTAGGGCCCCGGCAGTTGAGCCGCCTGCCCCGCCGCGAGCACGGCTTCGAGATAGCCCGGCCGCGGCAGGCCGCCGGCTCCGCTGCGGCCGAGATAGATCAGGGCGCGCTTCGTGCCGCCATCGGTGACGATCGGCTGATAGGCCTTCACGTAGAGGCCGCCGGCCACACCCTCGTAGCGGTCGAGGGCCGGCACGTCGGAGAGCGCCAGTTCCCACAGCACGCCCCACACCGTGGCGCCCGGCGCGCGCACCACGGAGGCCCAGCCCTCCCGCATGATGATGAAGCGGTGCCGCGGCAAGCGCCCGCGCCCGATCAGCTGCGAGGCCGGGCAGCGCTGGGCCATGGCGGCGGCGTCCATGTTGGCGCCGTAGGCGAAATAGAGCGGCATATCCTTGAGGGCGGATGGAGGGGCGTGCCCGCTCTCCGGCGGATGCGGTCGAAGACCGAGGCGATCCGCCCCCGATCCTCGTCGTGCGTCGTCAGTCCGGACGTTCGGCCGAGGGAGAGCGGTCGGGCAGATCGCGAAATCGTCGCGCCGCCGGACCGCTTCGCTCACGATGGCAGGCGTGTTCTGCCGATCAGGCGAATTCCAGGATCACCGCATCGACCGCGAGGCTGTCACCTTCTTTCGCGGCGATCTTGGAGATGGTGCCGTCGCGCTCGGCGCGCAGCACGTTCTCCATCTTCATCGCCTCGACGATGGCCAGCGGCTCGCCGTTCTTCACCTCCTGGCCCTCGCTGACCATGATCTGCTTGACCAGGCCGGGCATCGGGCAAAGGAGCTGCTTGCCGGAGCCGGCATTCTCCTTGACCGGCATCAGGTCGGCGAGTTCGGCCTCGCGGCGGGTGAAGACCCGCGCTTCTGCCGCCGCGCCCGCATGCTGCAGGAACACGCCGTTGAGGAGCGGGCGCACCTGGATCGCGACCGACTGATCGCCGACCGTACCGCTCCAGACCGGCGCCCCGGGGCGCCACGCGCTGCGCACCGCGGCTGTCGTGCCGTCGTCGAAGGTGACGAGGAGGTCGTCGCCTTGCGTATCGACGGTGACGTTGAAGCGCTGGCCGGAGAGCACCACCACGCGCTCGCGCTGGAAGGTCAGCAGGCTCGGGTCGCGCATCTGGCCGGAGATGCCGCGCTTGCGGATGTTGAGCTTGTGGTCGATCGCCGCCGCCACCGCCGCGAGCCGATGAGCCACCGGCCCCTCGGGCTCGGGTGCGATGAAGCCGTCCGGGAACTCCTCCTTGATGAAGCCCGTCGAGAGCCGGCCGTCGCGCCAGCGGGGATGGGCCATCAGGGTGGCGAGGAAGGGGATGTTGTGGCGGATGCCCTCGATGGCGAAGGCGTCGAGCGCGGTCGCCTGCGCGTCGATGGCCTCCAGGCGGGTCGGCGCCCAGGTCACGAGCTTGGCGATCATCGGATCGTAGTGGATCGCGATCTCGCCGCCCTCCTCCACGCCGGTATCGTTGCGCACGGTCGCCCCGCCGAGCGGGCCCTCCTCCGGCGGCTGGTAGGTGGTCAGCCGGCCGATCGAGGGCAGGAAGTTGCGGGTCGGATCCTCGGCATAGACGCGGCTCTCGACCGCCCAGCCGTCGAGCTTCACCTGATCCTGCGTCAGCGGCAGCTTCTCGCCGGCGGCCACCCGGATCATCAGTTCGACGAGGTCGAGCCCGGTGATCATCTCGGTGACCGGGTGCTCCACCTGCAGGCGGGTGTTCATTTCGAGGAAGTAGAACGACTTGTCCTGGCCGGCGACGAACTCGACGGTGCCGGCGGAGTCGTAATTCACGGCCTTGGCCAGCGCGACCGCCTGCTCGCCCATCTTGCGGCGGGTCTCTTCGTCGAGGAGCGGCGACGGCGCCTCCTCGATGACCTTCTGGTTCCGGCGCTGGATCGAGCACTCGCGCTCGCCGAGATAGATCACGTTGCCGTGCTTATCGCCGATCACCTGGATCTCGATGTGGCGCGGGTCGGTGATGAATTTTTCCACGAAGACGCGGTCGTCGCCGAAGGAGGACGAGGCCTCGGACTTGGCGCGGGCGAAGCCCTCGGCGACCTCGTCGGCCGATTCGGCGATGCGCATGCCCTTGCCGCCGCCGCCCGCCGACGCCTTGATCATCACGGGATAGCCGATCTCGTCGGCGATGGTCACGGCGTGCTCAGGGCTCTCGATCACGCCGAGGAAGCCCGGCACCGTCGAGACCTGCGCAGCCGCTGCGGCCTTCTTCGACTCGATCTTGTCGCCCATGGCGGCGATGGCGCCGGGATTGGGACCGATGAAGACGATGCCGGCTTCCGCCAGCGCCTTCGGGAACGCCTCGCGCTCGGAGAGGAAGCCGTAACCCGGATGGACCGCCTGGGCGCCGGTCTGCTTGCAGGCGTCGATGATCTTTTCGATCAGAAGGTAGGACTGCGCGGCGGGCGCCGGGCCGATATGCACCGCCTCGTCGGCCATCGCGACGTGGACCGCATCGCGATCGGCGTCCGAATAGACCGCCACCGTCTTGATGCCCATCTTCCGGGCCGTCTTGATGATGCGGCAGGCGATTTCGCCCCGGTTGGCAATCAGGATCTTATCGAACATCGCAGCCGCTTCTTGAGGGAGACTGTCCCGACCTGCCCCTCCCGAAGGCAAGCCCGAACGCATCCCGATAAAGCACTTACGCGGGAGACGGAAGCTGTGCTGCACTCCCCAAAAGGCCAGCTTCGGTGAAATCCGATTGAGGGGCCGTCAATTCGAATTTCGATGGTGCTCGGATGCTGGCCGCGGGGCCGATGCCGTGGGTGCATCTGGGCTCAAAACTGAATTCATCATGCAGCGCAGGGCATACGACCGGTGGGGCAGGCGACGGCCTTGGCCGTTGCGCTTTTGGCGGTCGCGCTCTTGGCCTTGAGGGCGAAGGCGATCAGCGTCTCGTCGCTGGTCTCGGCCTCGCGCACGATCTCCATGGCGATGCGGCTGCCGAGCGCCGTCGGGCCCTTGCGGCCGGCGATGGAGGCGGCGAGCCACGCGGACATCTCGCGGGTGATGATGCCGGTGGGGCGCTCGCCGTAGACGGCGAAGTTCACGACTTCCGCCGTGACGAAGGCGGAGAAGCCTTCGTGGGTGTCGGCGACGGCGCGGTCCAGCGCCAGCAGCAGGTCGGCCTCTTCGCGGCCCATGATGCCGTCGGGGAGGATGTCGCGGGCGAGTTCGCGAACATCGTCCTGGTTCAGGCTGCCGGCATCGACGATGCGGGTGCAGAACAGTTCAAGCGCAGTGTTGGTCATGGTCTGGTTCCTCTCGAGCTCGTTGTCGCCGGTGTTCGTCCGTGTCTGTGCTGACATTACGGACCGACAGCGCTCGAAGAGGTTAATGGCCAAATCTGAACCCGTGTTCAGGTAAACGGCTGCTCACGATTGAGCCTTTCGAAAAGCTTGCTTGTTCGAAGTAAGACTCTCTTCAGCGAACCACGACCTTCGTCCCGACCGGCACGCGCCCGTAGAGGTCCATCACGTCCTCGTTGAGCATGCGGATGCAGCCGGAGGAGACCGCCTGCCCGATCGTCTCCGGCTCGTTGGTGCCGTGGATGCGGTAGAGCGTGTCCCGCCGGTTCTGCGCGAGATAGAGCGCGCGGGCGCCGATCGGGCTGAACGGGCCGCCCTCCAGGCGCGGCGGCAGATCCGGGTGGCGGCCGATCATCTCCGGGGCCGGGTTCCAGTCCGGCCATTCGAGCTTGCGGTCGATCTCGGCCCTCCCGGTCCATGCGAGCCCCGCCCGCCCCACCGAGACGGGATAGCGCATCGCCTTGCCGCCGGGCTGCACGAGGTAGAGCCGCCGCTCGGCCGTCTCGACGACGAGGGTGCCGACGGGCTCCCGAGTCGCGAAATCGACGGTGGTGCGGGCCAGAGCCGGATCGAGGGGCGCTTTCGGCGCGAGCTTCATCCAGGCGGCATCCCGCTCCGGCCCCGGAGGCAGCGGCGGAACGGCGGGCCGTTCGGCGACGATGGGGACGGGTTATGCGACCTGCGCCGTCTGCGACTGGCAGGCTGCCAGGGGTATGAGGCCCACGAGAAGAGCGAGGGCGGGCGAAGGGCGCATGGCGGGTGGCCGGTCGTTCGAAGGAAGCCACCGCAGGTTGAAGGCGCGTTTGTGGCCAAGCTTGGACCGCGATACGGCCGGTTGTGGACGAGATCGATCCGGGCCCCTGTCCCGGTTTGCGTTATTGCGCACGGGCGACAAGATCGACAAGTTCGAGAAAACAAGGGCGGTGGCAGGTCCGGCGCAAGATCGGGCGCACCGCATCGGCAACAACACGCTCGCCCCGCTTTCGCAGGGCGGCACGTGACGAGGCGGGCGCCCGAAGGGCATCACCGTCTTGGGCACCGGGAGAAACGGCCCTGAGCACCCTGTACGTCACCCATCCGAGCGCGGTCGAACACGTGGTCCCGACCGGCCATCCGGAGCGGCCGGCCCGCATGCAGGCGGTCGAGCGCGCCCTCGAGAATGAGCGCTTTGCCGCCCTCGTGCGCTGCCACGCCCCGAAGGCGGAGGCTTCGGTCGCCGAACTCGTCCACCCCGCGTCCTACGTCGAGACCCTCGTCGCGGCCTCGCCCGACGAGGGCTTCTTTCAGATCGACGGCGACACGCTGATGTCGCCGGGCTCGCTCAACACCTGCCTGCACGCCATCGGCGGGTCGAACCACGCCGTCGATGCGGTGATGAAGGGTGAGTGCGCCAACGCCTTCGTCGCCATGCGCCCGCCCGGCCACCACGCCGAACGCGACCGCGCCATGGGCTTCTGCCTGTTCAACCACGCAGCGATCGCCGTCCGCCACGCTCAGACGGCGTTCGGTGCCGTCCGCGTCGCGCTGGTGGATTGGGACGTCCACCACGGCAACGGCTCGCAGGATATCTTCTGGGCCGACAAGACCGTGATGTACGCCTCGACCCACCAGATGCCGCTGTTTCCGGGCTCCGGCGCCACGGGTGAGCGGGGCGACCACGACACCATCGTCAACGCGCCGCTCAAGGCGTTCGACGGCAGCGAATTGTTTCGCGAAGCGTTCGAGGCGCGCATCCTGCCGCGGCTCGAGGCCTTCGAGCCCGACCTGATCGTGATCTCGGCGGGGTTCGACGCGCACAAGCTCGACCCGCTGGCCAACATCCAGCTCGACGAGGCGGATTTCGGCTGGGCGACGCGGCGGCTGATGGAGGTGGCCGACCGCCATGCCGGCGGTCGCGTCGTGTCGATCCTGGAGGGCGGCTACAGCCTCGACGGCCTCGCCCGCTCGGTCGCCGCCCACATGGATGCGCTGATGGGGCGGTGACGGGACCGCCCCCGCTGTTTTGCCTACCGGTGCGCCAGGATCAGGGTGATGAGCACGGCGGCGACGCTGAGAAACATCACGCTGCCGAGGATCGCCCCGGTCACGGCATTCGCGGACACATAGGTTCCGGCGACGCGGCTCAGCGCGGGCACGACCCCGTGCCGCTCGGAGGCACGGCCGGGATGCCCGCAGGACGGGCTGGCCAACGCCTTCTCCGAGACGCGGCGATCGCAGGCGGGACAGGGGACGAGGACCATGCACGCTCCTTTTCCGCCACCGGCGGCGAGGGAGCCGCCTCGAAAAGGAACTGGGAACGGCCACGCTTGCCCGCAAGGGGCCGCGGGGCCGCCGGCCTTCAGCCCTCCAGCGGCTCCTCGCTGACCAGTTCGATGCCAAAGCCCGACAGGCCGACATAGGACCGCGTCGAGGAGGACAGGTTGCGGATCGAGACGACGCCGAGGTCGCGCAGGATCTGCGCGCCCAGGCCCACCTCGCGCCACTGGCGCACGCGCTGGGCCTCGGCGCCCTCCTCGGCGTAGCGGTTGAGCGGCACGCCCGCGGTGCCGTCGCGCAGATAGACGAGGATGCCCCGGCCCTCCTTGGCGAAGCGGCGCATCACCGAATCGATCTGCCGCCCGCCCTCGATCACGTCGGCGACGACGTTCGAGCGGTGCAGGCGCACCGGCATGTTGCGTCCGTCGCCGATGGCGCCGTGAACGAAGGCGAATTGCTGGATTGGCTCGAACGGCGTGACATAGGCGTAGCCGGTCATCGCTCCGAACTCGGTCTTCACCGGGAAGGTGCCGACCCGCTCGACCAGCCGGTCGCGGGCCTGCCGGTAGGCGATGAGATCGGCCACCGAGACCCGCTTGAGGCTGTGCTGCTCGGAAAACGTGTCGATCTGCGGCCCCTTCATCACGGTGCCGTCGTCGTTGGCGAGTTCGCAGATCACGCCGACCGGCGGCAGACTCGCCAGCTTGCACAGATCGACCGCCGCCTCCGTATGCCCGGAGCGCATCAGAACCCCGCCGTCGCGGGCGATAAGCGGGAAGACGTGACCCGGCCGCACGAAGTCGCCCGCACCCATATTGCCGTTGGCGAGCGCGCGCACCGTGTTGCAACGCTGCTCGGCCGAGATGCCGGTCGTGAGCCCGTGGCGCACATCCACCGTCACAGTGAAGGCGGTGCCGAGCGGCGCGTCGTTCGACGCCACCATCGGGTCGAGATGGAGACGGCGCGCCTCGGCCAGAGTGATCGGCGCGCAGACGATGCCGCAGGTGTTGCGGATGATGAACGCCATCTTCTCCGGCGTGCAGAGCGAGGCGGCGACGACGAGGTCGCCCTCGTTCTCGCGGTCGTCGTCGTCGGTGACGACCACGATCTCGCCGCGGGCGAAGGCTTCGATGGCCTCGGTGACGCTGCTTTGTGTCATCTGATGTATTACCTGTCGGAGAGCATGGCGGGTATTACTGTAAAAACCTGCTGCTGAGATAATTTACAAAAATTCCGATTATAATTGATGCTATTATTGTAGTGAATATGAACGACGATATCTTCTTGCGCCAGAGATGGGTACCTAAACCTCTTCCAATATTGAATATGATTCTTGGCAGAAACAATTTTGACAAAAAATTTGCTACGAAAAGTGAGATGGACGCGCTCGAGAAAAAATTCAATATGACCAGAAGTTCATTGGTATTTTTTTGGTTTAATGCAATAAATAAGGGTGTCCCTATGACAATGATCGGAAAAATCCAAACATAAGGCTCGAGCCGGTATATCCAAGAATACCATGTCTTCATATTATTAATAATATTCTCTATGTCTTGTTTCATTTCAAGGCAAAACGCCTTTGTGCCTTCACAGTCATAACTGACGACCCAGAAGAAATTATTACTAAAATCAACTCTAGACAAAATCTTATCTTTGAAATTATATGATGCAAGGGAAATTTCCTTGATCTTTACTGAGCTAAGATAGGTATCTTCGAATATCTCATCAACATTTTTGCTGGTCGCAACAAACCCATCTGTGAATTTGATCGAAATTTCAACATCCTCTTTGCAAGCGCGCTTCATTGCTTTGTAGAGATTTACGATTTTTTCTTTGTCAACATAAATTCCTGCCGACAGGTTTCTACTAATGCTGAAGTCTCCCAGTCTCGGCACAGAAGAAGCCTTCAATCTAAAAATTTGAGGATGCGGTCGTGCGAGTTAGCCCAATCTGCCCGCGTTGGCGCAGATGGTGATCGGCCAGCACGCAGGCCATCATCGCCTCGGCGACGGGGACGGCGCGGATGCCGACGCAGGGGTCGTGGCGGCCCTTGGTGATGAGATCGATCTCGGCCCCGTCGCGGTTCACGCTCTGGCGCGGGGTCAGGATCGAGGAGGTCGGCTTCACCGCAAACCGGACAACCACCGGCTCGCCCGACGAGATGCCGCCCAGGATGCCGCCGGCATGGTTGGCGAGGAAGCGCGGGCGGCCATCATTGCCGGCGCGCATCTCGTCGGCGTTCTCCTCGCCGCGGAGTGCTGCGGCGGCGAAGCCGTCGCCGATCTCGACGCCCTTGACTGCGTTGATCGACATCATCGCAGCGGCGAGATCCGCGTCGAGCTTGCCGTAGATCGGTGCGCCGAGGCCGGGCGGCACGCCCTCGGCCACGACTTCGATCACCGCGCCGACCGAGGAGCCGCTTTTGCGGATTTCGTCGAGATAGGTCTCGTAGAGCGCTGCCGCCTTCGCGTCGGGGCAGAAGAACGGATTTTGGCCGACCTGCTCCCAATCCCAGTTCGCGCGGTCGATCGCGTGCGGCCCCATCTGTACCAGGGCGGCGCGGATGGTGATTCCGGGGATGACCTTGCGGGCGACGGCGCCGGCTGCGACCCGCGCGGCGGTCTCGCGGGCGGAGGAGCGCCCGCCCCCGCGATAGTCGCGGATGCCGTACTTGGCGTCGTAGGTGAAGTCGGCGTGGCCGGGGCGGTAGCTGTCGCGGATTTCGGAGTAGTCTTTCGAGCGCTGATCGGTGTTCTCGATCATCAGCGCGATCGGCGTGCCGGTGGTGAGCTGTCGCCCGCCGGTGCGGTCGTCGCTGAACACGCCGGACAGGATCTTCACCTGATCCGGCTCGCGCCGCTGCGTGGTGAAGCGCGACTGGCCGGGCTTGCGCCGGTCGAGTTCCGCCTGGATCTCCTCGGCTTCCAGCGCCAGGCCGGGCGGGCACCCGTCCACCACGCAGCCGAGCGCCACCCCGTGGCTCTCGCCGAAGGTGGTGACGCGGAACAGGTGGCCGAAGGTGTTGTGCGACATGGCGCGCGTGCCTTAGCGCGGGATGCCGCGAAGGGCCAGCTTTTGGCTGCGGCGCCTCCCCTGCTTCAGAGTCGGAGCCCGCCCCGCGCCTTCAGCGCCCGGTAGGCGGCGATGCCGCTGGCGAGATCCGCGCGCAGCCGCCGCTCGTCACCGAGTTCATGGAGATCGTAGGTCAGCCCGAGGATGTGGGCCGCCTCGTAGCCCTCGGGCAACTCGCCCGCGCTGCCGAGCGTGATCGTCGGGACCGGCAGGACATCTGAGAAATCCGAGAGCCGTTCCCGCAGCCGGGCCCCGCCGGCGCGCAGGTGCTCGCCCGAGCGCGGTCCGTGCTCGCGGATCGCCGCCACGGTCCCCTGCGCCAGCGAGAGATGCACCGCCTCGCGATGCGCCGGGAACAGGTAGACGAGGTAGTAGCCGCGGGTGGCGCTCGTCGTCACGGCGGGGTCGAACACCGCAAGCCATGGCACCGCGGCCCAATGGCTGCCGCGGCCGGGGCTACCCTTGACGAGGAACGGCCCGTCGAGGGGTGCGAGGACCCGGCGCAGCTCGTCCGGCGCGGCTTTTCGAATCACGTGCGCGAGCGGATGCCTCGCGGGCGGGTCGAGCCGGGCGAGCGGGTATTCCTCGATGATGCGGCGCAGGGCGTAGCCGAGGCTCACGGCTCGGAGACGATCCCACCGGTGACCGGTTCGCTGACGCCCGTGGTCGTCGGATAGGTGAGCGGCAGGCCTTCCAGCGCCCGCAGGGCGAGATAGGCGAAGGCCTGGGCTTCGAGAAAGTCGGAGGACCAGCCGATCGCGTCGGCGTTCAGCACTTCCGCCGCGAGGAGCCGTTCCAGCATCGCCATCAGCGTCCGGTTCCTCGCGCCCCCGCCCCCGACGATCCAGCGGGTCGGGCGCTCTCCGGCGAAGGCGAGGCTGCGGGCGACGGCGTGAGCCGTGAAGGCGGTGAGCGTCGCCGCGCCGTCCTCGACCGTGAGATAGCCGGCGAGACGATGCGAGAACCAGTTGCGGTCCAGCGATTTCGGCGGCGTGCGCAGGATCAGCGGATGGCCGAGCAGGTTCTCGAGCAGGTTTTCGTCCACCGTACCGCGGGCGGCGGTGGCGCCGTTCTCATCGAAATCCCGGCCCGTGCGCTCCTTCATCCAGTCGTTGATCGGCCCGTTGCCCGGCCCGGTATCGAAGGCAAGCATGTTGCCGCCGGAATCGATCAGGGTGGCGTTGGCGAGGCCGCCGATATTGAGGATGCCGAGCGGCCCGGCAAAGCCTGCGGCCTCGGCCAGCGCCTTGTGGAACACCGGCACCAGCGGCGCGCCCTGCCCGCCCTGCGCCACATCGTTGGCGCGCATATCGGACACGACGCGGATGCCGAGACGCTCGGCCAGGGCCGCACCGTCGCCGATCTGGACCGTGAGGCCGAGCTTCGGCCGGTGGATCACCGTCTGGCCATGGAAGCCGACGACGTCGATATCCTCGGGCCGAAGGTCGTGCTCCGCCAGGAACGCTTCGATGGCCTCGGCATGGGCGCGGGTGACGAAGTCTTCCGCCTCCGCGAGACGTCCCGGCCGGTCGGTGCGCGCCCGCAGCCCTTCCGCGTCGCGGGTCGCCTCGCGCAGCAGCGCCTGCTCGGCCTCGGCATAGCCGCGATAGCCCGTCGGGCCGAGCGGCGCGACCAGGCCGTTGGCGGATTTGACGAGGCGGATACGCTCGCCGTCGCTCTCGATCAGCGCCACGTCGATCCCGTCGAGAGATGTGCCGCTCATCAGGCCGATTGCGCGCTTCATCGCCATGGCCGCCCCTGTCCCCCCAAAATCCGGGCTCGTGCCTTTCGCGGCCTGCCCTGCTAAGAGCGCGCGCGAGCGCTTCCCCTCGCGGGATAGCATTGCGGCCGCGCCCCTGTCGCGCCGCCAAACCATCCGAGACCGATCACCATGACCGCCGAGAGCTTCGCGCCGAAATCCGACTTCATCCGGGTGCTGCAGGAGCGCGGCTACATCCATCAGGCCTCCGACCTCGCCGGCATCGACGCGCTGGCGGCGGAAGGGGGGCTGACCACCTATACCGGCTACGATTGCACGGCCGCCTCGCTCCATGTCGGCCACCTGCTCTCGATCATGATGCTGCACTGGCTGCAGACGACAGGCGGCAAGCCGGTCGTGCTGATGGGCGGCGGCACCACGCGCGTCGGCGACCCGTCCGGCCGCGACGAGACGCGCAAGATCCTGACGCTGGAGCAGATCGAGGCCAACAAGGAAGGCATCAAGCAGACCTTTTCGCGCTTCCTCTCCTTCGGAGAGAGCGGAAACGGCGCGATCATGGTCGACAACGCCGAGTGGCTGACGAAGCTCAATTACATCGAGATGCTGCGCGACATCGGCCGGCACTTCTCCGTCAACCGTATGATGTCGATGGACAGCGTGCGGATGCGGCTGGAGCGCGACCAGGAGCTGTCGTTCCTCGAGTTCAACTACATGATCCTGCAGTCGTACGACTTCGTGGAGCTGAACCGCCGCTTCGGCACCCGCCTGCAGATGGGCGGCTCGGACCAGTGGGGCAACATCGTCAACGGCATCGATCTCGGCCGCCGCATGGGCACGCCGCAGCTCTACGCCCTGACCTGTCCGCTCCTGACCACGTCGTCGGGCGCCAAGATGGGCAAGACCGCGGCCGGCGCCGTCTGGCTCGATGCCGGGATGCTCAGTCCTTACGATTACTGGCAGTTCTGGCGGAACACCGAGGACGCCGATGTCGGCCGCTTCCTCAAGCTGTTCACGCTGCTGCCGCTCCCCGAGATCGAGCGCCTCGCCGCGCTTCAGGGCGCCGAGATCAACGAGGCCAAGACGATCCTCGCCACCGAGGCGACGGCGCTGATGCATGGCGCGGAGGCCGCCGCCGCCGCCGCCGAGACCGCCCGGAAAACCTTCGTCGAGGGGTCGCTGGCGCAGTCCCTGCCGACGATTCCCGTGCCGTCCGCATTGCTCGAGACGGGCCTCGGCGTGCTCACCGCCTTCGGCCCGGACTACGCCAAGCTCGTCCCTTCGACCAGCGAGGCGCGCCGCCAGATCAAGGGCGGCGGCCTGCGGGTCAACGACGTGCAGGTGAGCGACGAGAAGGCGGTGCTACGAACGGAAGACCTGACGGCGGAGGGGGTGATCAAGCTCTCGTTCGGACGCAAGAAGCACGTCCTGCTGCGGCCGGAATAGCCGATCCGCCCGGCCAGGGGTCCGCACCACGGGCCCCTGATCGCTCCGCGTCCCCGCGCCTCAGGCGGCCTGAAGCCCGCGCACACGGGCGAAGCCGACCATCTTGCGGGCCTCCTCGTCCCAGAGCGCCAGCTTCAGGCAGCGCAGGCTGTCGCGCAGGGTCAGGCGGCCCACCCGCCCGAGAACCTCGTGGCCGTCGAGGCATTCCTGCAGGCGGTAATTCGGGATGCGGCTGTTGAGGTGGTGGACGTGGTGCAGGCCGACATTGCCGGTGAACCACTGAAGAACCCGCGGCAGCGCGTAGTAGGAACTGCCGCCGAGCGCCACGCGGTGGAAGTCCCAGGCGTCGGCTTCCTCCCAGACGGTCTCCTCGTACTGGTGCTGGACATAGAACAGCCAGCCGCCGATCCAGGCGGCGACGGCGATCACCGGCACGAATGTCCAGAGCACCGGTCCGATGCCGCCAGCCGCGAGCGCCAGCACCGCCAGAGCCACGAGGAGCACGGCGTCGAGCGCCAGCACGTCGCGCCACGCCGTCCGCCACGGGAGCCCCACGCCGAAGGGCAGGCGCTGCAGGACGAGGAAGTTGATCGGCGAGCCGAGCACGATCAGGATGAACGGATTGCGGTAGAGCCGGTAGCGCAGCCGGCCCCAGCGCGACAGCGCGAGATACTCGCGCACGGTCAAGGTATGAACGTCGCCCGTGCCGCGGCGGCTGAGATCGCCGGTCGTGGCGTGATGCAGGGCATGCGCGCGCTTCCAGCTGTCGTAGGGCGTCACCGTCAGCAGGCTCAGGGCGCGGCCGAGCCCATCGTTGCCGCGGCGTGACGGCAGGAACGAGCCATGCCCGCAATCGTGCTGGATGATGAAGAGCCTCACCAGCAGGCCGCCCGCCGGCACGGCCAGCGGCAGGGCGAGAAGCGCGTAGCCGTTCGCCGCCGCGCCGAGCATCACGGCGCAGAGGATCAGATAGGGCAGCAGCGTATCGGCCACCTGCCGAAGGGCCATCCGGGGAATTGGTTCGCGGAACGCGGCGCAGTGTCGGGCCACCTCCCGCGCGAGCTTCGCGTCGTCGGTTCGGGAGTCCTCGTCCGCGAGCCGGCCTGTCGCGGTCGGGTTCGATGGTTGGGCGATCACAGTGGCCGGCAATCCTGTTCGTCGAGCGCCTTGCGAGGCGGGATAGGCGTGCAAAGGAAGCGACTCGCTTGATGCGACCGTACCGCTGCGGTCGGTCCCGCTTCCACGGTCCGACATTGAGGTCCTGGCCAAGCCGGTCCGGGGTGCGACCCGCCGAGCCGTGACCTCACGGGGATTGCGTTGGAAGGAGGACTGTCCGCGCCCTTCGATGTCGCTGCAATGAGCGCCGGACTTGGACGCGGGAGCCGTCACCGGTCAGGTCGTTCGAACCGGTTGGCCTCAACGCCGTATGCGAAAGGCCGATCCTTGGAAAGGCGCGACTTGAAGCACCGTCCCGCCGCCGATCCGCCCCGCGCGGGTTTGCGTTACGGGCTCTTCGTAAGCTCTTGCGCCTCCGTCATGAGGCTCAACGCGCCCAGTGACGGTGCGCCACACAGCGCTGTTGTGCCGCGTCGCGTCAGATCGAAGCTGACCTCCGGCCCCGTCCGGATGTGGTCCGCTCGACCATCCGATCCCAGCCCCGGCCGTTCTCTCGATGGGGTCAGGACAGCGGCGTCCTGATCCCTACTGCTCCGGTCCGCCCTGCCCGGCCCCATTGGCGAAGGTATCGCCGCTGCCGGCGCCGAACAGCTTGCGCAGGAAGCCGGGGGCCACCGCCGAGAGCGGGTTCACGTTGACCGTCGGCTTGGCGATGGGCCCCGAGACGTTGAAGTTCACCGCGAACAGGCCCTCGTTGCTGCCGCCGGCCAGCAATGGCCCGAACAACGGCACCTGCGCCACCACGTTGTTGAGCCCGTAGAGCGGCACGAAGGTGCCGTCGATCTGCGTGCGCTCCTTGGCCGTGTCGAGCCAGCCGGTTGCGGTGAAGCCCATCGCCGCGTTCGAGATCGCCGCGTCGGAGAAGCTCACCCGCGGGCCGCTGCGGGTGAAGTTCGCGCGCATCTTGTCGAAGCCGACATCGTTGGCGTTCGGGGCCGCGCGCCGTCCGTCCGAGGGCAGCGGGGCCTGGGCGACGATGCTCGACAGGGCGGGCTCATTGCGCAGGGCAAAATCCTTGATCTGGACCACGCCGGCCTGCGGACCGTCATTGAGATAGACGTTGAGCGCGAGCCGCCCGCCATACATCCGCTTGTAGATGTCGAGGAAGCGGAGCGTCGCGCCGGAATCGGCGGAGTCGAGGGTCAGCAGCGGTGCGCCGCGCTCGCTCCGAACCACGGCGCTGAGCGGGGAACCGCCGAAACGGCCCTTGAACTGGGCGGCGCGCAGATCGCCGCCCTTGAAGCTTGCCTTCAGCGTGGCGTTGGTAAGCGACTCGCCGTTGAAGCCGGAGACGATGTTGGCGGCGACATCCGCCTCGATGTCCTTGCCGGGATCCTTGCTGCCTTTGCCGTCATCCGTCAGGCCCTTGAGGAAGGGCCGTGCATCGAGGACGGCGCCCTTCACCGCGACCTTGTAGGTCGAGCCGGCCCGGTCGAGGCTGACGCGCATATCGTCGCCCGGCGAGAGCTTGAGCGCCGTCAGGTCCGCCCGTTCGAGAGTGCCCTCGGCCGAGATCGTGGCGCTGCCTCGGGCGAGCGCGGGGGCGGCGTCGAGGGTGATGTCGCGCAGCTCCATCCCGCCGCCGGCCGCCTCCACCAGGGTGAAGCCGAGGCGCCCGGCCTTGCCCGCGGGTTTGCTCCAGCCGGGCATCAGACCGTTGATCGAGGCGCGGGTCAGGTCCGCCTCGACCCGGGCCGGTGGCTTGCCGGCGGAGGCGGGACGCCCGACCGGCACCACGACGCGGGCCGGGATGATGCCGCCGAGCTGCGGCGCGGTCGGCAGGCCGCGCTTGGCGCGGAAGGCGTCGTCGAGGTTCAGGCTCACCACCGCCTCGCCGGGTGTGCCGGGCTTGGGCTGCTTCAGGTCGATGGCGACGGCGGTGCCGAGCAGCCGCCCATCGCCCTTGAGGGTGAAGCCGCTGCGGTCGAAGGAGAGCGTGAAGCGGCCCGCCTCGAAGCGATCCTTGCCGACCGCCTTGTCCATGCTGAATTCGGTGACCGAGCCGGTGAGCGTCACCGGCATCTCGGCGAGATCGGGCACGTGCTTGAGGTTGATCGGCACGTCGAGGCGCAGGTCCGCCTTGCCCTTCAGCGTGGCCGGGTCGATGTCGACGCCCGTAAATCCCTTGAACATCGGGGTTTCGAGGAGCGCGGCCAGCGAATCGACGGAGCCGGACAGCCGCAGGCCGAGCTGGGCGATGATCTTGTCCGGCTGCGGATCGCGGATCAGGAAGGAGGCGTTCGAGATCGTCAGGGCCCGCGTGTCGGAGAGGCGGATCTCGGCGGTGGCGTTCTGGATCGTCGTGCTGCGGCCGGTGATCGTACCGGTGACCCGGCCGTGGCTCAGGGGTGGCGCGTCCGGAGAGATGGTCAGGCCGGCATCCGAGACCGCGAAGGTCACGTTGAGCGCGGCATCCGGCATCGGGTCGCCACGGGTCGCGGCAGCGAGTTCCGGTCCGCTCATGTCGATCTGGATGTCCGCCTGATCGAGCCGTCCGCCGCGCAGTTCGTCCACGAGGTAGTTGCGCACGCCGGGCGCGATGTTCTCAGGCCAGAGCCGCATGGCCTTGCGGCCATCGGTGTCGTTGGCGACGATGTGCAGCGTGATGCCCTCGTCGTCGGCTCGCGTGCCGACCGTCCCGCTCAGGCGTCCGTTCAGGCCCTCGCCCGTAAGCGCGATCGACTCGATGTTCACACCTCCGGCCCGTCCGGTGATCCGCCCGCTGATCTCGCCGATGCGGAAGGACGGGTCGCTGCGGGCGGCGCCGCGCAGAAGCGCGTCCTTGCCGGCGAAGTCCAGGGTCCACGCATCCTCGGCACCGGGCGGGCCGATGGCGAAGGCGCCGGTCAGGTGCGCGTCGTTGCCGCCGCCCTTGTAGTCGATGGCGGAGATCGCGAGCGCGCGCTGCGTCTCGTCCCAGCTCGCCTCGGTGCGCAGCTCGTCGACGACGACGGGGTTGAAGTCCTTCTCGTCGATGAGGAGGGTACCGCCGCCGGTCTTCACCTCGGCCTTCATCGTCTCGATGCGGCCGCCCGACAGCGCCACGTCGGCCCTGGCCGAGAGCTTGAGGTCGGTCTCCACCGGCATCTTCGAGTGGCCGGACAGCAGCAGCAGATCGGTGATGGGCAGGTCGTCCAGGGTGATGACGCCCGCGCGCCGCCCCTCCCCCGCCTCGTGGACGCGCCCGCCGAAGCGCCACTCGCCGTGGGGTCCGTCGATGCGCAGCTCGAACACCCGCGAATCGTCGCTGGTGCCGCGGCGGAACAGGCCGTTCACCCGCTCAAAGGTGGCCTGGTGCCGGGCGTCGTCGACGAGGGTCAGGCGCCCGTTGGTGATCCGCGCCCGGTCAAGGGCGCCGATAACGCCGGCCGGATCGAGCACGACGCCGAAGATCGAGGCGACCGCCGCCGAGACCGGCGAGACGGTGCCGCGGGCGGCGTCCACGCTCGGCAGGGTATGGGGCTTGGCCGCCTCGCCTTGCGACGGTGACGAGGCGGCGAAGGCGATGGACCCGTCATCATGGACGAGGGCGGTCATCTCGATGTCGCGGAATTCGATGGAGCGCGGCTGGACCGAGAGGCGCAGCAGGCTCCACGTATCGAGGCTGACCACCGCGAGCGGGGCGCGCACCACGAGCGCGCCCTCCGGGTTGAAGATGTCGAGCCCGCCGACTCGGAGTGCCAACGAGGATTCGCTGTCGAGCTCGAGCGCGCTGTCGCGCAACGCCACGCGCCAGCCCGGACCGAACCGGCTCGCGACCGCCTCGGCGACCTGATGCGTCAATCCGTCGATGCGCAGCGGACCCTGCGACAGCCGCAGGGCAACGAGCCCGCCGCCGAGCCCGACCAGGAAGACGAGAAGCAGCGCGCACCACAGCACCGGCCGCCGCCGACGGCGCGCTTTGCGCGGCGCCTCGACCGCCTCCTGGAGCAGGGTCCTGGCCGTTTCCTGATCCATCACTCGTTCGCTGCTACACCCGTAGGTTCGGGCGAAGGTCCGTTTGCCGCGGCGGCTTTCCTCAGGATTCAAGCCATTCCGGCATGGCGTCCCGGTAGGTCTGCGTGCATGGGATCAGGCACACCATCAATCGGCCGAAAGGAAGGCGAGATGCCGCTAGAGACCGGCAATGCCGCGCCCCTGTTCTCGTTACCCGGGGCGGGCGGCGAGACCATCTCTCTTGAGAGCCTGCGCGGTCACAAGATCGTGCTTTATTTCTACCCCAAGGACGATACGAGCGGTTGCACCCTCGAGGCGCAGAACTTCAACGCCCAGAGCGAGGCCTTCGCGGCAGCCGGTGCCAAGGTGGTCGGTGTCTCGCCGGATTCCGTCAAGAGCCACGATAAGTTCAGGGCGAAGTATGGCCTGACCTTCCCGCTCGCCTCCGACGAAGCGAAATCGATGCTGGAGACTTACGGTGTCTGGGTCGAGAAGAGCATGTACGGCCGCAAATACATGGGCGTGGAGCGCACGACCGTGCTCATCGACCGCGAGGGACGGATCGCGCGGATCTGGCACAAGGTGAAGGTGCCGGGCCATGTCGAGGAGGTTCTGGAAGCCGTCAAAGCCCTGGCCTGACGACGGATCGCACGCTGGCATCATCCCGAAAGACGGTCTGCGGCTTTCGGGATGATGCAATCTCCTGAACCGGCGTCTCGTGTCTCGATGCGGGCAGCCGATCGCTAACAAATGCGAGGCTTCCTTAACCTTAATCGTCTGTGATCGGGCCCGTCTCCGAACGTCCGACGTGCCATGCCATCGACTGCTCAGGCCCGCCGCAGCGCTGGCCTTTCCCCTCTCTCCCAGCGCCGTCTCGTCCTGGCGCTCGGCCTCGGTCTCGCCGTCTCGACGCTCTGGGCGGCTGCCGCGAGCTATTACCTCGTCTTCCACGACGAGATGCTGGCCCGCTTCGTCTCGCGCCAGAGCGCGATGCAGTTCACCTACGAGGAACGGATCGGCACCCTTCAACGCGCCCTCGACCGCGCGGCGGCCGAGCGCAACGCGGAGCGCGGCAGCGTCGAGAGCCGGCTTTCCGCCCTGACCGAGCGGCAGGCCCTGATCGAGAAGCGCCAGGGGCTGCTCTCCGGTCTGGGTGGGGCCGCAGCACCCATCGATTTGCCGCCGCCCGCGCCGATCCCGGTCGCGGAGCCCGCGGCGCGTGTCCAGAAGCCGTTCCCGACACCGGAATTGCGCATGGGCGGCGAGGACCGGGCCGAGGCCGCCGGCCGCGTCTCGTCCGCGCGCCTGTCGCGCCTGGAGGATGCGCTCCATCGTGTCGCCGAGGCGCAGTCGCGGGCTGCAGCCGGCATCGCCCTTCAGGCCGGGCGCAGCGCCGAACGCTTCCGCGACCTGATCGCCCGCACGGGTCTGTCACCGGCCCGGTTCGATCCGCCTCCGGGCGGCGTCGGCGGCCCTCTCGTTTCCCTTGGGCCCGATGCCTTCGCACAGGCGCTGGCCGAGGCCCGGCGCCAGATCGAGGAGGAGACGCATCTGCGCCGGGTGACCGCCGCCCTCCCCTTCCGCCAGCCGCTTCCGGGCGCGATCGCCCTCACCAGCAGCTTCGGGGCCCGGCTCGACCCTTTCACCCGCGGCTACGCGCTCCATACGGGGGTGGACATGCGCGCCGAGACCGGCGCCCCCGTCCGGGCCACCGCCGCCGGGCGGATCACGGCGGCCGAATATGCCGGCGGCTACGGCAACATGGTCGAGGTCGATCACGGCCGCGGCCTCGTCACACGCTACGCGCACCTGTCCGGCACCGCGGTCTCGGTCGGCCAGCGGATCGAGGCGGGGAGTGTCGTGGGATTCGCGGGCTCGACCGGCCGCTCCACCGGCAGCCACTTGCATTACGAGACCCGCATCGACGGCGATCCGGTCGATCCGCAGCGGTTCCTGAAGGCCGGGGCACAATTCGTCTTCGCGGATTGAAGCCGGATGTCCCCTCCCCGCGAGGGGAGGAGACAGGGGAGTCAGTCGATATCCGCGACGTCTTCGCTGCCGCCGAACACGCGTTGGGCCAGCGAGGCTTCCATGAACGGGTCGAGGTCGCCGTCGAGCACCTCGTCCGGATCGGTCGATTGCGTGCCCGTGCGCAGATCCTTCACGAGCTGGTACGGCTGAAGCACGTAGGATCGGATCTGGTGGCCCCAGCCGATCTCCGTCTTCGAGGCCGCCTCGGCGTTGGCCTTCTCCTCGCGCTTCTTCAGCTCGGCTTCGTAGAGCCGGGCGCGCAGCATGTTCCAGGCGGTGGCCCGGTTCTTGTGCTGAGAGCGCTCCTGCTGACAGGCCACGACGATGCCGGTCGGGTTGTGCGTGATGCGCACCGCCGAATCGGTCGTGTTGACGTGCTGGCCGCCCGCGCCCGACGACCGGTAGGTGTCGATGCGGCAGTCCGATTCCTTGATCTCGATCTCGATCCGGTCATCGACGACCGGATAGACCCAGACGCTCGCGAAGCTGGTGTGCCGCCGCGCGTTGGAATCGTAGGGCGAGATCCGCACGAGCCGGTGCACGCCGGACTCGGTCTTGAGCCAGCCATAGGCGTTGTGGCCCTTGATCAGGAGCGTGGCGCCCTTGATCCCGGCCTCTTCGCCGTCGGTCATCTCGACGATCTCGACCTTGAACTTCCGGCGCTCGGCCCAGCGGGCATACATGCGCTGGAGCATGTTGGCCCAATCCTGGCTCTCGGTGCCGCCCGCGCCCGCATGGACTTCGAGATAGGTGTCGAAGCCGTCGGCCTCGCCCGAGAGCAGGGTCTCGACCTGCCGGCTCGCGGCTTCCTTCTCGACCGCCTTGATCGTGGCCTCGCCCTCGCTGATGGAGGCTTGGTCGCCCTCCATCTCGCCGAGTTCGATCAGCGTCGCGCCGTCCTCGAGATCGCGTTCGAGCTTCTTGATCGCGGTGACGGCCTCGTCGAGCTCCTGGCGCTCGCGCATGACCTTCTGTGCGGCCTCCGGATCGTTCCAGAGGTCGGGATTCTCGGAAGCTGCGTTCAGCTCCGCGAGACGTTTATCGACGGTGTCCCAGTCAAAGATGCCTCCTCAGCAGCCCTATAGACTGCTTGGCGGCATCCGAGGCCTGTTCGATCTCGGCGCGCATCTGGTGTGAAACTCGACTATCGGTGTGGCCTGGGGTGATACCGGGCGCGTTCCGCGCTGTAAACCGCCGGACCGCGATGCCGAGCCTCCGATCCCGCCGCCCTCTCCTCTTCGCCGCCGTCCTGCTCGTGATCGCGGCGGGCGTCGGCGTGCGCTATCTGCCGCTCGGCCTGCCTCGGGAGATCGTGAAGTACGGAGGCTCGGTCCTGTGGGGCGCGATGGTCTACGGGCTCGTCGCCCTCGGCCGGCCCTCCGCCCCGGTCCTGCGGCTGGCGGCGGTCGCCCTGATCGTCGCCGTGCTGGTCGAGCTGTTCCGCCTCGTCCATACGCCGGGGCTCGACGCGTTTCGCTTGACGCTGGCGGGGCAGTTGCTGCTCGGCCGCCTCTTCTCACCATGGAACGTCGCGGCCTATGCCGCCGGCATCGGGCTTGGGGCGGCGCTTGATCGGAGCACACGGCGGCTCGACGGGCGGCGGAAGGTTGCCGATGCGCTGGCGATGCCGGGCGCCGCGGAGATCGATTTTGAGCCGCCTGGCGCGAAGTTCGGTCGCCGGCCGGCCGATTTCTCGTGATGTGAAGTGGCCAGCGATGAACCGGCCGGCGTGGTTCAGCCCCCTGACAAGGTCCGCACCACCGGCCGGTTCGGCGCGATCAGGGCAGCGAGAACGCCGAGGATGCCTGCCAACGCCCCCATCCTCCGCATCGGCCCCGCCCCGGCTCAGGCCGCCGCAGCCTTGCGGCTCTCGAGGAAGGCCGCGTGCTCGGCCACCAGCGCGCCGCTCAGCGCTTTCTCGATCAGCGCCCGGGTGCCCGCCACGCCGTAGAGCGCGATGAACGAGCCGAAGCGCGGCCCCTGCGCCTCGCCGAACAGCACGTTGTAGATCGAGGCGAACCACGTCTTCGAGACGCCGGGCCGCCCGTCCGGGCTCTTGGCCTTGCCCGACAGGTCGGGGAAGTGGCGCCGGCCGACCTCGTAGACGATCGCCTGCAGCGCCTCCGGATCGGTCGAGCCCTCGTGCTCCTTGAGCGTGTCCGCGAGGTCGCGCAGGGCCGCGGCCTCTTCTTCGGTGGGCGCGCGGTACTGCTTCTGCGGGCGCACGAAGTCCCGGTAATAGGCGAGCGCGCGCGTCACGAGGCCGGCGAGCCGCGGATGCGTCTCCGGCCCGACATTCGGCGCGTAGCGGCGGATGAAGCCCCACAGCACCGCCTCGTTCTCGGCATTGGCCACCGCCACGAGGTTGAGGAGCATGCCGAAGGAGAGCGTGGTGCCGGCCTCGTCGATGGTCTCGACGGCCGGCGGCGCGCCCGCGTGCAGGTGCCAGACCGGGTTGCCGAGCCGGTGCTTCGCCTCCTGGCCGGCGAAACGGCCGAGAAAGTTGTCGTACTCGTCGACGTGGCGCGGGATCACGTCGAAGAACAGCCGCTTGGCCTCGCGCGGCTTGTTGTACATGAACAACGCGAGCGACTCAGGCGTGGCGTAGGTCAGCCACTCGTCGATGGTCAGGCCGTTGCCCTTCGACTTCGAGATCTTCTGGCCCTTCTCGTCGAGGAAGAGTTCGTAGTTGAACCCCTCCGGCGGCTCGGCGCCGAGGGCGCGCGCGATCTGGCCCGAGAGCTTGACCGAATCGATCAGGTCCTTGCCGGCCATCTCGTAATCGACGCCCAGCGCCACCCAGCGCATCGCCCAGTCGGGCTTCCATTGCAGCTTGACGTGACCGCCGGTCACCGGCGTCTCGTAGGCCTCGTTCGTTGCCGGATCGCGCCAGACGATGGTGCCGGCGCTTGGGCGTACCTCGTCGATGGCCACCTGCATCACGTGGCCGGTGACGGGGTGGATCGGCAGGAACGGCGAGTAGCTCGCCGAGCGCTCGGCCCGCAGCGACGGCAGCATGATCGCCATCACCGCCTCGTAGCGCTCCAGGACGAGGCGGAGCGTGTCGTCGAAGAGGCCGGCCTTGTAGCACGCGGTGGCGGAGCGGAACTCGTAGTCGAAGCCGAAGGCGTCGAGGAAGCGGCGGAGTTCCGCGTTGTTGTGGGCGCCGAAGCTGTCATGCGTGCCGAATGGATCGGGGACCTGGGTCAGCGGGAGATTCAGGGCCTCGGCCAGCCGCTCGCGGTTCGGCACGTTGTCCGGAACCTTGCGCAGGCCGTCCATGTCGTCGGAGAAGGCGATCAGCCGGGTCGGCACCGCGTCCTTGGTCAGCACCCGGAAGGCGTGGCGTACCATGGAGGTGCGGGCGACCTCGCCGAAGGTGCCGATATGCGGCAGGCCCGAGGGGCCATAGCCGGTCTCGAACAGAACCTCGCTCTTGGGCTTGCGCTCCAACCGGGCCACGAGCTTGCGCGCCTCCTCGAACGGCCAGGCGGCGGCGGAGGCGGCAGCCTCCAGAATGTCGGGGTCGAGGCGGAGGGGCGCGGACATCACAAGCAAGCTTTTCGGGGTCTGGACAAGCGCCGCGCCGGCCGTTCGGGCCGGGGCGCAAGAGCGGGCAACCTATGGAGCGAGGGGGCCGGGGTCAACGCAGCCATCCTATGCGACGACCCGAGATCCCGCTTGAGAACGAAGTCCGAAAAACTATCCGCGCCCGAGCAGTAGCAGCCAGCCGACCGTGGTCGCGGTGGCGGCCAGCGTCGAGACCAGCTCGGCGGCGGCGACCAAGCCCTGCTCGCTCTTGTAGCGCACGGCCAGCAGGTAGGCGTTGATGCCCACCGGCATCGCCGCGAACAGCACGGCGACGCCGGCATAGGCCGGCGGCATGGTGAAGACGTGGAAGGCGAGCACGTAGACCGCGAACGGGTGCAGGCCGAGCTTCAAGGCGGCGACAATGCTCGCGCCGCGCAGGTCGTGCAGCACCTTGTAGCGGGTGAGGCCGGCTCCCAGCGCGATCAGCGCGCAGGTCGAGGCGGTGCCGGCCAGCGAATCGACCAGCGCCTTGGGGATGCCCGAAAAGGAGAGGCCGGCCGCCTTCATCGCCATGCCGACGGCGAGCGCCACGAAGATTGGATTCTTGCCGAGCGCGAGGCCGAGCGCCTTCAGCCGCTGGCCCAGGGGGCGCCCGCCCTCCGATTCGATCAGGAAGGTCGCCGCGCCCATCATCAAGGGTAGGTGGACGGCGAGCAGCATGAAGAGCGGGAAAGCGCCCGATTCGCCGTAGGCCTGGAGAATCATCGGCACGCCGACGAAGACGGTGTTCGATTGGCTTGCGGCAAAGCCGTGCAGCACGGCCCCGCGCCGGTCCACGCCCTCGGTGCGGCGCCCGATCAGCGAGCCGGTGGCCCAGGCGATGGCGGCCCCGCCGAAATAGCTCGCCCAGTAGCCCCAGGCGATCTCGCCCGATAGGCCCGGCCGCGTCAGCGTCGAGACGATGAGGGCCGGCACCGCCAGGGCGAAGACGTATTCGGACAGTCCGTCGCCGACGCGCTCCGAGATGATCTTGGAGAGCGAGGCCAGCCAGCCGACCAGCACGAGGCCGAAGATCGGGATGATGAGGGTGAGCGCCGTCATCGGCAGCGTGTGCCTTGTCGAACGGAAAAGGCCACCGGGCGCGCGCTGCGCATCCGGTGGCCTCCCGATTCACTTGAGAAGAAGCTCAGGCCCCTCGGGCCAGAGGGCATTACGCGGCGGCGGGCGTCGCGGTCTCGGCGATCTTCTTCTCGATGTCGCGCTTCAGCAGGCGGGCCGTCTGCGACAGCTCGATTTCGCGGGCCTTCACGAGGAAGGCGTCGAGGCCGCCACGATGCTCGACCGAGCGGAGCGCGTGGGCGGTCACCCGCAAGCGGACGCGGCGGTTGAGGGTGTCCGACTGCAGCGTGACATTGCAGAGGTTCGGCAGGAACCGGCACTTGGTCTTCCGGTTCGAGTGGCTCACGAGGTGACCGACCTGAACGGCCTTGCCCGTGAGTTCGCAGCGACGCGACATCGTTACAGTCCTGTCAACGTTAGGCCGGGTCTCGGCGCTGAAGCGTTTCGGCAATGCCACACGGCTCTTGCGCCGAGGGCGTCGAACCCTCGCGACAATCGATACCGGCGGAGTCCTATGGAAGTGGCGAGCCTATAGGGGAGATGAGCCGGTTTCGTCAAGGTCGACGGGCCAAGATCCCGGCTTTACTGGATCGCCGTCCGTGCGAGCTGCCGGCCCGGAGCCGCATTGCCGGCCTGGGCCGTCTTCGGTGCCGCGCGGCGGGCTGCCATGGCGCGCATCTCACGCATGTTGGCCGCCGCTTCCGCTGGGCCGAGATCCTGGGCCAGCACTTGCTCCGCCTCGTCGTAGCGGCCTTTGAGGCCGAGCACCAGGGCGAGGTTCTGGCGCACGCGGGCATCGGCCTTCGGCTGGGCCACGGCGAGGCGCAGGGTCGTCTCGGCCTCGTCGAGGCGGCGGGAGAGTGCGTAGGACAGGCCGAGATTCGACAGGATCCGCGGCTCGTTTGGCGCGATCTTGAGGGCGGTGTCGTAGAGGTTCTGAGCCCGGGCGTGATCGCCGGTCTCGTCGGCCACCATCCCCTGCGCCGAGAGCACACGCCAATCGGGCTGGGCCGGGCTGTGGGCGTTCTGAAGGACTTCGTTGGCCTCCTGGTAGCGGCCGGCATCGGCGAGGCTCTTGCCGTAGGCGGCGAGCACGACCTTGTCCTTCGGGTTGCGCAGGGCGACCTGCTGCAGCACCGCGACGGCTTGTGATTTCTGGTCGGTCGCCCGCAGGGCCGCGGCGTAGCGCATGGCGGCGCGCACGTCGTTCGGGTCCGCGTTGTAGCGCGCGGCCAGGGCATCGATTTCGGCGCGGGGCGAGCGTTCGGCACGGTTCGCGCCCAGCAGGCTGAGGCCGCCGATCGAGCCGGTCGTCTCGGGCGAGCGGCTCTGGCACCCGGCCAGCCCGAGGCCGACGAGGGCCAGGGCGAGCACACGGCGTGTCCGGACCATTCCAGGCTGGCTCGGAGCCGCGCTGCAAATGCCGGTCATGGTGTCCTCTCCTCCCAATGCCACGGCGGGCGCTTGCGCCGTACCGATGGCGGGGTGATAGAGCGTTAACCCTAATGGCCGGTTAAGCTTATTTTCCATGACCTCACCTCTGTCGCAGCACGGCCCATCCCTTCTCGATGCAGGCGCGGATGCAGTCCCGATTCTCTGCGTGACGGAGGCCGGATGGGGCGCCGTCGCGGCGGGATTGCCGCCGCTCCAGCGCAGCTTCGCAGACGCCACCGGCTTTGCCCCCAAGGCCGGCCGCGTCGCCCTCCTGCCCGGAGAGAACGGCGGACTCGGCCGCGTGCTTTTCGGCCTGGGCGATGCGAAAGCAGGCGGTCGCGACCGCTTTCTCGCCGGCAAGCTACCGGGCGCCCTGCCCCCCGGCGATTACCGCTTCGAGCCGTGCGACGATCTCGATCAAAGGGAGGCGGCGCTGGCGTGGCGGCTCGGCAGCTACCGGTTCGAGCGCTACCGCAAGCCGGGCGAGCCGCGCCCGCGCCTCGTTGCCCCGGACGGAATCGACGCGGCGGCGATCGAGCGGCTCGCGGCTGCGGTCGCGGCCGGGCGCGACCTCGTCAACACCCCGGCGAACGATCTCGGACCGGCCGAAGTCGAGGCCGCCGTGCGGGCTCTGGGCGAGCGGTTCGGCGCGGCGGTCTGCGTGACCGTCGGCGCGGATCTCGAGAAAGAATTTCCTCTCGTCCACGCCGTCGGCGTCGCCTCGCCGCGGGCGCCCCGCCTCATCGATCTGACCTGGGGGGCCGAGGACGCGCCGCGGGTGACGCTGGTGGGCAAGGGCGTCGTGTTCGACACCGGCGGGCTCGACATCAAGCCGTCCTCCAACATGCTGCTGATGAAGAAGGATATGGGCGGCGCCGCCGTGGCCCTGGCGGCGGCCGAGATGATCATGGGCGCCGGCCTGCCCGTGCGGCTGCGGCTGATCGTGCCGAGCGTCGAGAACGCCATTGCCGGCGATGCCTTCCGGCCCGGCGACGTGATCCGCTCCCGTGCCGGCCTTACCGTCGAGATCGGCAACACCGACGCGGAGGGACGCCTGATCCTCGCCGACGCGCTGGCGCTGGCCGATGTCGAGGAGCCGGACCTCATCCTGGATTTCGCGACGCTGACTGGCGCCGCCCGCGTGGCGCTGGGCCCCGATCTGCCGGCCTTCTTCACCGAGGACGAGGGGCTGGCGAATGCGGTCGCGGAAGCGGGCCTGCGCGTCAACGATCCGGTGTGGCGCCTGCCGCTGCACCCACCCTATGCGAGCCTGCTCGATTCGAAGGTCGCCGACCTCAACAACGCGCCGGGCGGCGGGTTTGCCGGGGCGATCACCGCCGCCCTGTTCCTGCGCCGCTTCGTGCGCCGGACCAAGGCGCACGTGCATTTCGACCTCTACGGCTGGAACCCCTCGACCAAGCCCGGTCGGCCGGAGGGCGGGGAGGTCCAGACCGCCCGCCTCGCCTACGCCCTGGTGGCCGAGCGGTACGGCCGCGACGTCTGACGGCCTTCACGCGACGGCGATCGCCGGTTCGGCCCTGTTCCGCGATTGCGGGCGCTCGCTGATCAGCGGCGCCCGCCCGGATGCGGGGGCGCCGGCAATCGTCGCTCCTGAACCCGCGCTACGCTCTGCGGAAGCTCCTCCTCCGGCTTGGCCGCACCCGGTGCCCCCGCTACGGACGGAGCCCGGTCGCCGCGTTCGAACGCCCAACCCGCATTCACACCGGCGTAGAAGCCGGAGAAATCCTCCGCTGCGGCGGGTGCCGCGCACAGGAGGAGCAGGCTGAGTGCGCTGGCACTCCGACGCATCGCGTTCTCCCTCATCGTCGTCGCTGGCCGAAGCCCGTCGTGACCGCCAACCCGACAAACGAAAACGGCGGCCCTGAGGCCGCCGCTTCGTAAGCTGTCGTTCGGGCCGGCACGCGGCCCGCGTCGATCAATATTCGACGGTGATGCTCGAGGCCTCGCGGCCCTTCTGGCCCTCGACGACGCCGAGGGTGACCTGCTGGCCTTCGGCCAGCGAGTCGAGGCCGGCGCGGGAGAGTGCCGAACGGTGCACGAACACGTCCTTGCCGCCGTCGTTCACCGAGACGAAACCGAAGCCCTTGGCCGGGTCGTACCACTTCACGGTGCCGGTCATCTCGACCGACGGGCCGGAGGCGAAGCGCCCACCGCCGCCGCCAGCACCCGCGCCGCCGAAGCGATCACGGCTGCCGCCGCCGAAACGGTCGCCGCCACCGCCGCCGAAGCGGTCGCCACCACCGAAGCGATCACCGCCGCCGCCGAAGCGCGGGGCTTCGCGCCGGGGCGGAGCCGCCTCGGCCGTGGAGGTATCGACGCTGTTCACGGCGGTGACCTGCGGGCCCTTCTGGCCCTGGGCGGTCTGGACCGTCAGGCGTGTGCCGGGAAGGAGGTCGTCGTGACCGGCGGCCTCGACCGCGCGGATGTGGAGAAAGGCATCGCCGGAGCCGTCGCCGAGCTCCACGAAGCCGAAGCCCTTCTCCTTGTTGAACCACTTGACCGTCGCATCACGCTCCGGTCCCGTCGGTGCAGCCGCCGCGCGGGCCGGGCCGCGGTCGAAGCCGCCGCCACCGCCGCCACCGTAACCACCGCCGCCGCCGAAGCGGTTGCCGCCGGCGCTCGCGCCGCCGAAGCGGTCACCGCCGCTCGGGGGCAGTTCGTCGGGCCACCGCGGCTCGGAACCACCCTCGTCGAAGCCGCGCTTCTGCGGCCCCCTGAAATCACGACCACGTCCCATTGAAAGCTCGCAAAAACCGTCCGCCCGCCAAGTCTCGAATACCGCGTGCGCGCTATCTCGAGACAGCCGACGCGCCGCACTATCATCCCCCCGGCTGCGGCTACCGGGAGCGATGCCTCAGGTCTGACGCAATCCCGCCCATACCGCAAGGTTCTTCTAACCGATCCGTGCTGCGGGCTCCGTATTTTCGCGGTGAAACTGCGTACGTACCCCCTTTGGGATCCCGTCCGTTCCGAATCCCGCTTGCACGCAGGGGAAGTAGAGGGGGGACGTTTCTCGCCTGTGATTCCCGCGCTCCCGGCCGCGCTTTAGGAAAATGCAAACCCAACGGGGCTAGTCTTGCCGCGAAACGCCCCGGATTCGAACCGGGCGCCGGCTGCCGATGATCGCAACTCCGACCTTCCCGGATCTCTCTGCCCTCGTCGTGGACGAGAGCCTCTACATCCGCCGCATCGTGCGCGACATGCTGATGCGCGTCGGCATCAAGCGCGTGCTGGAGGCACCCGACGGCGCGGAGGCGCTCGGCGTGCTCGCCGAGAGCAAGCCCGATCTCACGATCATCGATTGGGATTTGGCGATCCTGTCGGGCGAGGAGTTCATCCGGCTCGCCAGAACCCCGGCCACCTCGCCCTCGCCGACCGTGCCGATCATCCTCATGCTGGCCCAGCCGCGCCGCAACGTGGTCGACCGGGCGATCGCGCTGGGCGTCAACGAGATCATCTCCAAGCCGTTCTCGCCCAAGACTCTGTGGTCTCGCCTCGACGAGGTGATCAACCGGCCGCGGCCGTTCTCGCAGGTGAAGAGCCTGCTGCGTCCCCTGCCCCGGGCCAACGGCCTGTCGAAGACGGGCGTGCTCTGAACCCGACCGGGTCGGCTCAGGTGTGGCGCTGGCGCCGCCGATGGATCAGTCCGATCCGGTCCGCGGGCGGCGTCTCGATGTCGAAGCCGGACAACTCGCCGATGCCGCCCGCCTCGTCGAGACCGCGCTCGGTCACCGCGATCCGGAAGCCGTTCTCGCCCGGCGTGACCGTGTAGAGGTAGTAGGAGGCGCGCCGGTTGGTCAGCAGCGTGCGCGCCGAGGCCGAGGGCGCGCCGACCACCGGCACCGGCCGCCCGTCCGGCCCGGTGATCTGGGCCACGGTGCCGACATGGTTGTGCCCGTGCAGGATCAGGTCCGCCCCGGCCCGGCCGATCATCGCCGCGAAGGCGACCGCATCCTTCAACTCGCGTCCCGAGGCCGCCCCGCCCGGATGGGGCGGATGGTGGATCATCACCACGCGGCAGGGCCGCTCCGGCGCCAGGGCGAGGTCGCGCAGCACGCGCTCGGCCGCCTCGATCTGCGCCGGCCCGAGCCGGCCGCTCGCGACGAACGGCTTGGTCGGGATCGCCGAGGACAGCCCCACCAGGGCCAGCGGCCCACGCCGCCGCAGATAGGGGAACAGACGGCTCTGCCCGTCATCGGCCGCGGTCCAGCCGCCGCAGGCGACGAGCAGTCCCTCCAGCGAGCCGCGGACATAAGCGTCGTGATTGCCCGGCACGAAGCTCACGCGGTCCGCCGGACCCAGCGCTTCGAGAAACACCCGGGCGCTCTCCCATTCGTCCGGAAGACCGAGATTGCACAGGTCACCGGTGCAGGCGACATGGTCGACGCCCTGGCCGTGCAGGTCGGCGATGAGGGCGCCGAGCAGGTCCATGTCGTGGTGGCGGCTGCGGCCCCGGCGCCAGTTCACGTAGCCGGCCGCCCGCTTGCTGAGAAGCTGGCGCAGGCGCGGCCGCGGCAGCGGCCCGATATGGGGATCGGTGAGATGAGCAAGACGGAACATACGCCACCCCGCATCGCGGCAACGCGGGCCGGCGTCAATATCGGGCATCCCGCCGCATCGCCCCCCGGCGCTGACTTCGCTTCGTTTTCCTGGCTTCGTTTCCTTGGCTTCGTGTCCTTGGCTTCGTATTACACAGGTTAAGATCGGAGGGTGGCTCCGTTGCATCCGTCGTACGGTCGGGTCTAGACAGCCGCCGACCCCGCATGTCGGCGCGGGAGGCCGATGGTCGGTCGAGAAGCGAATCGGGACAGAGCGGTCAGAACCCATGGGCCTGATCAAGACCATCGGCCGCAAGCCGAGCGTCCAGTGGGTGCTCAGCCATCTGGCCTCGGGCTATCTCCGGCTCGTCCGGCGCACCAACCGCTTCACCCTGGAGCCGGCAGACGCCTATGCGCGGCTCGATGCGTTCGGCCCGTTCATCGCGGCCATGTGGCATGGCCAGCACATCATGATCTCGTTCATGAGCCGTCCGCAGGACCGGGTCGCCACGATCATCTCCCGCTCCCCCGACGGCAACATCAACACCATGGCCCTGACGCGGATGGGGGTGCGCGTGATGCGCGCCTCCGGCGCCCGCGGTCGCGCGGTCAAGGACGCCCGCGCCAAGGGCGGCGCCGAGGGCCTGCGGGCCATGGTCAAGGCGCTGAAGGGCGGTGAGACCGTCGCGTTTTCGGCCGATGTGCCCAAGGTCTCCCGTGTGTGCGATGCCGGCATCATCCTGCTCGCGCGCTTTTCCGGCGCGCCCATCGTTCCGGTGGCGGTGGTGACGAGCCGGCACATCCGTTTCAACTCCTGGGATCGGGCCTGCCTCGGCCTTCCCTTCGGCCGCGGTGCCATGGTGTTCGGCGAGGCGACCTTCGTCCCCCGCGAGGTCACGCCCGAGGAGGTCGATGCCCTGCGCCAGCGGGTGCAGGCGGAGCTGAACCGCGTCCACGACCGGGCCTACACCCTCGTCGGCCGGCCGGACCGGGTCGGCGGCGTGTCCGCTCCCGCATCGCAGGGCAGCCCGGCGTGAGGGTACCGAAGCTTCCTGTCGCGCTTCGCGCCTACCGCTACGGACTCTATCTCGGCGAGCCCGCCGTGGCCGGGCTGCTGGCGTGGCGCTCGCGACGGGGCAAGGAGGATCCGGTCCGGCTGTCCGAGCGCCGCGGCCTGCCCGGCCGGGCCCGGCCGGTGGGCCATCTCGTCTGGATGCACGGGGCGAGCATCGGCGAGGCGCTCTCCCTCGTCGGGCTGATCGAGGGCATGATCGCCCGCGGCTGCTCGGTTCTCGTCACCACCGGCACACGCAGCGCCGCGGACCTGCTGAGCAAGCGCCTGCCCCCCGGCGCCGTGCATCAGTACATGCCGCTCGACGCGCCGCGCTGGATCGAGCGCTTCCTCGCGCATTGGCAGCCCGATCTCGCCATCGTCGCCGAATCCGAGATCTGGCCCAACACCATCGTGTCGCTGCACCGCCGGGGCATCCCGCTCGTGCTGGTCAACGGCCGGATGTCGGAGCGCTCGTTCAAGGCCTGGACGCGCTCGCCCGACACCGCTCGGGCATTGCTGGCGCGGATCGCGGTCTGTCTCGTCCAGACCCGCGAGGACGGAGAGCGCTTCGCCCGGCTCGGTGCGCCGCGCATCAATGTCGTCGGCAATCTCAAGTACGATTCGGCGGTGCCGCCGGCCGATTCCCAGCAACTCGCCTATCTCGGCGACATGATCGGGGATCGGCCCGTCTGGGTCGCGGCCAGCACCCATTCCGGCGAGGACGAGGTCGTCGCCCGTGTCCATGCCGGCTTGAAGCAGCGCTTCCCGCGCCTGCTGACGGTGATCGTGCCGCGCCATCCGCGCCGGGGCGAGGAGGTGGCGCGGATCGCCGCCGCCGCCGGTCTGCGGGTGAGCCGGCGCGCCAAGGGCGGGCGCCCGCTGCCCTCGATCGACCTCTATGTCGCCGACACGATCGGCGAACTCGGCCTGTTCTACCGGCTCTGCCCACTGGTCTTCCTCGGCGGCTCGCTGGTGCCGCACGGAGGCCAGAACCCCATCGAGCCGGTGCGCCTGGACAGCGCGATCCTGCATGGGCCGTATGTCCAGAACTTCCACGAACCCTATGGCGCGCTCGACACCAGGGGCGGCGCGCGTCGGGTCGCGGACGAGGCGGAGCTACAGAAGGCCGTCGGCGAACTGGTCGCCGACCCGCGCGCGCTGGCGGCGATGTGGGCCGAGGGCCAGGCCGCGCTCTTGCCCTTCGAGGGCGCGGTGGCGCGCACCTTCGCGGTGCTCGAACCCTACGTCGCGCAGATGAAGCTCTCCGCCCGCGAGCGCGACTGAGGCTGCGATGCGCCCGCCCGGCTTCTGGTCCCGACCGCCCACGCATCCGTTCGCCCGGCTGCTGGCCCCCGCGGGCCGGGTCTACGGCGGCCTGACCGCGAACCGGATGGACCGGCCCGGCGCGGCACCGCCCTGCCCCGTCCTGTGCGTCGGCAACTTCACCCTCGGCGGCGCCGGCAAGACGCCGACGGCCCTCGCTCTCGTCCGCCTGCTGCGCGATCTCGGCCGAACGCCCGCCCTCCTCAGCCGGGGCTATGGCGGCCGGCTCGCCGGGCCGCTCGTTGTCGACCCCGTTCGGCACGCGGCGGCGGAGGTCGGCGACGAACCGCTGCTTCTGGCGCGGGCGGCGCCCACCATCGTCGCCCGCGACCGTCCGGCCGGCGCCCGCCTCTGCGCCGCGTCCGGGGCCGACGTGATCGTCATGGATGACGGCCTTCAGAATCCGAGCCTGACCAAGACACTCGCGCTCGCGGTGGTCGATGGCGGTGCTGGCCTCGGCAACGGCCTTCCCTTCCCCGCCGGGCCGCTGCGCGCGCCGCTGGCCCGGCAATGGCCCCATGTCGCCGGCCTCGTGCTGGTCGGCGAGGGCGCCCCCGGCGAGGCGACGGCGACGGCGGCGGAAAGCCGCGACCTGCCGGTCTACCGCGCCCATCTCGTGCCTGAAGCCGGGCCGGACTGGTCCGGTCGCCGCGTTGTCGCCTTTGCCGGGATCGGCCGTCCGCAGAAGTTCTTCGAGACGCTGAGGGGCCTGGGCGCCGAGATCGTGGCGGAGCGGGCCTTCGCCGACCATCATCCCTATCGGCCGGGGGATTGGGCGGCATTGTCGGCGCTCGCCGCGCGCGAGGGCGCCCGCCTCGTCACGACGGAGAAGGATGCGGTGCGGCTGCCGGCCGAGGCGCGCCCGGCGGTGGAGGTGCTACGGGTCGCCCTCGCTTTTGCCGATGAAGCGCGGCTCCGCCAGCAGCTCGCGGCGGCGTTCCCGCGTGGCGCCTGAGCGAGGTTCCAATCCGCCATCCCGGAGGGATCGATCGGATTTGGGATGACGCGGGCGCCGTTCAGCGGCACGGACCGAACTCGGTCCGACGCCAGCGGTACACCGTGCGCCGGCCGGCGACAGTCGTCTCGCACGGCGCGTAGCCGTGATCGGTCAGGATGGCCCGCCATGTCATCAGGTACGGGATCGGCAGCAGAAGCATCAGCGGAATGCAGGTGAGCGCCGCCGCCATGAGACGCGTGTCACCGCGCGGCGTCCCCTTCCGCCGCAGAAGCATGGCCGCGAAGGCACTGAGCCCGACAGCCCCCGGCAGTGCCGCGGGCGCGTGACTCGAGACCTCGATCAGCTCGTCGCCCGCCGAAAGACCGGTGATTATCGCGCCGAAGTCGCTGACGGCGATGAAGAAGAGGCCCGCGGCCCCGGCGAGGAAGCCGAGCCCGACAAAGTCGGTCGAGGTCGGACGACGGAAGGCCCGTCCTGCCGTCAACGCGCCGCGCCGATCTCCTTGAGGCGCTGCATCGCCGCCTCGGGGGTGGCATAGGCCTCCTGGCGATCGACGTTCCAGTAGCGCAGGGCGTCGAGGGCGATCGGCTCGCCGGTCACGGCGCAGCGGACGTAGGTGCCGGGCTTGACCACCCGCATGGTGCCGTCGCCGTACTCGACCTTGGCTTCGCCGCCGGTCGATCCCCGATCGTAGCGTCCGAGCATTGTGTGGGCTCCCGGTGCCGCGCCCGCGCGCGATGGGCCTGCCTTAGAAGCCGTGCGCGTCTCTGTCGACCGTTGCCCCCTCGACACGGCCCCTTTCCTCGGGCCAAACCGCAGGATGCACCGCGAACCGCTCAGGCCTCATCCGTGACCGAGCCCGATTTCGATGCCCTGTTCGCGGCCGCCGCCGCCGTGCGCGGACGGGCCCATGCGCCCTATTCGGGCTTCGCCGTCGGCGCCGCCTTGGTGGACGAAGCCGGCCGCGTCCATGCCGGCTGCAACGTCGAGAACGCCGCCTACCCCGTCGGCACCTGCGCCGAGGCCGGCGCCGTCGCCGCGATGATTGCGGCCGGCGGCCGGCATATCCGGGCGATCCTCGTCCTGGCCGACAGTCCCGCCCCGGTGACGCCCTGCGGCGCCTGCCGCCAGCGCATCCGCGAATTCGCGCGTCCCGACACGCCGATCCTCTCGGCCGGTCCCGACGGCGTGCGGGCGCGCTACACGCTGGAGCAATTGTTGCCCGCCTCCTTCGGCCCGGAGCATTTCGTCCATGGCGCCTGAAGACGCGGCCATCGCCCATCTGCGCGCGGAAAACTTCTCCGGCCCCTATGCCCTAGCGATCGTCACGGGGACCGGGCTCGGCGCCTTGGTCGAGGCGGTCGAGGATCGCGTCAGCCTCGATTACGAGGCGATTCCCGGCTTTCCCGCCCCCGGCGTCAGCGGCCATGGCGGGCGGCTGCATCGCGGTCGCCTGTCGGGGCGGCCTGTGCTCGTGTTCGAGGGGCGGACCCACGCCTACGAGACCGGTGACGCTGCCGCCATGCGGGTGCCGCTGGCCGCCGCGCGGGCGCTCGGCGCGGCGCGGCTTCTGCTCACCAACGCCGCCGGTTCGCTGCGCCCGGAGACCGGCCCCGGGCGCCTCGTGATGCTGGCCGACCACATCAACCTGTCCGGCCTCAATCCCCTGATCGGGGAGCCGAGCGACGCCCGCTTCGTGCCGATGACGGCGGCCTACGATCCCGGCCTGCGCGCTCACCTCGGTGCGGCAGCCGAGGCAATCGGACTGCCGCTGCATGCCGGCGTTTACGCATGGTTCTCGGGCCCGAGTTTCGAGACGCCGGCCGAGGTGCGCATGGCCGGGATTCTCGGCGCCGACCTCGTCGGCATGTCCACCGTGCCGGAGACGATCCTCGCCCGTTTCCTCGGTATGCCCGTGGCGGCGATCTCCGTGGTGACGAACCTCGCGGCGGGGATCGCGGGCGGCGACCCGCACCATGCCGAGACCAAGGCGGTCGCCGCCCGCGCCGGGGCCGATCTGGCCCGGCTCGCCGCCGGCTTCGTCGGCCGGCTGCCCGAAGTGTAGGGAACCCGGATGACCGCTTCAGCCCCCCTCCCCCCGCAGGATGCGGCCCGCGCGGCACGGCGCGCCCTCCCGCTGCTCGATCTCACCGATCTCAGCGACGCCTGCACTGCCGCTGCCGTCGAAGAGCTGTGCGGCAAGGCCCGCGCGAGCGGGGTCGCCGCCGTCTGCGTCTGGCCCCGTTTCGTTGCCGAATCGGTCCGTAGGCTTCGCGGAAGCGGCGTCCGGGTCGCCGCTGTCGTCAATTTCCCGGAAGGCGGCGAGGCGGTGGAGCGCACGGTTGCGGAGACCCGGGCCACGCTCGCGGACGGCGCCGACGAGATCGACCTCGTCCTGCCCTATCGCGCCTTGATGCGCGGCGACGCGCAGAGCGCTCTTGCGATGGTGGGGGCCGTGCGCGCGGCCTGTGCAGGCCGACTTCTCAAGGTGATCCTGGAGACCGGCGAACTCGAAGACCCGGACCTGATCGCGCAGGCGAGCCGCCTGTCGCTCGAAGCCGGTGCCGATTTCATCAAGACCTCCACCGGCAAGACGGCGGTCTCGGCGACGCTGCCGGCAGCCGAGATCATGCTGGACGCGATCCGCGCGCGCGGCGGCGACCGGCCTGCGGGGCTCAAGGTCTCGGGCGGCCTTCGCCGGGTCGAGGATGCCGCCGCGTATCTCGCGCTCGCCGACCGGATGATGGGGCCGGATTGGGTGAGCCCGAACACCTTCCGCATCGGCGCCAGCGCGCTCCGCGCCGAGCTCGTCCGCGCCGGGGAGACCGCCCGATGAGGCTCCCCCAGGAGATCATTCGCGACAAGCGCGACGGACGCGCCCTGTCGGAGGCCGACATCGCCGGCTTCATCGAGGGGCTGACGCGGGATCAGGTCACCGAGGGGCAGGCCGCCGCCTTTGCCATGGCTGTGTTCTTTCGCGGCCTTTCGCTCGACGAGCGCGTGGCGCTGACCCGCGCCATGACGCATTCGGGCACGGTGCTCGCGTGGGATCTACCTGGCCCCGTCCTCGACAAGCACTCCACGGGCGGCGTCGGCGACACCGTGAGCCTTCCGCTCGCCGCGATGGTCGCCGCCTGCGCCGGCTACGTGCCGATGATCTCCGGGCGCGGCCTCGGGCATACCGGCGGCACGCTGGACAAGCTCGCGAGCATTCCGGGCTACGACGTGATGCCGGGCCTCGACCGCTTCCGCACGGTTACGGCCGAGGCCGGCTGCGCCATCATCGGCCAGACCGCCGACCTCGCGCCGGCCGACCGGCGCCTCTACGCGATCCGCGACGTCACCGGGACGGTGGAATCGCTCGATCTCATCACCGCATCGATCCTGTCGAAGAAGTTCGCGGCGGGGCTTCAAGGGCTCGTCATGGATGTGAAGACCGGCTCCGGCGCCTTCATGGCAAGCCGCGCCGATGCGCAGGCGCTCGCCGAGAGCATCGTGACGGTCGCCAACGCGGCGGGACTTCGCACACGCGCGCTCATCACCGACATGGATGCCCCGCTGGCCTCCTGCGCCGGCAACGCGGTCGAGGTGGCCTATGCCGTCGATTACCTCACCGGTCGCGCCCGCGAACCGCGCTTCCACGCCGTGACCCTGGCACTGGCCGCCGAGATGCTGCTGATCGGGGGCCTCGCCGCGGATGTCGCGGAGGCGGAGGGGCGGCTGACGGCGGCGCTCGAATCGGGTCGGGCCTGCGAGGCCTTCGCGCGGATGGTGGCGGCGCTGGGCGGCCCCGGCGACTTCGTCGAGGCGGCAGACCGACACCTGCCCCGGGCGCCGGTCGTGCGGCCCGTGCCGGCGCTGGAAGCGGGCGTGGTGGCGTCGGTGGAGACCCGCGCCATCGGCCTCGCGGTGATCGGCCTCGGGGGCGGGCGCACCCGGCCGCAGGATGCCATCGACGCCCGCGTCGGTTTCACCGGCCTCGCGCGGCCGGGAGATCGGTTGGCACCGAACGATCCGATCGGCATCGTCCACGCTTCGGACGAGGCCGCCGCCGAGCGGGCAGCGGCATCGCTTCGGGCAGCCTATCGGATCGGTGCAACGGAGCCGGAGCCGTGTGAGGCCGTGATGGAGCGCTTGGGCTGAGCGAGCGGGTTTGAGCCCGCCTCCTCATGCCCTACCAGTGGTGGCGATGGCCCCAGTGCCGGCGATGATGGCCCCAGTGGCCGTGATGGTGATGGCGGTGGCCCCAGTGGCGGCGGTGGTGCCCCCAATGGCCGTGATGGTGGTGGCGGTGGCCCCAATGGCGGGGATGGTGACGGTGGCCGAAATGGTGGTGCTGCCATTGCACCGTCTCGACCGTCGCCTCCGAGGCGAGAGTCGCTTCCGGAGCCGGCGCGAGCGGAGCAGCGTTGGCGGTGCTCGCGCCGAACAGGCCGCCAGCCATCAGGGCGAGTGCGGCGAAAGCAAAGCGGGTTCGACGCCCCAAGGATGTATCCGACATCGTGTGACCTCCGTTCATCGGGCTGTCCCAACAGCCTTGACGACGAAGCTAGGAGCCGACGGATGAACGCGCACTGAGCACGATCCGAACAATCGGAAACAAGTCCGTTCGAGCCCGGCGGACACACTTGGAAAGCCAGGCCGGATCGTCCGGATTGAACCGGGGAAACGCCCGAAAACATCCGGAGAAGGTCAGCGGCTTTTCAAAGATATTCTGGTGCGGTCGAGCCTGCTCTTCGCGGCTCGGCCTCGCGAGGTGTCCAGGATCAGACCGTGCCGGCCTTCGGCTCCGGGCGCCGATAAACCCAGACGCGGGCCGGGGGCAGGTTGAGCCAGACGCGGTTGGAGCGGCTCGCCGTGTAGCTGCCCGCCTCACACTTCGCCGGGATCGGCGGCACGACGGCGTAGGTGAACTGCACGAAGGGCGCGCCCGGATGCATCAGGTCGTGGGCGCCTTGCAGCAGTTCGAAGCGCTGCTCCAGCGGCTTGGTGAACAGCGGCAGGCTGGAGATCGTGGCGGCGCAGAGGCTGCCGAGACGGTCGCGCAAAGTCTCGCGGATCCGGTAGGCGTCGCCGCAGATCACGGTTACGCCGGGGAAACGTCGGCGCAGCAGGGTGCAGAAATCGGGATTGAATTCGACGAGGACGAGCCGGTCCTGATCGAAGCCGCGGCGGATCAGGGCTTCGGTCACGGGGCCGGTGCCCGGCCCAAGCTCGATCACGGGGCCACTGACGTTCGGGTCGGCATAGGCGGCCATGGTGCGCGCCAGCATCCGTCCCGAGGGTGTCACCGCGCCGGTGACGAGCGGGCGCTCGAACCAGGAGCGCAGAAAGCGCGCCTCGTCCTCCAAGGGATCCTTGCGTTCACGGACGGTGCGTGCGGCGGAGACGGCGCGGGCACTGGAACGGCGAAGCGGCGGCACGTCCGAAGGTCCTCGGCTCATCATGGATCGAACAGGCTAGACGACGAAAACCCGTAAGCAGTCAAGCTTCGCCGTAAGGGGCTGGGCGTGTGACCGCAGCGGCAAGCCGCGGTCATAACTGGTGGAACAGGGGGTTTGATCCCGTGCGCCGTGGGCGATCACGCCCGTGTCGAGCCGCTCACGAAGAAGTCACGCACTTTCG
The DNA here is from genome assembly GCF_004683995.1 of Methylorubrum sp. Q1. Classification (NCBI taxonomy): domain Bacteria; kingdom Pseudomonadati; phylum Pseudomonadota; class Alphaproteobacteria; order Hyphomicrobiales; family Methylobacteriaceae; genus Methylorubrum; species Methylorubrum sp. Q1. Next base: position 91,523 of record NZ_SRHQ01000012.1, on the reverse strand, counting down.
AGAAAAACCCGGCGCTCTCCGGGTGGTTCTCGTCCGAGGCGCTCTGGTCGAACTCCTGCAATAGCTCGCGCTGGCGCTTGGTGAGGTTCTGCGGCGTCTCCACCGAGACCTGGATGTAGAGGTCGCCGACCTCGCGGGATCGCAGCACCGGCATGCCCTTGCTCTTGATGCGGAACTGCTTGCCCGTCTGCGTGCCGGCCGGGATCCGCACTTGCGTCTGCGAGCCGTCGATCACCGGCACGGTGATTTCGCCCGACAGTGCGGCCGTCACCATCGAGATCGGCACGCGGCAGAACAGGTCGGCCCCATCGCGCTGGAAGAACGGGTGCGGCTTGATCGAGAGGAAGACGTAGAGATCGCCCGCCGGCCCGCCGCGCATGCCGCTCTCGCCCTCGCCCGCAAGACGGATGCGCAGGCCGTCATCGACGCCCGCCGGCACGTTGATCGACAGCGTGCGCTCGCGGTTCACCCGGCCCGCGCCGGAGCAGGCCGTGCAGGGATCGTCCACCACCTCGCCGCGGCCGTGGCAGTTCGGGCAGGTCCGCTCGATGGCAAAGAAGCCTTGCGCCGCCCGCACCCGGCCGTAGCCGCCGCAGGTCGAGCAGGTGCGCGGCTTCGAGCCCGCCTTGGCGCCCGTTCCCGAGCAGGTCTCGCAGGCGATCGAGGTCGGGATGCGGATGGTTTCGGTCTTGCCCGCGAAGGCCTCTTCGAGGCTGATTTCGAGGTTGTAGCGCAGGTCCGAGCCGCGCTCACGGCCCGGTGCGCCGCCGCGCCCGCGGCCTGCCCCGCCGCCCGGTGCGGCGCGTCCGTCCCCGAAGAAGTTCTCGAAGATGTCCGACATGAAGTCGCCGAACTCGTTGCCGAATCCGGGACCGCCCGCGCCGCCTTGGCTGAAGGCCGCGTGACCGAACCGATCGTAGGCCGCACGCTTCTGGCCGTCGGAGAGGCACTGATAGGCCTCGTTGACTTCCTTGAACTTGATCTCGGCTTCCTTGTCGCCGGGATTGCGGTCCGGGTGATGCACCATGGCCAGCTTGCGGAAGGCAACCTTCAGCTCGCTCTCCGAGGCCGTCTTCGCGACGCCCAAGACCTCGTAGTAGTCCCGTTTCGACATATCAGTTCGCCCAGGGAAGTCGTTCAGGCATCGAGCGCTCAGTCTTCTTGATGCCTACTTGCTCTTCGCAATCCGAAAGATTGCCCGCGTATTTCGAGCGCCCATCCTCGTACCATTTAAGGAGGGCGTCTTGCTCCGGAAGGAGGTTTATTGATTTCTCGTCATCGATTTTGACACTCATAGAATTCGGGTTGAGTGCATAGGCTGCCCCAGCGACGGCTTCATTGAGCCCCTTTTCCGCTTCCGTGCACGAATGATGGAATGCGGCAGGTTTGGATGTCATGAAGCCAAGAAATAGGCTGACAAGAAGAAGCCTTGAATTGTCCCGCTGTTTTATCGCTTCAGAGAGATTGTGCTCAGCCAGTATCATGTTTTGGTGGAGATTGCGCATCTCACTCCGGATCCTCAACTCTTCTCGCAATTGAGGATCCAGCCTTGATTCGCCGTGCGTCGCTGCTGATGCGCATAGCAGAATCACGAACGCAGCACCAACGGTACGAGAAACGAAGAGGGGCACGGCTGGAGCAAGCCCAGCCGTGCCGATGTTCCTCGTTCGCAAACGAATCACGATAGCCTTACGCGCGCTTCTTGCGCTCGTTCTCGTCCACTTCCTGGAAGTCGGCGTCGATGACGTCGTCCTTCTTCTCGCCCGAGGCCGCGGCCCCCTCGGCGCCGGGCGCACCCTCGGTCTGCGAGGCGGCGTACATCGCCTCGCCGAGCTTCATCGAGGCCTGCATCAGGTCGTTTGTCTTGGCCTTGATGCCCTCGGCGTCTTCACCCTCGAGCGCGGAGCGCAGCGCGGTGATGGCGGACTCGATGGCACCCTTGTCGGCGGCCGAGACCTTGTCGCCGTACTCCGCGACCGACTTCTCGGTGGCGTGGATCAGGCTCTCGCCCTGGTTCTTCACCTCGACCAGCTCACGCCGCTTCTTGTCCGCCTCGGCATTGGCCTCGGCATCCTTGACCATCTTCTCGATGTCGGCGTCCGACAGGCCGCCGGAGGCCTGGATGCGGATCTGGTGCTCCTTGTTCGTCGCCTTGTCCTTGGCCGTCACGTTGACGATGCCGTTGGCGTCGATGTCGAAGGTCACCTCGATCTGCGGCATGCCGCGGGGCGCCGGCGGGATGCCGACGAGATCGAACTGGCCGAGCAGCTTGTTGTCCGCTGCCATTTCGCGCTCACCCTGGAAGACCCGGATGGTGACCGCGTTCTGGTTGTCCTCGGCCGTGGAGAAGACCTGGGACTTCTTGGTCGGGATCGTGGTGTTGCGGTCGATGAGCCGCGTGAACACGCCGCCCAGCGTCTCGATGCCGAGCGAGAGCGGGGTCACGTCGAGCAGCAGCACGTCCTTCACGTCGCCCTGGAGCACGCCGGCCTGGACCGCAGCGCCGATGGCGACGACCTCGTCCGGGTTGACGCCCTTGTGGGGCTCCTTGCCGAAGAACGCTTTCACGACCTCCTGCACCTTGGGCATGCGGGTCTGGCCGCCGACGAGCACGACCTCGTCGATCTCGGAGGCCGAGACGCCGGCATCCTTGAGCGCCTTGCGGCACGGCTCGATCGTGCGCTGCACGAGATCGTCGACGAGCGATTCGAACTTCGCGCGGCTGAGCTTGAGCGCGAGGTGCTTCGGGCCTGAGGCGTCGGCGGTGATGTAGGGCAGGTTGATCTCGGTCTGGGTCGCCGAGGACAGCTCGATCTTGGCCTTCTCGGCGGCCTCCTTGAGGCGCTGGAGGGCGAGCTTGTCCTTGGTCAGGTCGATGCCCTGCTCCTTCTTGAACTCGGCGGTCAGGTACTCGACCACGCGGTTGTCGAAGTCCTCGCCGCCGAGGAAGGTGTCGCCGTTCGTCGACTTCACCTCGAACACGCCGTCGCCGATCTCGAGGATCGACACGTCGAAGGTGCCGCCGCCGAGGTCGTAGACCGCGATCGTGCCGGCCTTCTTCTTGTCGAGGCCGTAGGCGAGCGCCGCCGCCGTCGGCTCGTTGATGATGCGCAGCACTTCGAGGCCGGCGATCTTGCCGGCATCCTTGGTGGCCTGACGCTGGGCGTCGTTGAAGTAGGCGGGCACCGTGATGACGGCCTGCGTCACCGGCTGGCCGAGATGCGACTCGGCCGTCTCCTTCATCTTCTGAAGGGTGAAGGCGGAGATCTGCGAGGGCGAGTACTTCTTGCCGTCGGCCTCGACCCAGGCATCGCCGTTGTCGCCGCGGGCGATCTTGTAGGGCACGAGGCCCTTGTCCTTCTGCGTCAGCGGATCGTCGTAGGTCCGGCCGATCAGACGCTTGATCGCGAAGAACGTGCGTTCCGGATTGGTCACGGCCTGCCGCTTGGCGGGCTGGCCGACGAGGCGCTCGCCGTCGTCGGTGAAGGCGACGATGGACGGGGTGGTGCGGGCGCCTTCCGCATTCTCGATGACCCGCGGCTGCGTGCCTTCCATGACGGCCACGCAGGAATTGGTGGTGCCGAGGTCGATACCGATCACTTTACCCATGGTGGGATCCCTCTGTTGGATTTTTCAAGCAGACCGCCGAGCCCCGAAGCAGCTCGACCCATGGCGGTTGAAAACGTCTGGTTTGAGAACGGGATGGTCCGAAGCGCGTGGCCCTTGCGGGATGCGCTCCCAAGGCTTCGTCCCGTGTCCCGCCGCATATAAGAAGACGGCTACGCCGCCGCAAGAACGCGCGTCCGACGGTTGAGCGGCGAGCGTCATCCTTCGCCGCGCCGGGGCTGCTTTCCGAGGCGCGACACCGAGAGGAAGGCTTGTTTGTTGCCATGCTGCCACGTCCGCGCCACGGGTGACGTGCTAGGACACCGGCATATGGCTTATGCATACCGTCCGTGACGTGGCGGCAAACCGGGAGGCCGACCGCCTGATGTTGCTGCCCGTGTCCGAAAGGGTTTTCGCGAAGAAGCCTCGCCCGCTCCGCGTCGCGACGGGGGCGTTGCTCGTACTCGCCGGCTTGGCCGTGGTCCCGGCCACCCCGGCGCGGGCGCAGAACTTCTTCGAGGAGCTGTTCGGCATCGGGCGGGCGGCCCGTCCGCCGCAGCCGCCGCGCAACGTGCCCGTCCAGCCGCCGCAACCGGTGGAGCCGGGCGCTCCGGCACCGGGCGAAGGCGCCGAGACGCGCCCGAGCGTGCCGGCCCAGCCCCGCCAGCCCGTTGTGCTGCGGGTACCGGCCGAGGACAACGTCGCGGGTCAGGACCTGCTGCTGAACGGGCTGAACGGATCGCTGAAGATCGAGCGGAGCGGGTCGGCCTATACCGCCCAGATGACGCTGCCGGGCACCAAGATCTCGCAGCCAACCGAGAACTGCACGGTCAAGCTCGACGGCGGCAAGCCGATGCCGCTGAGCGCCGAGGGCCGCGCGCAGGGCGTCTCCCGCTTCTCGACGGCGAGCGCCGAATGCCCGCTGCGCTTCGAGATCCTCGACGGCAGCGTGCTTGCCACGCCGCTCGGCTCGGGCTCGGCCTGCACCTTCACGGCGGCGGATTGCGAGACCAAGCCGTCGGGCCTGTGGGGGCCCGGCGCGGCGAGTCTGCTCCCGCAGGCGGGCGAGTTCGACACCGCCCGCGGCGTCGCCGACAAGGCGGTGCGGGACAATTACAAGATCATGACCCAGCGGGCGCGGGGCGGCGACATCCGCCCGATCGTGCAGGAGCAGGCAGCGTTCTCCTCGGATCGCGAGCAGGCCTGCCGGACCTATGCCCGCGAGGGCGCGCACGGCTATTGCCACCTGCGCTTCACCGAAGCGCGGGCGATCGCGCTCGCGACGCGCCTCGGCGCCAACACCGCGACGCCGACGGCGGCGAACGCTCCGGCGCGCCCCCGCCGCAGCCGCGCGCCGGTGGAGGGAATGAACCCCGATGCCCAGGGGGCGGAACCGTTCGCCGACCAATAGGCCGCGTGGCGCTTTCCAAAGCGCCGTAGGCATCGTCGCACGGGCGGAACTCTACGTTTGGCGCGGATGTTGGCCGGAGGTTCACGCGAAGCGAGCCCGGCCATGCCCGACGAGAAGATCGAAGCCTATACCGACCCGGCCGGCGGATGGGGGTCGGCCCGGTCGCTCGTTGAGATCCTGACCCGCGAGGAGATCCCGGCTTCCGGCGCGGCGATGCTGATGAAGCAGAACAAGCCGGGCGGCTTCATGTGCGTGTCCTGCGCATGGTCGAAGCCGGCCAAGCCGGCCACGTTCGAATATTGCGAGAACGGCGCCAAGGCGACCGCCTGGGAGCAGACCCGCAAGCGGATCGGCCCCGACTTCTTCGAGCGCCATTCGGTCACCGAATTGCTGACTTGGCCGGATTACGACCTCGAGGAGAAGGGCCGCCTCACACACCCGCTGCGCTATGATCCGCGGCGCGACCGCTACCTTCCCGTCTCGTGGGAAGAGGCTTTCGCGGAGATCGGTCAAGAGCTGAAGGCTCTGCGCGAGACGGACCCGAACTCGGCGGTGTTCTACTCGTCGGGCCGCGCTTCGCTGGAGACGAGCTACATGTACGCCCTGTTCGCGCGCATGTACGGCAACAACAACCTGCCCGACTCCTCCAACATGTGCCACGAATCGACCTCGAAGGCGCTGCCGCAATCGATCGGCGTCCCCGTCGGCACGACGGTGCTGGAGGATTTCGAGACCACCGACCTGATCCTGTTCTTCGGGCAGAATGTCGGCTCGAACGCGCCGCGGATGCTTCACCCGTTGCAGGACGCCCGCCGCCGGGGCGTGCCGATCATCACCTTCAACCCGCTTCGGGAGCGCGGGCTGGAGCGGTTCACCAACCCGCAATCGCCCGTCGAGATGCTGACCCATTCCTCGACGCAGATCTCGACCCAGTACCACCAGGTGAAGGCCGGTGGCGACATCGCGGCGCTCGGCGGCATCTGCAAGGCGCTCTTCGCCATGGATCGAGAGGCGCAGGCGGAAGGGCGCCCGCGCATCCTCGATATCGATTTCCTAGATGAGCACACCCACGGCTTCGAGAACTTCGAAAAGTTTTGCGACCGGCTCGAATGGCCGGCGCTGGAGACCAAGTCCGGCCTGAGGCGCGAGGGGATGGAGGCGGCCGCCGCCGTCTACGCCCGTGCGCGGGCCGTGATCGGCATCTACGGCATGGGTCTGACCCAGCACCGCCGCGGCACCGAGACGGTGCAGATGTTCGTCAACCTGCTGCTCCTGCGCGGCAATATCGGGCGGCCCGGCGCCGGCATCTGCCCCGTGCGCGGACACTCGAACGTGCAGGGCCAGCGCACCGTCGGCATCGCCGACGAGCCGTCGCTGGTACCGCTCGATAAACTCAAGGAGATGTACGGTTTCGAGCCGCCCCGCGAGAAGGGGATGAACACGATCGAGACCTGCGAAGGCGTTCTCTCCGGCAAGGTGAAGGCCTTTGTCGGGCTCGGCGGCAACTTCATCCGTGCGATCCCCGACACGAAGCGGATGGAGGAGGCGTGGCGCTCGCTGCGTCTTACCGTTCAGGTCTCGACCAAGCTCAACCGCTCGCACCTCGTGCACGGCGAGGTCGCCTATATCCTGCCGTGCCTCGGCCGGATCGAGGTGGACGAGCAGGCGAGCGGGCCGCAGGCCGTGTCGATGGAGGACTCGACCTCCTGCTTCCACGGCTCGCGCGGCGTCGCCCGGCCCGTGAGCGACCACGTGCGCTCGGAGCCCTGGATCGTGGCGCAACTGGCCAAGGCGACGCTGCCGGCCAACCCCAAGGTCGATTGGAACGCCTGGGTCGGCGATTACGCGCGGGTGCGCGACGCCATCGAGGCGACGTATCCCGAGAAGTTCAAGGACTTCAACGCGCGCCTGTTCGAGCCCGGCGGCCAGCACAAGCCGATCGCCGCGCGTGAGCGCAAATGGGAGACACCCACCGGCAAGGCGAACTTCGTCGTGCCGCCGGACGGGCTCGACATGGACCCGGACATGAAGAGCGACCGGCGCGACGTGCTCGACCTCATCACGCTGCGCTCGAACGACCAGTTCAACACCACGATCTACGGCTATCACGACCGCTTCCGCGGGGTGAAAGGCACCCGCCAAGTGCTGTTCATGAACGAGAACGATATCGAGCGGCTGCAACTCGCCGATGGCGAGACCGTCGATGTCGTGACCGAGGCCGCCGACGAGTTTGCCCGCGAGGTGAAGGGCCTGAGGATCGCCAAATACGACATCCCCGCCGGCAATTGCGCCGGGTATTACCCGGAACTGAACGTGCTGATCCCGCTCTGGCACCACGATGCCCAGGCCAAGGTGCCGGCAGCCAAGGCGATTCCCGTGCGGATCGCCAAGGCGGCGACATTGACCGTGAGGGATTGAGCCGGGGCTAGAGCATCGTCCCGAATCAGGCATCCAGGACGATGCTTGAGTTCGGCTCGGACGGCTCGGTCCTGGACGATCATCCACATTGTACGATGTGCAAATCATCACTTGCACGCTGTGCAAACAGGCTCATCCATGAGGGCGTGACGACGCGGTCACGCCCTCGAAGTGATGCCATGTTGACGCTGTTGCGAACCCTCGCCCGCGGCGCTGCCGCCCAAGCCTCATTCGTCGCCTCCGCCGCCCTCGTCGGCTTCGGCATCCTGTTCATGCCCCTCGACTTCTGGATGAAGGGCTATCTCGCCATGGGCACGGTGATGCTGGTCCAGTCCTGCATCACCGCCACCAAGACGCTCCGCGACGTCCACGAGGGCCGCCGCATGGTCAACCGCCTGGAGGATGCCGGCACCGAGCGCCTGCTGATGTCGGTCGGCAAGGAGTGACGCGCGGAGCCATGCACGGAGTCATTCAAGACGGCGGCATTGGGAGACTCGACGCGCGCCGACGACGGTCCATATTCCGTGGCATGGACAGTTCGGACGGAGCTCACGCGCGACGGCAGGCGATCATCGATCGCCTGCTCAGCGACGCCCTGCGCCCGGCCGGCGGGATCGTGCTGCCGAGCCACGATGCCCTGCCGGCCGACATCCGCATGACGGTCGATCGCCTGCTCGCCAAGGCGGATGCGGAGCGCCGCCGCTCGCTGACCTACGACGACCTAGAAGAGGCGTTGCCGCCGCGCGACGTCACCGCCGACGATCTGGAAGCGATCTTCTGGGTGCTGGCGGAATATGGGATCGAACTCGACGAGGGCGATTAGCGCATCGTCCCAAAAGGCGGTCGCCGGCTTTTGGAATGAGACGATGCGCCGGAGGCTCAGCCTTCGGCCCCCAACAGCAGCCGTGCCGCCGCCGCGCGCGCCTCGTCGGTGACGGTGGCGCCAGCCAGCATGCGGGCGATCTCTTCCCGGCGCGCATCCGCCGCGAGCCCGACCACCCGGGTCGTCACCCGCTCGGCGCTCTTCTCCGCGCCCTTGGCCGCCTTCCCCTTCACGCTGTCCTTGGCGATGCGGAAATGCGTCACCGCGCGGGCGGCGACCTGCGGCGCGTGGGTCACGGCCACGACCTGAACCTGCTCCGAGAGACGGCCGAGCCGCGCGCCGATGGCGTCGGCCACCGCGCCGCCGAGGCCGGTGTCGATCTCGTCGAAGATCAGGGTCGGCGCCGACCCCTTGCCGGCGAGCACGACCTTGAGCGCCAGCATGAAGCGGGAGAGCTCGCCGCCGGAGGCGACCTTCATCATCGGGCCGGCGCGGGTGCCGGGATTGGTCTGCGCCCAGAACTCGACTCGCTCGGTGCCGGCGGCGTCGCGCGAGGCTTCGTCCACGGTGATCTGCGTGATGAAGCGGGCGCCCTCCAGTTTCAGCGGCGGCAACTCGGCCTGCACCGCCGCATCGAGCGCCTTGGCCGCCTTGCGGCGCCCGTCGCCGAGCCGTTTGGCGGCCTGGGCATAGGCCGTTTCCGCCGCCGCGAGTTCGGCCTCGAGCCCGGCAAGCGCCTGTTCGCCGGCATCGAGGGCGGCCACATCCGCATCGTAGCGGCTGCGCAGGTCGGAAAGGTCGTCGGCCGGGACCGAATATTTTCGCGAGGCCGCGCGCAGGGCGAACAATCGTTCCTCGACACGCTCCAACTCGCGCGGATCGAACTCGGCGGCGAGCACCGCGGCATCGAGGGCGGCGCGCGCCTCGTCCAGCGCGACGAGAGCGGCATCGAGGGCGGCGATGCTCGGATCGACCAGGGTCGGCACCGTGGCGCTGCGCCGCTCCAGACGGCGCACGGCGGAGGAGAGGTGCGGCACGAGCGAGCCGGAGCCGCCGACGAGGTCGAGCGCTTCGTTCAACTCGCGGGCGACCTTCTCGCCCTGCTGCATCAGCGTGCGGCGCTCGGCGAGCTGGGCCTCCTCGCCCGCCTGCGGATCGAGGAGGCCCAGTTCCTCCACCGCGTGGCGGAGAAAATCGGCTTCCTTCTGCGCGGCCTCGACGCGTTCGCGCTGCTCCGCGAGCGTCGAGCGGGCGGCGCGCACGCGTTTGGCGGCCGATGCCACCAGCGCGAGCGGGCCCTGAAGCCCGCCGAACGCGTCGAGGATGCTGCGGTGGGTGGTGGGGTCGGCCAGCGCCCGGTCGTCGTGCTGACCGTGGATCTCGACGAGGGCCGTACCGATCGCCCGCATGGTCTGCACGCCGACCGGCTGGTCGTTGACGAAGGCGCGGGTGCGCCCGTCGGCGAATTGCGTGCGGCGCAGGATCAGGTCGCCGTCGGTATCGATCTCGGCCGCCGCCGCGACGGCGCGGGCGGGGTGGTCGAGGGCCACGTCGAACACGGCGGTGACGCCGCCCTGCGCCTCGCCCTGCCGCACGAGGCCGCCGTCGCCGCGCCCGCCGAGCGCCAGGGCGAACGCGTCGAGCAGGATCGACTTGCCCGCACCGGTCTCGCCCGTGAGAACGGTGAGCCCCCCGGAGAAGGTCAATTCGAGCTTGTCGATCAGAACGATGTCGCGGATCGCGAGCTGGACGAGCATGAAGCGGCGCCAGAGCCCCTTATTGGATTGTGCGCGGGTTTAGCCGTAAGCGGAGACGACTTCATCCGGAAAGTGCTGCGGGACCCGTGACCGGCGATCCGCCGCGCGACGGCTCCGAGCAGGCCGCTTCGTTCATCCGGCTGGAGGCGTCTGGAGAGCCATTGCATGCGTGTGGTCGCGGTGAGCCGAGTGCTCGATGAGGTCGATGTCATCGAGGCGTTCATTCGGCACGCGGCGGCCTTCGTCGATCATCACATCATTCTCGACAATGGCAGCCGGGACGGAACCATCGAGATCATCCGAAAACTCGCCGAAGAGGGGCTTCCGCTCACGGTCTACCAGTCGCCGTCGATCTGCTTCTCCGAGCGGGACATGAACAACTGGCTCTACAACGAGGCAGTTGACCGGCACGACGCGGATTGGGTGGCCTGTCTCGACAGCGATGAGTTCTATGACGAGCGCCAGCTGCCGGGCGGCCTTCGGCACTACCTCCAAGAGCTGGAAAACGCCGGCGGGAACGTCGTCGCTGTCCGGATTCCCTGGGCTCACTACAATTGCACGACCCGGGATGATGCAGGAGAAAACCTCGTCCCGCGCCGCATCACCCATCGCACGGAGATCGCCAGCGACGGCAAGATTATCGCGAGCTGGCGGTTGGCGAAGGAGAAGGGCCTCGTGCTGGAGGGACAGCACGACGTGCTTCTGCCGGAGGGCAGCCGCGGCAGGGTGGTCGTCGAGCGGCGGCTCTGGATCGCACATTTCTCCGAGCGCAACGCGGCGCAGTACGTCACCAAATTCGTGAGAGGGTGGGCGAAGATTCTCACCGCCGGGCAGGCCTGTCAGGATCGGGGCTTCTCGGCCCATTACCGCGGACCGTTCGAGCTTCTCAGAGACCATCCTGAGACGCTGCTGAGGTCCGACGGGTTCCTCGAGAGAAAGAACGAGGACCGAAGCGCCATCTACGACCCGATGGATTACCGCGGCGGCTCCCTTCGCTACACGCCCCCGAACGATCCGGAGATGCAGTCGGTCCGAGCGCTCGTCGGATTCCTCTCGGAGGTGTGCAGCCGCTACGGCGAACTCACCGACGCTCTGCCCGTGGCAAGGGCCTATTCCGAGCGAATCGAGAGGCGGATCAACCGGCTCATCTGAAGCGTGCTCGCCCGGCTCAAGGCCGAGGCCAAGCCCGATCCGTCCGGCGTGATGGGGCGGGCTCCGTCTCCGACGCTGAGGTTCGTCCGACGCCGCCATCGCGAGCGTCTGCCAAGCGACCTGCGGTGCACCATCTCCGGACGGTTCGCGGTCAACTCCGCGTCGTCGCGCAAGCGCTGTGAGGAGGCCCTACTCCGCAGCCGCCGTCTTGCCGATCACGCCGCGATAGATCTTGCTGAGCCAGGAGGACTTCTCCTCGCGCGGCTCCAGGCCGCCGGTCTGCAGGAGCTTGTAGGCATCCTGGTACCAGGGGCTGTCGGGGAAGTTGTGGCCGAGCACGGCCGCCGCGGTCTGCGCCTCGCCGGTGAGGCCGAGCGCCATGTAGGCCTCGACCAGACGCTCCAGCGCCTCTTCGGCGTGGCGGGTCGTCTGGTACTTGCTGACCACGTCGCGGAAGCGGTTGATCGCCGCCGGGAAGGCGCGCTTCTCGAGATAGAAGCGGCCGACTTCCATCTCCTTGCCGGCGAGCTGGTCGCGGGTGATCTGGATCTTGGCCTTGGCGTCGGCGGCGTATTCGGAGGTCGGGTACTTCTGCACCAGTTCCTGGAGGGCGATGAGGGCGCGCTCGGAGCGCTCCTGATCGCGGGTCACGTCCGGGATCTGCTTATATTGCGACATCGCCATCAGGTACTGGGCGTAGGCCGCATCCTTGCTCGCCGGGTGGCGCTGGAGGTAACGCTTCGAGGCGTTGATGGCGTCGTCGTACTTCGCGCCCTCATAGTTCGCGTAGGCCGTCATCAGCAGCCCTTTCCGCGACCAGTCGGAATAGGTGTACTGCTTGTCGAGCTGATCGAACTGCTTGGCGGCGTTCTCGTAATCCCTGTCTTCCATCTTCGCCAAGCCCTCGCTGTAGAGCTTGTCCGCGGGCGTATCCGGGATCGCCTCGGGCTTGTACTTTTCGGCGAAGAGGTTGGTCGGATCGAGGGCATCGCAGCCGCCGAGCCCGATGCCCAGGCTGAGGAGCACGGCCGCCATCGCGCCACGGGTCGGGAAGGTCACAGGCATCGCGGTCAATTTCCCTGTCAGGCCCGGCCGCTTCAGGGGCGGCGCGCGGCCTACGCGCAGGCTTTTACGGTTGGCGGTCGATTCGGGCGTCAAAACGGCAGGGCGTAGGGAACCTTTAAGGTATTCCGCCTGCGACGTGGATCGAGGGCCGATGTTGCGTCCGGGTTACAGCTCGGCGGCGAAGGCGGCGAGCCCCAGGCCGGCACCGAATTCGGCGCGGGCGGTCTCGCGGCGGGTGCCCTGGCCCTCGACGATGGCATAGTTCGCGCGGTCGGCGAACAGGGCTTCGAGGATGCCGACATTCATGCGGTGGCCGCCGCAATAGGAGCGGTAGGCGCCCTGGAGCGGCAGGCCGGCCAGCGCGAGGTCGCCGACCGCATCGAGGAACTTGTGACGGACGAACTCGTCCGAGAAGCGCAGGCCCTCCGGGTTGACGACGGCGGTCTCGCCGACGGCGACCGTGTTATCGAGGGAGGCGCCGAGCGCGAAGCCCGCTTTCCAGTAGCGCTCCACGTCCTTCATCATGCCGAAGGTGCGGGCGGGGGCGATCTCGCGGCGGTAGGCGGCTGGGGTCAGGTCCATCGCCTTGCGCGAGCGGCCGATCACCGGGGATTCGAAGTCGATCTCCACGTCGAGGCGGAAGCCGCGGTCGATCGGGCGGAGTTCGGCGAAGGCGCGGCCGGCCTCGATGCGGACGGGCTGGAGCACCTTGATCCAGCGGCGCGGCGCACCGCAGACGGCGAGGCCGACGCTGTCGATGGCTTGGACGAAGAGGCGGGCGCTGCCGTCGAGGATCGGCATCTCGGGACCATCGATCTCGACCAGAGCGTTGTCGACACCGAGCCCGTAGAGGGCCGACATCAGATGCTCGATGGTGGCGACGGCACCGGTCTCGACGTCACCGATGACGGTGCACAGCTCGGTGGCGGAGACGCAGGCGAAGTGGGCCTTGATGATCCGGTCGTTGCCGGTGGTCGTGCCCGTCCGGAGGAAGGCGATACCGTGGTTGGCTTTGGCGGGGTGGAGCGTGATCTCCGCCGGGTTGCCGGAGTGGACTCCGATTCCGGTCAGCGTCACGGACGTTTTGAGTGTTGTCTGTTGGTTCGTCCGCATACCTTAGCCCTCGGCCAGGATCCTTCCCGCGCACCCCGTTTCGGGGGGGGCGGTATGAGAAAGTCCGTCCGCTGCTTGAAGCCCCTGCGAGCGCTGGCAGTCGATCGACCGGCCGCGCCTTCTGTCGTTCCGGAAGCGTGTATAGCTGTGGCAATCGGGCCGGCCAAATCACGGATTCTTACGATCTGTTACAGCCACGGTTTCGCCACGATCTTTGAAAAGCATTTTCTGATCAGTGTCTTAACAAGTAGCTAAACCCGGAACCTTGCGGTTCCGGGTCTGTGGCCGAATTACCCCGATGAGGGTCGATGGAGGCCGCGTTGCCCCCATCGATCCACAGGCAATCGTTGTTTCAGGTCGCGTTTCAGTTCGCTTGGCGGCGAAGGAAGGCCGGGATTTCGAGCTGGTCGTCTTCCATCATCCGCGGCGGCAGGGCACGGCCCTGCGCGTCCAGATTGCCTTGAGCGGGGCGGTACTGCGGCGCCTGGGGCGCGGGCGCCCGCAGGGCCGGCTCGACGCGGGGCGCGGCGACCGGAGCCGGAGCGGCGGCGCGGGGCGCCGGCACCGGAGCAGCCTCGGCCTCCTCGCGGCGACCGCCGAAACCGACCGTGGCGAGCCGGCGCAGCAGGGTCATGCGCTTGGAATCCTGGTTCGGCTCCGGCTGGGGCTCCTCGCCGCGGCTCTTGAGGATCTGCGCCTGGGTGTGGGGCGGCAGGTCCGAGATCTGCGGCATCCGCGGCGGGCGGGCGAGCTGCGGACGCGGCGGCACGTAGGGGCCGTTCGCGGCCTGAGCGGGCTCCTGGACCTGGGCGGGGGCCGGCGGCTCGTAGGCCGGGACGGCGGCGCGGGCCGGCGCCTGGGTCAGCACGACATCATGGTGGTGCATCGCCGGGGCGGGTTCGGCGCGCATCGGCTCCGGAGCCACCGGCTCCGACAGCATGGCCCGCGGGCCCGCGTTCGGGGCGAGCAGCGGCTCGGGGCCGGGGCGGTGGGACGGCTGATGGCCGCTCTGCTGTGCCGGCTGATGCGTCGAGGCGGGGCTCAGGGCGGCGGAGGCGCGGGCGCGGGCCTCGGAGCGCAGACGCTCGGCGACCTCGGCGATGCGCTGCTCGGTCTGGGCGATTTCCGGGTTGTTCGGGGAATCGGCCGAGATCAGCGCCGGCTCGATGCCGGTGGCGACCACCGAGACGCGGATGATGCCGTCGAGGCTCTCGTCGAAGGTGGCGCCGAGGATGATGTTGGCGTCGGAATCGACCTCCTCGCGGATGCGGGTGGCGGCTTCGTCGAGTTCGTAGAGGGTGAGGTCGGAGCCGCCGGTGATCGAGATCAGCAGGCCGCGGGCACCCTTCATCGACACGTCGTCGAGGAGCGGGTTGGCGATCGCCGCTTCCGCCGCGCGGTTGGCGCGGTTCTCGCCGGAGGCCTCGCCGGTGCCCATCATCGCCTTGCCCATGCCGCGCATGATCGCGCGCACGTCGGCGAAGTCGAGGTTGATCAGGCCTTCCTTGACCATGAGGTCGGTGATGCAGGCGACACCCGAGTAGAGCACTTGGTCGGCCATGGCGAAGGCGTCGGCGAAGGTGGTCTTCTCGTTGGCGACCCGGAACAGGTTCTGGTTCGGGATGACGATCAGGGTATCGACCGCCGCCTGAAGCTCCTGGATGCCGGCCTCGGCCGTGCGCATCCGGCGCATGCCCTCGAACTGGAACGGCTTGGTCACGACGCCGACCGTCAGGATGCCCATGTCACGCGCCGCGCGGGCGATGACCGGGGCCGCGCCGGTGCCGGTGCCGCCGCCCATGCCGGCGGTGATGAAGGCCATGTGCGCGCCCGAGAGCTGATCGCGGATCTCGTCGATCACCTCCTCGGCGGCGGCCGAGCCGACCTCGGGGTGCGAGCCGGCGCCGAGGCCCTGCGTCACGCCGATGCCCATCTGGATCACGCGCTCGGCCTTCGAGGAGGTGAGTGCCTGGGCGTCGGTGTTGGCCACGACGAACTCGCAGCCGAGCAGCCCCGACTCGATCATGTTGTTGACGGCGTTACCGCCCGCGCCGCCGACGCCGAACACCGTGATGCGGGGCTTGAGTTCCCGGATGTCCGGAGCCTGAAGAGAGATGGCCATGTGGTCGAACCCTTCGTGACTTTCGATTGCCTGAACGACGCCTTGTGACGCCTGCCCTGTCTTGCTTGTCCCGCGCTGGCCTCGCGGCGGCGCGGGGTCGTTCTGTTGGAGCCGTTCCCCGTCCGGTGGGGTCGGGGACGCCTCCAAGTCGTTGTTTTATCGCGATGTCTTCACGCGAACCGGAAACCCGTCGCGCGACATCGCCCTAGAAACTTTCCCGGATCCAGCGACCGACCCGCGAGAAGTAGCCGTCCGTTCCCGTGCCGGCGAAGGCGCCCTGCCCCCGCGGCTCGAAATGCTCCGCATGCGCCACCTGCGGGTAGACCAGCAGGCCGACCGAGGCCGAGAAGGCGGGCCCCTTGGCGGCTTCCGGCAGGCCGCGGATACCGAGCGGGCGCCCGATCCGGACCTGTCCCTGAAGGATGCGGCGGGCCGTCTCCGGCATGCCGACGAGCTGGCTCGCGCCGCCCGTGAGCACCACCCGGCGACCGGCCTGGGCGCCGAAGCCCGCGTTGCGCAGGCGGTCGCGCACCAGTTCGAGCACCTCCTCGACCCGCGGCTTGACGATGCGCACGAGCTGGGAGCGCGGCACGTGGCCGGGCGCCTCGCCCTCGTCCTCGCCGACGCCATGCACGGCGATCATGTCCCGCTCGTCGGAGGCCGTGGCGATGGCCGAGCCGTAGAGGGTCTTCAGCCGCTCGGCGACGGAGACGCGGGTCGAGAGCCCGCGGGCGATATCCATGGTGACGTGGTGGCCGCCGACCGCGACGGCGTCGCAATGGACGAGGTGGCCGCCCATGAAGACGCCGACGCTGGTGGTGCCGCCGCCCATATCCACGACGGCGCAGCCGAGTTCGGCCTCGTCGTCCACGAGCGCCGAGAGGCCGGCGGCGTAGGGCGTGGCGATCACCGCATCGACGCCGAGATGGCAGTGCTCGACCGCCAGCATCAGGTTGCGCGCGGCGGCCGCTTCGGCGGTGACGACGTGAAGATCGACGCCGAGTGCGTTGCCGATCATGCCGGACGGGTCGATCACCGCGCCCTGCCCATCCAGCGCGTAGCCGGTCGGCAGGGCATGCAGCACCGCCCGGCCGGGGCTGACGCCGTGGGCGCTCGCGGTCTCCAGCACCCGCTCGACGTCGGAGCCGGTGACGGTGCCGGAGCGGACGTTCACCCGCGCCTCGAAATGCTGCGAGGCGATGCGCCCGCCGGAAATGTTGACGATGACCGACTGGACTTCGGCCTTGGCCATCCGCTCGGCGGCGTGGACCGCCTGACGGATCGCGCCCTCGGCGGCCTCCAGATCGACGATGGCGCCGCCCTTGAGCCCGAGCGAGCGCTGGTGGCCGATGCCGATGATGCGGGCGAGATGGGTGCGCCCGCGCAGCGTCGACATTGCCTCGGCCGGCTGCAGCTCGGCGATGAGGCAGACGACCTTGCTGGTGCCGATGTCGAGCACCGACATCGTCGCGCTCCGACGGGCGGAAAGCGGTTTCAGGCGCGGCGTGAGGCCGTGATGGGTCTGCATCGGACGCTACTCGGCGGATACGCGACAGGGCACGGAGGAGAGTGCGGCGGGGCGGAACGCGCTCATGTCGCGGTCCCCTTCTTCGGCTTCTTGCGGCTCTCCGCCCGGGCGGCCGCAGCCTCCTCGGTCAGGCGCACCACGACGCGGTCGGCCATGCGCAGGTCCACCGCGATGATGTCCTTCTCCAGAATCTTGCTCTCCCGCTCGAGCCGCACCAACCGGGCGAGCGCGTCGGCGGGGTCGGCCTCGGGCAGGCGGATGTCGACGCCGTCGAGCTTGAGCGTCCAGCGCCGGCCGGAGACGTAGGTGCCGGCGCGGATGCGCGATCCGAGCGGACCGGCCGCCTCGATCAGCGCGAGATATTCCTTGAGGCGCTCGTTGGCGCCCGCGCCGACGACGAGCGGCAGGTTGACGTAACGCTCGTCGCGCAGGTCATCGATCACCTTGCCGTCGGCGGCGATCACCTGGATCTCGCCGTTCTGCTGCCAGAGCGCGGCGGGCTCGCGCTCGACCTGATTGATGACGATCTCGTTGGGGTAGAGCTTCCGCACGGAGGCGCTGGCGATCAGCTTCTCGGCGAGCAGACGATCGCGCACGCCATCGACGTCGAGGAACGGAACGGAGGAGCGCCAGTCGATGCCGGCGGTGCTCAGCACCTCGCGCTCGTACATCCGCGACAGACCGGTGATGGTCACCCGTTCGACGCCGAAGCCGGCGATCCGCGCGAGGATGTCGAGCGGCCGGCCGTTCTCGGCGACGAAGCTATCGTAGCGTCCGCTCATGACGAAGCCGGTCAGCGCGACGGTGCCGGCAAGCCCGGCGACCAGCGCCGTGCCCGCGAGCCGCGGCACGCGTGCCTCGATCGGGACCGCCGGCCGGAGCCGACGCGCCGACGAGAACCGCCTGAGGATCTTCGGGAGCCGTAAGCCCGCAAGGATCCCGCCGCTGCCGGGGTTACCGGCTGCGTTCAGCGGTTGAGAGAAGCGTCCTCCACCATCCATCGGACGAGTTCACCGAAACTCTGGCCTGCGTGGGCCGCGATCTCCGGCACAAGGCTCGTCTGGGTCATCCCTGGCTGCGTGTTGACCTCGAGGACGACGAGAGCGCCGGTTCCACCCGGCGTGTCGTCGTAACGAAGGTCGGCACGGCTGACGCCACGACATCCCAGTGCTTGATGCGCCGTTAACGCCAACTCTTGGACACGCTGGTAAATATTTAGTTTAAGATCGGCGGGGAGGACGTGGATCGACCCCCCTCCGGCGTACTTCGCATCGAAGTCGTACCACTCCCCCGAAACGGGCTTGATCTCGGTGACTCCGAGGGCCCGGTCGCCCAGCACCGCGCAGGTCAGCTCGCGGCCGGCAACGTAAGTCTCCGCAAGGACTTCCTCGCCGTAGACCCATTCGTCGGAGGCCAGGATCTGGGGCGGGTGCGAGCGCTCCTCGCGCACGATGATGACCCCCATGGAGGAGCCCTCGGCGATCGGCTTCACGACATAGGGAGGGGTTAACGGGTGTGACTTCGCCGCATCATGACGGTTAACGACCCGGCCCTCCGGGACGCTCACACCGGCCGCGCGCATGACCGTTTTGGCACGCTCCTTGTGCATGGCGAGCGCCGAGGCCAGCACGCCGGAATGGGTGTAGGGGATCTTCAGGATCTCCAGGAGGCCCTGAATCGTGCCGTCCTCGCCGGCCGGGCCGTGCAGTGCGTTGAGCGCCGCGTCGGGCCGCAGCTCGGTCAGCACCGTGGCGATGTCGGGCCCGACATCGACGCGGGTGACGCGATACCCCTCCCCTTCCAGCGCCCCGGCGCAGGCATTGCCGGAGCGAAGCGAGATTTCCCGCTCGGAAGACCAGCCGCCCATCAGGACGGCGACGTGCTTGGACATCGGCTAGAGCCTTTCAGGGCTGGTTGAGCGCAACGGGCGCACGATGTGTTGGCGAGACAATCAGGCCTCCTCACCGAGGAGCCGGCTGCCGCGCAACGCGATGCCATCCTCGATGGTGACGCCGTCCCACTCGCGCTTGAGCCGGTCGCGCAGGCGCAGGATGTCGCCACCCGTCCGAGCGGTGTCGGCCTCGACGGCGATGTCATCGACGAGCCTGCCGAGATGCTCGGTCAATGCTATGGGGTCGATCGAAGCCATGAGCGATGCGTCCTCCGGTCTCGACGCGGGCTGTCCGTCAGGCGAGCGAAGCCGCGACGCCGATGCGCTTGATCTCCCAGTGCAGCTCGAAGCCCGAATGTTCGCGCACCCGGCGGCGTACCTCCTCGCCGAGCCCCTCGATGTCGGCGGCGGTGGCGCCGCCGCGGTTGATCAGGAAGTTGCAGTGCATCTCCGAGACCTGGGCTCCGCCCCGGATCAGCCCGCGGCAGCCGGCGGCGTCGATGAGCTGCCAGGCCTTGCCGCCCTCCGGATTCTTGAAGGTCGAGCCGCCGGTGCGCTCGCGGATCGGCTGGGCGGCCTCGCGGGCGGCAGTCACCCGCTCCATCTCCGCTTCGATCTCTTCGCGGTTGCCGGGGCGGCCGCGGAAGGTCGCGCCCGTGAAGATCACGTCGTCCGGTGCCGAGGAGTGGCGATAGCGGAACCCCATCTCGGCATGGGTGAAGCGGCGGACCTCCCCGGTTCGGTCGATGCCGCGGACCTCCACCAGCACGTCGGTGGTCTCGCCGCCATGCGCCCCGGCATTCATCCGAAGCGCGCCGCCGACGGAGCCGGGGATGCCGCGGAAGAAGGCGAGCCCGTCGAGGCTGGCTTCCGCCGCCGCCTTGGCGAGCCGCATGTCGGGCACGGCCGTGCCGGAGCGGATCGTCTCGCCGTCGATCTCGACCGAGCCGAAAGCCTTGCCGCCGAGCCGGATCGTCACGCCGGGAATGCCGCCGTCGCGCACGATCAGGTTCGAGCCAAGCCCGATCACCGTCACCGGCACGGACGGATCGAGGGCGGTGAGGAAGGCGGACAGATCCTCCTCGTCCGCCGGGCTGAACAGCACCTGCGCCGGCCCGCCGACGCGGAACCACGTCAGGTCGGCGAGCGACTGGTTTTCGAGGAGGCGGCCGCGAAGTTCGGGCGCGGCGGCGCGGATCGCGTCGATGAGGGAGTGCGCGGTCATGCTAACCTGTCGCTCGTATCTGTCGATTCTGGCGGAGGACCGCGGTGGGACGGAGCTTGGTTTTCACCCGCGCCGCCGCTCGCGCCTTGAGTCGGATGCCGCGGAATACCGAGGAATGGATTCGCGGCAAACTTCGTCAACTCGCCGACGATCCGTCCGCACTCTCCAACAACGTCAAAGCCCTCAAGGGTGGCGACGACCGATACCGCCTGTGGGTCGGGGATTGGAGGGTGCTCTTCACCATCGAAGCGGATCGGATCATTGTCCACGAGGTCGGTCCCAGGGGCTCGATCTACGGGTAGGAGAGGCACCATGACCATCGTGCGGACCCGCACGCCCTCCGGCGAGGCGATCGTCATCCTGCCCGAGGCCGAGTTCGAGCGGCTGAGGGAGTTGGCTGAGGACATGCTCGATACGCGTACGCTCGACGCTTCCGAGCGCCGGCTGGCGGCTGACGAGGACGACTTGGCTGCCTTGCGCCGGGCGCCGAGCCCCCTTGCCTTCTGGCGGGGCCGGCGCGGCGTTGCTGCCGACGTGCTCGCGCAACTTTGCGCGGTCGAGCCGAGCCTGCTGGCTGCGATCGAGCGGGGTGGAGTCACGGCCGAGCCCGCCCTCTACCAGCGGCTCGCGCGCGCCCTCGACGTCGATGTCGAGGATCTGGCACCCGAGGCGGCCGGCGCGTGAGGCGGGCGTACCCGCGTCATCCCTGCAAAGCCGCCAGCTCTCCCGGCAGCGCGTAGGCCCATTGGGTGATCGTGCCGGCGCCCAGGCACACGACGTAGTCGTTCGAGCCGGCGCGGCCGGACACCAGGCGGGCCAGATCCTCCGGGCGCTCCAGGGCGACCGCGTCGCGGTGGCCGCGGGCCTTCAGGCCGGCAATCAGCGAATCGCGGTCGATACCCTCGATCGGTGCCTCGCCCGCCGCGTAGACCGGGGCGACGATCACCGTGTCGGCGTCGTTGAAGCAGGTGCAGAAATCCTCGAACAGCGACTGAAGCCGGGTGTAGCGGTGAGGCTGCACGATGGCGATGACCCGGCCGTCGGTCGAGGCGCGGGCCGCGCGCAGCACGGCCTGGATCTCCACCGGGTGGTGGCCGTAATCGTCGAAGATGGTCGCGCCGTTCCACTCGCCCGTGCGGGTGAAGCGGCGCTTGACGCCGCCGAAGCCGGCCAGCGCCTTGCGGATCGCGTCCGACGGCACGCCGAGTTCGTGGGCCACCGCCAGCGCTGCCGTGGCGTTGAGCGCGTTGTGGCGGCCGGGCATCGGCAGGACGAGATCCTCGATCTCCATGCGGAAGCCGGGGCGGCGGTCGCGGATCATCACCCGGAAGCGGCTCTGGCCGCCCTTCAGGTCGATGTCGATGAGGCGCACGTCGGCCTGCGGGTTCTCGCCGTAGGTGATGATGCGCCGGTCCTCGATGTGGCCGACCAGATCCTGCACGATCGGGTGATCGATGCACATCACGGCAAAGCCGTAGAACGGGATGTTGTCGATGAAGCGCCGGAAGGCGTCTTTGATCGCCTCGAACGAGCCGAAATGGTCGAGATGCTCGGGGTCGATGTTGGTGACGATGGCGACATCCGCCGGCAGCTTGAGGAAAGTGCCGTCGGATTCGTCGGCCTCGACCACCATCCAGTCGCCGGCACCCATGCGGGCATTGGTGCCGTAGGCGTTGATGATGCCGCCGTTGATGACGGTGGGGTCGAGGTTGCCGGCGTCGAGCAGGGTGGCGACGAGCGAGGTCGTGGTGGTCTTGCCGTGGGTGCCGGCCACCGCGACGCAGGACTTGAAGCGCATCAGCTCGGCCAGCATCTCGGCGCGGCGCACCACCGGCAGACGGCGCTCGCGGGCTTCGATCAGCTCCGGGTTGTCGCGGCGGATCGCGGTGGAGACCACGACGAGGGCCGCGTTCTCGACGTTCTCGGCCCGGTGGCCGACGAAGGTGCGGATGCCGTTCTCGGCCAGCCGCCGAACATTGGCGTTGTCGTTCGCGTCCGAGCCCTGCACCGTATAGCCGAGATTGGCCATGACCTCGGCGATGCCGGACATGCCGATGCCGCCGATGCCGATGAAGTGGATGGGGCCGAGCTTTTCGGGCAGCTTCATATCGAAAACCTTTTGAGTCCGGGGCACTGACGAGCCCCAGCCGTCTCGTTCCGGAATCCGACGATCACGGATCGTCGAACTCCGCGCGTGCGGGGCGGCCGTCGGCCGGACGCGGCAAGCCGTTCGGGCTTGCCGCAGATTTCAGGTCGCGGCCGCCGTCTCGGCGACGAGCGCGGCGAGGCGGTCGGCCGCGTCGAGGATGCGGGCGGTTTTGGCCGCAGCGGCGGCCTGGGTCAATTTCCGCGGCGCTTCGAACAGGTCCACCAGCTCGGCGGCGAGCCGATCGGGAGTGAAGGCGCTCTGCGGAATCGAGAGCGCGGCGCCGATCTGGGCCAGCGTCGCGGCGTTGGCCGCCTGATCCTGATCCAGCGCTCCGGGCAGCGGCACGAGGATGGCGGGCCGGCCGATGGCGGCGAGTTCGGAGACCGTCGAGGCGCCGGAGCGCGCCACCACGAGATGGGCGCTCGCCATGCGGCCGGGCAGATCCTTGAAGAAGGGGGCCGCCTCGATCCCGCCGAGCCCCATAGCGAGGTAGCGGTTCTGCGTCGCGGTCAGATCCTCGGGCCGCGCCTGCTGCACGAGGTGGAGGCGGGCGCGAAGGTCTTGCGGCAGCTTTTCAATCGCTGCCGGCACCACCTCGCTCATCACGCGGGCCCCCTGGCTGCCGCCGAACACGAGGAGCCGGAGCGGCGCGTTCGCATCGAGGGACGGATAGGGCGTCTCGGCCACGGCGAGCACCGCCGGGCGGATCGGGTTGCCGGTATGGACGCGGCGCGCGGTCGCCTTCTCGGGGACGCCGCGCACCTCCTTGAAGCCGGTGGCGATGACGCGCGCGCCCTTGGCGAGGAAGCCGTTGGCCCGGCCCATCACCGCGTTCTGCTCGTGCAGGATGGTCGGGACCCGCAGAAGCTGCGCCGCCAGCATCGGCGGCACGGTGGGGTAGCCGCCAAAGCCGACGACCGCCGCCGGGTTGAGCCGCCGCACGGCGCGGGCGGCCTGGCCGAAGCCTCGGCCGAGCGTGACGACGGCGCCGGCCCGGCGCAGCACCGAGCGGCCCGAAGGTGTCGCCGAGGCGATGGTGACGATCTCTTCCGCCGGGAAATCGCCCGCGATCGAATCGACGCGGGCATCGGTGGCGAGCGCGACGCGAATCCCGCGATCCTTCAGGGCGTAGGCGAGGCTCTGGGCCGGGAACAGGTGACCGCCGGTGCCACCCGCGCAGACGAGAACCAGGGGGGTGAAGACGGTCACTGCATCAGTCCCGGAACGGCCGAGGGCATGGTGCCGGGCGGGCGCTGGTTGACGGCCGTGGTGCGGGGGCGCTTGCGCGTGAGCGCCACGAGGAAGCCCATGCCGAGCGCCAGCGAGATCAGCGAGGAGCCGCCGTAGGAGACGAACGGCAGAGTCATGCCCTTGGCCGGCATGAGCTGCGTGTTCACCGCCATGTTGATGCAGGCCTGCAGGCCGAAGAGCGTCGTCAGACCGGTGATGGCGAGCCTCGTGAAGGTATCGTCGGTGCGGCGCGCGAGCTTCAGCCCGCGGATGACGATGTAGGCGAAGAGTGCCACGAGGCCCAGGCAGACCAGCACGCCGAATTCCTCGCCGGTCACCGAGAAGATGAAATCGGTATGCGCGTCGGGCAGATGGCGCTTGGCCACGCCCTCACCGGGGCCGGTGCCGAACCAGCCGCCGGAATTGAACGATTCGCGCGACCAGACCTCTTGGAAGCTGTCGCCCGATTCAGGATCCATGAAACGGTTGATGCGCTCGCGGACGTGGTGGAGGAAGGTGTAGGCGGTGAAGACACCGACGATGCCGGCAAATCCGAGACCCGCCACCCAGAACCAGTGCAGCCCGGCGACGAAGAACAGGGTGCACCACACCATCGTGATCAACATAGTCTGGCCGAAATCCGGCTGGAGGATCAGCGGCACGATGGTCATCGGCAGCAGCATGAACGCGAAGATGACGCCGGGCATGTCGCGGCGGTTGGCACCCTCCGAGAAGGCCCAGGCGGTGACGACCACGAAGGCGGGCTTCACGAATTCCGAGGGCTGGAGGCCGAAGGAGCCGAACTGGATCCAGCGATGTGCGCCCTTGATCTCGGGGCCGAACTTGCCGGCGAGGATGCAGAGCACCACGCCGAGCAGCCACGTCACCAGGGCGAAGCGCCGGATGTGGCGCACCGACAGGAACGACACGGCGATGATGAGCAGGATGGTGGGGGCGAGATACATCGCCTGCCGGTTGAGGAAGTAGAAGGTCGGCAGGCCGATGCGTTCGGCCACCGGCGGTCCGCCACCCATCAGGAAGACGAGACCGGCCACCATCAGGCAGCCGAGGCCGGCCAGAAGGCCGCGATCGACCGTCCACCACCAATCCGCGAGGGGGCTGCGTTCGGCGCGCGACATCATGGCGAGGGGCTCGTCTCCAGCCGGCCGGTCCCGCGAAGAGACGCGGACGGCGAGCCCGGATGTTGGAACGTAAGGGTTAACGGTGTGTTGCCGTTCGCCACGAGACGTGCCGGGCGTTGCCGATTGCCGGTCAGCCATGCACCGCGAATGGACGCGCCGGCTTTGCGTGCGCCGGGCGCCCATGATACTGGCCCCTGCCAACCCGATCCCGCTGGCCGCGACCTTCCGGCCCGGCGCAACACTCGTCTCCGGAGTTGGTTTCCATGGCCCGTATCAGCGCTGACTCGATCATCGAGGGCCTGACCTTCGACGACGTGCTGCTGCGCCCCGCCGCCTCGTCGGTTATGCCGGGCGAGGTCGATATCGCCAGCCGCCTCACCCGCACGATCCGGCTCAACATGCCGATCATCGCCTCGGCGATGGACACCGTCACCGAGGCGCCGATGGCCATCGCCATGGCCCAGAACGGCGGTCTCGGCGTCATCCACCGCAATCTCGAGCCGGCCGAGCAGGCCGAGCAGGTCCGCCTCGTCAAGAAGTACGAGTCCGGCATGGTGCTCAACCCGATCACCATCCACCCCGACGAGACCCTCGCCGACGCCTTCGAGGTGATGAAGAGGAACCGGATCTCCGGTATCCCGGTGGTCGAGCGCGGCCCCAACGGCTCGCGCGGCAAGCTCGTCGGCATCCTGACCAACCGCGACGTGCGCTTCGCGACCAATGCCGGTCAGCCCGTGGCCGAGCTCATGACCCGCGACCGGCTCATCACCGTGCGCGAGGGCGTGACGCAGGACGAGGCCAAGCGGCTGCTGCACCAATTCCGCATCGAGAAGCTGCTCGTGGTCGATGACCACTACCGTTGCATCGGCCTCATCACCGTCAAGGACATCGAGAAGCAGGTTACCTATCCCAACGCCGTCAAGGACGAGCAGGGGCGGCTGCGGGTCGCGGCGGCGACCACCACGGGCGATGCCGGCTTCGAGCGGGCCGAGCGCCTGATCGATGCGGGCTGCGACGTGGTCGTGGTCGACACCGCCCACGGCCATTCCCGCAAGGTGCTCGACAGCGTCGCCCGGGTGAAGCAGCTCTCCAACGCCGTGCAGATCATCGCCGGAAACGTCGCCACCGCCGAGGGTGCCCGCGCCCTGATCGATGCAGGTGCCGACGCGATCAAGGTCGGCATCGGACCGGGCTCGATCTGCACCACCCGCATCGTCGCCGGCGTCGGCGTGCCCCAGCTCACAGCGCTCATGGAAGCGGTCGAGGCGGCGCATGGCGCCGACGTGCCGGTGATCGCCGACGGCGGCATCAAGTTCTCGGGCGATCTCGCCAAGGCGATCGCGGCCGGTGCCTCGGTGGCGATGCTCGGCTCGCTGCTCGCGGGCACCGACGAGGCACCGGGCGAGGTGTTCCTCTACCAGGGCCGCTCCTACAAGAGCTACCGCGGCATGGGCTCGGTCGGCGCGATGGCGCGCGGCTCGGCCGACCGCTACTTTCAGGCTGAGGTCAACGATACCCACAAGCTCGTGCCCGAGGGAATCGAGGGGCAGGTGCCCTACAAGGGCCCGGTCGCGGCGGTGCTGCACCAGCTCGCCGGGGGGCTGCGCGCGGCGATGGGCTATGTCGGCGCCCCGACGGTGCCGGACTTCCAGGAGCGGGCGCAGTTCGTACGCATCACCAATGCCGGTCTGCGCGAGAGCCACGTCCACGACGTGACGATCACCCGCGAGAGCCCGAACTATCCCAGCCGCTGATGACGGGGCTGCGCGGTTCCGTTCGGGAATCGCGCGGCGCCGGATTCGGAGTGCCTCATGAAACTCCCGCTCACCGATCGCCTCCGTTCCGGGCACGGCGGCGTATCGGGCGGTTTGCGAGAGACACTCAGAGCCAGAGCAGGCTCGCGATCAGCGTCAGACATTGCAGCAGAACCAGCACGCAGAGCGTGGCTGCGACGGCGCGGTCCTGCGCTGCCGTCGGGTCCGGAGGACGAATGCGCCCCATGGTCGGTCTCCGCGAGACGGCAAACGTAGATCAATCCACGGTTTGGCATTTTAATAAATATCAATTTCGGTCGCGAAAGTCCCGCTGGCTGCAAAAAGTCTCCGCAGGCCTGGGGTGGCCGCGGAGAGAAAGTCTTGGGAGGAATGCATCGGGCCGCGATGGTCCGCCGACGCTCCGGAACTCGAGCGGCGATTTCGGCCGGTGCAACCGAAGCCTCTCACGACTGGATCTGCCCGCTCAATGATGTAGATCAAACCGCGCGAAGTCGCTTCGATAACACGCTACGGTTTCACGGCCGAGGTGGCCGGTGCGGCCTCGGCCTGCTGGTCGATCACAGTCGCGAACTCGTCCGGACTCAAAGTGATGAACCGGCGCAGCGCCTCCTGAAACTCCGCATCCTTGTCAGCGGTGGGGCAGGCGAAGCCGCGGGACTTCGTGACCTGCGCCCGCATCGCCGCCTCGTAGGGCGCCATTTCGGGCTGGAGCGCGGACATCTTCGCATCGACGGCGGCGCGCTGCACATCGGTGGCCGTCACGCCGCAGGACCGCAGCACGATCTGCAGGGCGAGTCCCACCGTATAGGTGGCCATTCGTGCCCGAGGCGGCAGCGGCGCTTCGGCCGCAATCGTTGGCCCGTTCGGCGGGGTCGCGGCGCAGCGTCGCAGGGCGGCGACAGCGGCCGCGAGATCGGGAGCCGCGAGCGCCCTGTCACCATCCGCGAAACGCAGGGACAGCGCCCGCGCCTCCAAGAGGGCCGGTACGATCGTCTCCGGAAGCGCCGTGCGCAGGATCTGGCCATCGCCGGTCCAGATCAGCGTCGCGCCGGCGGGCTTCCCGTCGAGCAGAAGCGGCACGCTGAACCTCTCGCCCGCCGCGAAATCCCAGTTCCGGTCGGCGACCGCGAGCGTGAGCCCGCCGCGATCGATCGCGACGATCACGAGGCCGGCGAGTTCGCCCTGCGCATTCGTCTCGGTGTGGGTCGTCCGGCAGCTGGGGGAGCTGGTTTCGCCGCCACGGCGCTCCACCGTCCATCCGCGCCCGGTCTCGACCGGCGCACGGTCCGCGGCGGCAAGCGGGCCGCCGAGGAGCGTCGCCAGCATCGCTGCCGTGACGGGTGAGAGGCGCACGCGACATCTCCGCGGGGACGGCCGGCCCTCGCCGCCCGCGGAATGCAGGATGGCCAGCCGGCCGAGTAAGCCTAGCCGCAGCCCGTCGGCGCAACCAGCCTCGAAGCGGGCGTCCCTCACAGCGTTTTATGGGTAGGAGCGAAGAAGAGCCTCTCCCGAGAAGCGGGATCGGCCCTCCCTCATTCTGAGCCCCGCCCCGTATTCGCGGTCGCGGGGCCTCACAGCTTCGGATCGGCGGGGGCGTTCGGGCTCTTTTCCGGAGCAGGCTGCTTCTCTAGGGCGGCGACCAAGTCTTCGGGGCTCAGCTCGACGAACTTCCGCAAGATCTCCTGGAAGTCCGCCTGCCTGTCAGCCGCCGGGCAGGACTCGCCGTTGCGCTTCAATTCGCTGCGCACCTGCGCTTCGATCGGTGCCATCTCCGGCTGGAGCGCGGCCATCCTGGCTTCCACGCCGGCGCGCTGCTTGCCGGTGGTGGGGATGTCGCACTCCTTCAGCACGCGCTGCACCGACAGCCCGATCACGTAGGCCGCGATTCGCTGCTGCGACGGCGCAGGAGGTTCGACGGGGGCAGCCGGCGCGGCAACCGCGGCGGACTTGGCCGGCGTGGCATCGCAGCGCCGCAGGGACTCGTAGCCCGCCGCGAAATCCGGGATCCGGAAATCCGCGTCGCTGTCCTCGAAGCGCAGGATCACGGTCTTGGCCGCGAGGAGATCGGGAACGACGCTGTCCGGCAACTGGGTGCGCAAGGTCTTCCCGTCGCCGATCCAGCTCGTCTTCACCTTGATCGGCTTCTTGTCGAGGAAGAGGGGTACCTTGACCACCTGCTCCTTGTCGAAGTCCCAGCCCTGATAGACCAGTACAAGCGCGGCCGAGAAGCCCTGAAGGGCGAAGACGACGGCATTGGCAGCGTTGTTGTCGTCCTTGTCCTCGTAGGCATGGGTCATGATGCAAGGATTGGCGCTGGTATCACCGACTGTCCGCTCGACTTCCCAGCCCTTCACGACTTCGAAAGGCTGACGTTCAGCGGCCGAGACGGGCTGGGCGACAAGGGCGGGAAGTAGTCCGGCCGCCAGAGCGGCGAGGGTCGGCAGGGGGCGCATGGGGGAAATCCGCGGAAGCCAGCAATCGCCGGTGCGGAATGCAGGGGCCGTCTGGTGGACCTAGGCTTAGCCGTTGGACCGTTACAATTCCATCGTGGCGCGCGGCGCGTCGCCGTCTCGAAAATCACCAGCCGCATCCCGTCTCCGGCGGGGTGCGGGCGGCGAGGCTTCGGCGTATGTGAGGACGCAACAGGAAAGGCAGGACGATGCGGATTCTCGTGGTCGGAGCCGGCGCGACGGGCGGCTATTTCGGGGCGCGGCTCGTGGAGGCCGGGCGGGACGTGACGTTTCTGGTGCGCCCGGCGCGTGCCGAGAAGCTGGCGGCGCGGGGCCTCTCGGTCCGTAGCCCGGTCGGCGACATCCGCATCGAGGCGCCGAAGACCGTGACGGCCGACGCGCTCGCCGGGGCCGGACCGTTCGATCTCGTCCTCCTCTCCGCCAAGGCCTACGACCTCGACTCGGTGGTCGCGGATGTGGCGCCGGCCGTCGGCGCCAGGACGGCGGCGCTTCCGATCCTCAACGGCCTGCGCCATCTCGACGTGCTGGATCAGGCGTTCGGCGCCGACCGGGTGCTGGGGGGAAGCTGCTCCATCGTCGCGACGCTGACGGGTGACGGCGAGATCCGGCAGATGACCGATCTGCACACGCTCACCTACGGCGAGCGTGACGGGACGCGCTCCGAGCGGATCGAACGCATCGAGGCGCAGATGGAAGGCGTTCGGTTCCAGCCGCGTGCCAGCGACAAGATCCTGCTGGAGATGTGGGAGAAGTGGGTCTTCCTCGCGACGCTCGCGGGATCGACGACGCTGATGCGCTCGGCGCTCGGCGACATCCTCGCGGCGCCCGGCGGCCGGGCCTTCATCGAGGCGCTGCACGACGAGTGCCAGGCGGTGGCCGGCGCCAACGGGAACGCCGCCCGCGAGAAGGTCTTTGCCGGTGCCCGCAAGATGCTGACGGCGGAGGGCTCGGCGATGACCGCCTCGATGCTGCGCGACATCGAGGGCGGCGCCCGCATCGAGGCCGACCACATCATCGGCGACCTGATCGCGCGCGGCCGGTCCAAGGGCGTAGAGACGCCGGTGCTCGACCGGGTGCTGACGCACCTCAAGGCCTACGAGCACCGGCGCGCCCGCGAGGCGGCCTGATCGGCGCCGCTTGCGCCGTTCCTCAGTACCGGCCGGGCGGCGGCGGGGGCGGGCTGCCGTATTCGAGTTGCGTCTTGGCGTCGGGCCGGCGGGCGGGCGGCGGCACCGGATCGAGGCTGGGCGCGGCCGGTGCGGTGGAGCAGGCGGCGAGCGTGAGCGCGAGCAGACTCGCGCACACCAAAGGCTTCAAACTCAGGCTTACGGACGGCATCCGAGGGGTCCTTTTCTCACTTGTCCTTGACGGACAGGGCCATCGTGCCGTTCTGAACGCCCAAAGTGCCGGAAGCTCGGCCTTATCGTGTCGGGCTGTGGGTCCAAGCGTGGCCGCACGACGGCAAGTTTAACGAAACGTTTCCGGAGCCGATCCTGACCCCCTCCGCCCGCCTCTCCGCCGCCATCGAGATCCTCGACGACATCGCCGCGCGTCGCCGCCCGGCCGCCGACGCCCTCAAGGATTGGGGGCTCGCCCACCGCTACGCCGGCTCCGGCGACCGCGCGGCCATCGCGAGTCTCGTCTATGACGGGCTGCGGCGCCGGGCCTCCGCCGCCTGGGTCATGGGCGCGGAGACCGGCCGGGCCATCGTGATCGGCATGCTGCGCCTTCAGCGCGGTCTGGCCGAGCCCAGCATCGCCTCGCTGTTCGACGGCGCACGCTTCGCCCCCCCGCCCCTCACCGAGGACGAGCGCAAGCGGCTGGCGGAGGGAAGCCTCGCCGACGCGCCGCCGGACGTCGCGGGCGATGCGCCGGCCTTCGTGCTGCCGTCGCTGGCTGCGCTGCTCGGCGAGGCGCTGCTGCCCGAGCTGCGGGCGCTCGGCCGCCGGGCGCCGCTCGATATCCGCGTCAACACCCTGAACCAGAGCCGCGAAGAGGCCCTCGCGGCTTTGGCCGACCTCTCGCCCGAGACGACGCCGCTCTCGGCCCTCGGACTGCGCATCCCGCTCGGCGAGGACGGGCGCGGCCCGGCGCTTCATGTCGATCCGCTGTTTCTGGAGGGCGGGTTCGAGATTCAGGACGAGGGCTCGCAGATCGCGAGCCTGCTCGCCGGGGCGAAGCCGGGCGAGACCATCGTCGATCTCTGCGCGGGCGGCGGCGGCAAGTCGCTGGCGCTCGCTGCGATCACCGGCAACGCCGCCCACATCATTGCCACCGATGCCGACCCGCGCCGGCTCGCCCCGATCCACGAGCGCCTGCGCCGCTCGGGTGCGCAGGTCGAGGTGCGCACGCCGCGCACCGGCAAGGCGCGCGCCGACGTGATGGCCGATCTCGACGGCACGGTCGATCGGGTTCTGGTCGATGCGCCCTGCACCGGCACCGGCACGTGGCGCCGCAACCCCGATGCCAAGTGGCGCCTGCGGCCGGGCAGCCTTGCCGGCCGGCTCGCCGAGCAGGCCGAGGTGCTCGACCGGGCGGCCCGTCTGCTGCGTCCCGGTGGAACCCTCGTCTACGTCACCTGCTCGCTCCTGCCCGAGGAGAACGACGCCGCCGTCGACGGATTGCTCCAGCGCAGCAGGGCGGTCCGGCCCGTGGCGACCGATCTCGCGCCCGTTCCCGGTCTCGCCGAGAAGGTCCGTAAGACGGCCCGCGGCATCCAGATGAGCCCTGCCCTCACCGGCACCGACGGTTTCTATGTCGCGACCATGACACGCAAAAGCTGATCCGAGGCCGGATCGGTTGCGCGCTGATCCCGTTGTTCACCGGAACCGCGCGGGGGACAGGCCGGGGCAGCCGCCACGGACGAGATTCCTGCGCATTGCCGCGGCGGGGGTTTCGATGACGGCGAGGCCGAGACCATGACGTTGCACCGGCGAGCCCTGCTCGCGGGGACGGCGGCGGTGTTGACCGCGGCCGAGGCGCGGGCGCAGGGGGCGGAGGTACCGCCGGCCGTGCGTCTTCCGGTGCGTCCGCAGACCGGCGACGTCGTCCAGCCCCTGCCGAAATCCGCGCCCGGCTCCGACCTCGAAATCATTGATCTGTGGCCGGACCTTCCGCCGGGCGGCGGAGGGCCGTTCCGCTCGGAATACCGATTCGACGAGACCCTGACCGGCGTCATCACCGGCGTGGTGCGGCCCTGTCTTCTCGTGATCCGCCCCCAGCGCCCGAACGGCGCCGGCATCCTGATCGCGGCGGGCGGCGGCTATCTGCGCATCGATATCGGCAACGAGGGACTGCCGGTCGGGCAATGGCTGGCACGCGCCGGCATCACCGCCTTCGTGCTGGTCTACCGTCTGCCGAGTGAGGAATGGCGCGACGGCCCCGATGCGCCACGGCAGGACGCGCAGCGGGCCATGCGCCTCGTGCGCTGGCGGGCGGAGGAATACGGCCTCGATCCCGACCGGATCGGCGTGCTCGGCTTCTCCGCCGGCGGCCACCTGATGGGCGTGACCGCGACCGATGCCGAGCAGGATCTCTACGATGACACCGACGAGGCGGACGGCCTCAGCGCCCGCCCCTCCTTCGCCGGGCTGATCTACCCGATCGTCACCATGCGGGCGCCGTTCGACCGAACCATGTCGAGCCGCCGGGTGCTCGTCGGCGACGACCCGCCCGATGCGCGGCGGCGGGCCTACTCGGTGGAGGTGCAGGTCAACGAGCGCACACCGCCGGTCTTCATGGTCCAGGCCTCCGACGACCGGATCGCGGTGACCGACCATCCGCTTCTGATGTACGCGGCGCTGCGGGCGGCGAAGGTGCCCGCCGAGATGCATCTGTTCGAGCGCGGGGGGCACGGCTTCGGGCTCGGTGTGCCGGGCAGTCCCGCGGCGGCATGGCCTGCCCTGTTCATGGCCTGGATGCGCGGCCACGGCCTGCTGAAGTCGTAACGCTCGGCTTACGATCGCTCCCACGCCGACACCCATCGGCGACGGCTCGCGGGCGCGTCACGTGCCGCGAACCATTGCCGATCCCGGGCGTTTAGGGCCATGCTTGCGAAGACACCGAGACATTCGATCCGCGCCCGCGCCACGCAATTGGCCGTCGGGATCGAGGCGGTCGACGTCGCATCCGGTCTCTCGCTCGCGCGGGCGAAGGATCGTCCGGCGATCCAGGCCATGGGATCGGCCAGCGAAATCGGCAGTTGGCAGGCTCTCTTCGCGTTGTCGACGACGGCCCTGGCCCTCGGCATGGTCGCCCGTGACCGCCGACTCGCTCATGCGGGACGCAACATGCTCACGGCCGGCCTTGTGGCCAGCCTCGT
Organism: Methylorubrum sp. Q1; assembly: GCF_004683995.1. Classification (NCBI taxonomy): domain Bacteria; kingdom Pseudomonadati; phylum Pseudomonadota; class Alphaproteobacteria; order Hyphomicrobiales; family Methylobacteriaceae; genus Methylorubrum; species Methylorubrum sp. Q1. Next base: position 58,324 of record NZ_SRHQ01000012.1, on the reverse strand, counting down.
GAAGACGACGATCAAGCGGACGGTCCACCGCACCCGTCCCAACGTGTTCATGGACGAGGGGCACTACGCGCGCGGTCGGCCTGGGACCGGCATCGGCCCCTGGCAATCCTTCCCCTCGGGGCACGCAGCCCTGAGTGTTGCCGTGGCTCGATCGGTAGCGCGCGCCTATCCCAACGCCGCAGCCCCGGCCTATGGCGCCGCGGCCGCCATCGCGGCCATCCAGATCGTACGCGGCGCGCATTTTCCCGTCGATGTCCTGGCCGGTGCCGTGATCGGTGTCGCAGCCGAAGCCGTCAGCCACCGCCCCTTCACGGATGAGGCCCGGCGAGACGGCTGAAGGGACCACGGCTTGTCGAGGCAAAGCCAGTTCCGCAGCGGCGACCGGGCTGAAGGCTCGAGACCGCAGCTTCGCATCCGATGCGGACGATGCCCGGACATCGTCTCCGCGCGATGGCGGTACTCAAAATGAAAACGGCCCCCGTCTCCGGGGGCCGCTCATCGTTCTCGGTGTGGCGTCGTGATCAGAAGCAGCGGCGCTCGCGGGTGACGACCACCCGGCCGAACCGGCCACGACGCTTGGTGACGACGGTCCGGCAGCGCGGACCGCGGACGACGCGGCGGCTGTACTGAGCTTGCTGGAACAATCCGTCCGTCAGCGGAGCGGCGCCGGAAAGGGGAAGGGCCTGGGCCGGCGCGGCGGCGCCGAAACCTGCGATCGTGACGGCGATTCCGAAGAGGGCAGCTCTCATGGTCGGATGGCTCCTGTCCGTTTCGAGGGGCGTGCCGTTTCGCCCCGAAACCGTGAACGTAAGATTAACGGCGGCGACGTCAGCGCTCGCGCATGTGCCTCCTGACCCCAGGCGCGTTGCGCCGTTCCGAGGCCTCGTCTAACCGGTATCGCAGAAGGCCCGAGGCAGCATGACCATCGATACCTCCCACCACGACAAGATCCTGATCGTCGATTTCGGCTCCCAGGTGACGCAGCTCATCGCCCGCCGCGTGCGCGAGGAGGGCGTCTATTGCGAGATCGTGCCGTTCACGAAGGCCGAGGCCGCCTTCGACGCGCACCGGCCCAAAGGCGTGATCCTCTCCGGAGGCCCGGAATCGGTGACGACGGACCTGTCGCCGCGCGCCCCCCAAAAGATCTTTGAATCCGGCGTGCCGGTCTTCGGCATCTGCTATGGCCAGCAGACCATGGCGGCCCAGCTCGGCGGCGAGGTCGAGGGCGGCCACCATGCCGAGTTCGGCCGCGCCGAGGTCGAGATCGTCTCGGACTCGCCGCTGTTTCGGGGAGTCTGGCACGCGGGCGAGAAATACCCGGTCTGGATGAGCCACGGCGACCGGGTGACGAAGCTGCCGGATGGCTTTGCCACCATCGCGATGTCGCGCAACGCGCCCTTCGCCGCGGTGGCGGACGAGGGGCGCCACTACTACGCCGTCCAATTCCACCCGGAAGTGCACCACACGCCGCACGGCGCCCTGCTGATCCGCAATTTCGTGCGCGACATCGCCGGCTGCTCCGGCGACTGGACCATGGGCACCTACCGCGAGGAGGCGATCGCCAAGATCCGCGAGCAGGTCGGCAAGGAAAAGGTGATCTGCGGCCTCTCCGGCGGCGTCGATTCCTCGGTCGCGGCGGTGCTGATCCACGAGGCGATCGGCGACCAGCTCACCTGCGTCTTCGTCGATCACGGCCTGATGCGCCTCGGCGAGGGCGACGAGGTGGTCCGCCTGTTCCGCGACCACTACAACATCCCGCTCGTCCACGTTCAGGCGCAGGATCTGTTCATCGGTGCGCTCGAAGGCGTCGACGACCCCGAGGTAAAGCGCAAGACCATCGGCCGGCTCTTCATCGACGTGTTCGAGGCCGAAGCCAAGAAGATCGGCGGCGCCGCCTTCCTCGCGCAGGGCACGCTCTACCCGGACGTGATCGAGAGCGTCTCGTTCTCCGGCGGTCCGTCCGTGACGATCAAGAGCCACCACAATGTCGGCGGCCTGCCCGAGCGGATGAACATGCGGCTCGTGGAGCCGCTGCGCGAGCTGTTCAAGGACGAGGTTCGCCTGCTGGGCAAGGAACTCGGCCTGCCCGAGGCGTTCGTCGGCCGCCATCCCTTCCCCGGCCCCGGCCTCGCCATCCGCTGCCCCGGTGTCATCACCCGCGAGAAGCTGGAAGCCCTGCGCAAGGCCGACGCAATCTATCTCGACGAGATCCGGCAGGCCGGCCTCTACGACACCATCTGGCAGGCCTTCGCGGTGATCCTGCCGGTCAAGACCGTCGGCGTGATGGGCGACGGGCGCACCTACGACCACGTTTGCGCGCTACGCGCCGTCACCTCGGTCGATGGCATGACCGCCGACTTCTACCCCTTCGACATGGCCTTCCTCGGCCGCGTCGCGACGCGGATCATCAACGAGGTGAAGGGCATCAACCGGGTGACCTACGACATCACCTCGAAGCCGCCCGGCACGATCGAGTGGGAGTGAGGGAGTTCGTGGCGCCCTTGCTCAGGCCGACCGTTCCACCTCGATCGGATGCACGCTGAGGCGCGATCCTAAAGCATCGTCCTGGATATCGGATCCAGGACGAGGCTCCAGGCTCTTGTTTTCGCATCATCTTTTTTCCGAAAGCCGGCAACCACCTTTCGGGACAATGCTTTAGCGACTTCATCACACCCGTGAGCGTGTCCAGTTGCGGGTTCTCTTCATCGGACAGGGTTCGATAGAGTTGGTCTCGCGACCGGCCGACGTCCTGAGCGATCTGTGTGATTCCGCGCGCGCGAGCTCACCGAGCGCGTGGGCGAGCAGCGCCGGATCGTTGTCTTCCAGCACGGCATCGAGATAGGCCGCGATGTGGTCGGGCGTCTTCAGGGGCTCGGCGTTGTCGTAAGGCTGCGTTTAGAGGCCCATCGTCATAGGGTCAGAACCCAATCAGCTCGGTCATGAGGGGGACTGCTCCCGACCCTTCTCGGACCCTGGGAATGTCCGCTCACGGGCAACCCGGCTGACTGTCACCTGTGACCGGGATGGGTGGTTTGCAGATGGTCTGCTTCCGAGCCGCAAGGCATCGAAGCGGACGCTGCCGCCCAGCCCGCTCGCAGCCCGACACAGACTATCGGGAGGTCCGATTGCGGCGCCTACGCCGCCAAGAACCGGACCAGATGGTCGCAGAACTCGCTCTCGGCTTCTTCCGCGACGAAGTGGCCGCAATTCTCGACGATGACGCCCACATGTCGGTCGCATCGCGGCGCAACGGCATCAGCGAGCTTGTTGCCGACGCTCTGGCGCCCGCCGATGGTCATCACAGGCATGACGAGCCGGCGATCCTTCAACGAAGCCACCAGCTCAGCGTCGGCCTTCAAGGTGCGATAGTAGTTGAACCCCGCAGTCATCCCGCCCGGCTTCGCGTAATGCGAGGCGAATTCGGAGATGGCCTCCTCGGACACGGCGTCCTTGCGGTGCGACCAGGCTTTGATTTGGGACGCGATGTAGTCCCGCTCGTGGCCCTTCGTCAGTATCTCCGGAATGCCGGGCGCCATGTGGAAGCCGTAGTGCCAGAGGCCGCCGCGCCAAGTGTCCATATTCTCGGTGCCAGGTACCGAGCAATCGACGAGCACCAACTTCGAGATGGACTCCGGCGCCACCAGGGCCTGCACGAGGGCCGCCTTGCCCCCCATGTCGTGACCGACGAGATGTGCCCGGCCATCCGCCTCCCGCGTGATCAGCTGCCGGATGTCCTCGGCAATGGTGCGCTTGTCGTATCCAGACACCGTCTTCTCTGAGAGGCCGGTGCCTCTGAGATCGGGCGCAATCAGGCGATATCGGTCGGCTAGCCTGTGCATGACACCCAGCCATGCGAAGGACGTTTGCGGCCAGCCGTGCAGCAGCAGGATCGTAGGACCGGAACCCGCGACGCGATAATGGATGTCGCAGCCGTTCAGGCGGGCGGACCGGGTTTCAATCTGGACCGAGCGCGCGCGAGCCTGCGAGGCGGCTGACACGGCGAGGGCGGTGCCCGCGAGGCTCTTGAGGACTGTGCGGCGTTCGATGTCCATGTGTGATCCCCTGCTGTTGGCTTCCATGTTTGGCAGGGGACGGCGCGGACGCTATTCCCCGCGCCGGAAAGTGCCCCATGCTGAACGGTTATGGCCCGATGGATCTCGCAAATTCGCTGCGCGCCTTTGTGCAAGTGCTTGAACGCGGGTCGATGACCACCGCAGCTCGCGACCTCGGGCTGTCCCAGCCGGCCGTCAGCAAGCTGATCCGCAATCTTGAGAGCCATGTCGGGGCAAAGTTGCTCGCGCGCGGACCGACCGGCGCCCGGCCCACTGATCAGGGCGCACGCTTACGAGAGCGTCTCGGCGATACGCTATCGACCATCGACGCGGCGATCGGCGCTGCGAAGGGGGAGGCAGGCGCCATCGGCGGAACGCTGAAGCTGCAGGCGTTGGCCTGTCTCGGCGAACGGCATCTCCACGATATCGCGCATAGGTTCAGGCAGCTCCATCCAAGGGTCGCGGTGGATCTGAGGCTCGACAACATGCCGGCCGATCTTCGCACCGGCGACATCGACCTCGCGTTCGGACACACCCGGGCGAATGCGCAAGAGGTCGTGCAGTCGCGCATCGGGATCGTTCGACGTTACCTCGTGGCCTCGCCGTCCTATGTCGCCGCCCATTCGCCGATCGAGACGCCAGCCGGGCTTGCAGCACACGACCTCATCGTCACGGACGCATCGCTCTCGGAGAACAGCACCCTGACACTGCGACGGAATGGCGAAGACTTGGTAGTCACGATCACACCCACGCTTAGCACGAACAGCGCGAGCGTGCTGCTCGAAGCCATCCGGGCCGGGCGCGGCGTCGGGACGGCACAGCTTCTTCTGGTCGATCGCGATATCGCAAACGGCCAGTTGGTCCGCGTGCTCCCGCACTGGGAAATCCGCCCGTCCGACCTGTTCGTCAGTTACCGGGCCACTCAGCGCCTCAGACCCGTCGTTCGAGCCTTCCTCGACTTCGCCGTGCCGGCGCTACGAGAGGTCGATGGAATCGAGCGGAATCACTGACGTAGACCAACTGCGTCGGTAATGTTGCAGCGTCTGGTCTCGGCCAATGCGCGAACGTCCGCAAATCACCTTGAGCCGAGGTTGCTAGGCGGTTGGCGAACGGCCGTTTTGGGGGAACGCCGATAGTGCTTCCGGCGGCTGGGTTGGGTCGGATGCGAAACGTCCGCTTCGAGGCTAGAGGCTGACTTCTGCTACCCACCCGTTGCAGTCCCTGGGAGCGTCTGCTCTCGGGCTCGACGATCAGCAGCGTCAGACGACCGGGGTGGGTGGATTTTCGCCGGTCCGCTTCCGAGCGACAATTCATGAGAGCGGACATGGTCGCCGCGCCCGTTCACGACCCGTTGCAGGCCCTCGGAATGTCCGCTCCAAGGATGCTGAGGTAGAGGGCAACGACCGGGTTGGGTGGGAAACAGTCTGGCTGCTTTCAGACGTGTCCGGTCCTCAAGCAGACATTGATCTTGCGGTTGTAGCCTGACGGCTGCTTCACGCCGCCTTCCGAGGGGATTGCTCTCTCATAAAAGCCAGGGCCTGCTCCGGCGTCATCGGCTTGCCGAAAAGGAAACCCTGAACCTCCGTGCATCCCGTTTGGGTCACGAGGGCGAGCTGATCCTCAGTCTCGACCCCCTCGGCGGTGATCGCGGTCCCCAGACGCTCGCCGATGCTGACGACGGCGCGGACGATGGCCTGCGCGTCGAGGTCGTCGATCTCGCGTACGAACGATCGGTCGATCTTGATCTTGTCGAACGGGAAGCGCCGCAGGTAACTCAGGCTGGAGTACCCCGTCCCGAAATCGTCCAGCGCGATACGCACGCCGATGGATCTCAGCCTGTGCAGGCAGGCGATGACCGCGTCGCCGTCCTGGATCATCAGGCTTTCCGTGATCTCCAGTTCGAGCCTGTCGGCCGCCAGACCGGAGACAGCAAGGGCGTTCGCGACAGCCGCTTCGAGGCCGGGCCGCTGGAACTGGACCGCCGAGACGTTGACGGCGATGCGCGCCTGGATCGGCCACGACGCGGCGAAGCGGCAGGCCTCCTCCAGGGCCCAGGCTCCGAGGGGAACCACCAGGCCGGTCTCCTCGGCGATTGGGATGAACTCGGCCGGCGAGACCATCCCGCGGGTCGGATGCGGCCAGCGCATCAGGGCCTCGAAGCCACGGATCTGCCCATCCGCCAGCCCGACGATGGGCTGGTAATTCAGCCGGAACTCCCCCTTTCGATGGGCCAGGTGCATATCGAACTCAAGCTTGTTCCGGTCCTCCAGCGCTTCGTCCATTCCCTTGGTGTAAACTTGGAAGCTGTTCCGTCCAGCGGCCTTGGCCCGGTAGAGGGCCAGGTCGGCGTGGCGATGCAGGAGGTCCACTTCCAGTCCATGCTCCGGTGCGTGCGCGATCCCAACGCTCGCGCCGATGGTCACGACCTGGCTGCCGAGATGAATAGGTTGGCCGATGGCGTCGATGACGGTCCGCGCGAAAGCTTGGGCGTCCTCAAGCCTGGTCCCCGGCAAAATGATCGCGAACTCGTCCCCGCCGAGGCGGGCGATAACGCCGTCATTCCCGATGGACTCCCTCAACCGGTCGGCGACGACCCGCAGAAGCCCATCCCCGGCATGGTGTCCGAGGGTGTCGTTGACCGTCTTGAAGCGGTCGAGATCCAGGCAAAGCAACGCGGCTGGAGCGTTTCCGATATCCGCGAGGCACTTTTCAAGGGTTGCATGGAAGACCGCACGATTGGGCAGGTCGGTGAGGTTGTCATGGCTCGCGACGTGGGCGATGCGCGCCTCGGAGACCTTTCGATCCGTGATGTCGATCTGGAGGCCGACGCAGCGAGCGGGCTCACCGGTCTCGTCGTCGAGCATGCGTCCGAAGGACTGCATCCATCGTGGCTCGGCCGGGACGGCAGGGTTGGCGATGCGGAACTCGCAGCTGTACGTCGACCGGTCCGCGATGGCTCGCTTGACCTCGTCCCAGACCCCGGGAAGGTCGTCGGGATGGACTTGCGCCTTCCAATCGGCCAGCGGGATCTCCATAGCGTCCCGACCGACCGGAAGCGGAAGGTTGTGCATGCGGGCACTCATCGGCGAGAGCCGGACGACGTCGTCGCGCATGTCCCACTCCCAGATGCCCGCCTCGGCCGCCTCCTGGGCGAGACGCAGGAGGTCTCCGGTCGCCTTCAGCGCGTTCTGTGCCGCGATGATGTGGTCGATATCGAGCGCCGTACCGAGCCACTCGATCACCTCTCCGCTGCGCTGCAGGGGGATCATGACGATGCGGTGCCAGCGGTAATCCCCGTCATGGCGCCTGAGGCGACCTTCGAGCTCGAAAGCCTGCTTGCTTGAAACCGCGGCCTCCCAGGCGCTCGACATGCGCTCGACGTCGCCCGGATGGTTGCGGCTGTGAGTTCGCCCGCCCGACCTTTCGGTCTCGCCGTAGTAGGTACGGAAACTTGCGTTCCTGTAGGCGGTGACGCGTTTTTCGGGCGAGACGGTCCACACCATCTGCGGCAGGGCATCGGCAAGCGAGGCGTAGCGGGTATTTGCGTCGCGCAGGGCATCATCGGTATCCTCCAGCGTCGCCGCCACGCGACGATGCTCGCTCCGATCCTGGTAGACGCGCAGGTTCGCGGTCACGACCTCGGCCAAGTCGCGAAGTTGGTTGGCCTGCTCGGTCGAGAAGCGTCTTGGCTTGGTATCGATGATGCAGAGCGATCCGACCCGGATGCCGGACCTCAGGATCAGCGGTGCGCCGGCATAGAACCGGATGCGCGGCTCCCCCGTGACCAGGGGGTTCATCCCGAACCGCGCATCCTCCCCCGCATCCTCGACGACGAGAACCTCGTCGGCGAGGATGGTATGATTGCAGAACGCGACGTCACGGGACGTCCCGTCGTCGTTCAGCCCGCAGCGCGCCTTGAACCACTGCCGGTCCTCGTCGAGGAGGGAGACCAGTGCGATTGGCGTATCGAACAGGACCTGAGCCGTTCGGCAGATCGCGTCGAACTGTGTCTCGGGTGCGGTATCAAGGATGTTCAGGTCGCGCAGGGCGGCAAGGCGCTCGGTTTCGTTGGCGGGGCGCAACAAAGCGATGTCCCTCGGCGTGAACTCCAGGATCGGGCGATCCACCATCTTCGAAAAACTAATCGTGATGTCTCGCCGATGGCGAGTTAACCGATCCTTGAAACTCCGGGCTCGTTCTCGAAGATCGTAGGCCGGGAACGGACGTCCCCACGCGCGGCAGACCGATTTGCACCCGACGTCGCGAACGGACGATCCCGCGGCGGCGCACGACTTCCCGCTTCCGGCCGTTCACGGTGTCATCGTCTCACGAACAGGGCGTCGTTTCGATTGCGCCATGCCTCGTCGGAGAGCCACTGGTAATACTGGTCCGGCATGCGGGGAATGCTTTTGAGTTCTGCATCCGGAAAGGGGAGGAAGAAGCTATCCCGCTCCTCCGTCACCTTGAGGGAACGGATCGGCACAACGATGCTGTCCTTGCCGGGGGTGAAGAAGCCACCCGATGCAACGATGGCGTAGTCCCGGCCGTCCTTGCTCCCGAAGATGACGTTCCTGACCTCTCCGACGATCCGGTCGTCGGAGCTGCGAACCTCCGCACCGATGATCTGGTCCGCCCTCAACCCGAGGACGAGACCGTCGACATCGACGAGCGGCAAGGCGCCCTTTTGGTTGCGCCGGCCTTCCGTCGCCCCCCGACGAACCTTCGGCTCCCGCGCCGCCATCTGCTCCTCGGCCGCATCCTCGTCGTTGTCGCCCAGGCTGGTCATCGCAGGCCCCGCGATCAGTTCTCGGATGTTGGCCATCAGACGCTCGCAATCCGCATGGCGACCGTAGGACCAAAGCGTGAACGCCGCATCCCGTAGGCTCCGAAGATCCTTTACGGTCTGCCGATTGGCGGGCCCGTGAAGGTCGGGCCGTTGCAGGATGGCCTCCTCAAGCTTGGCATCCGCAATCTGACACTGGGCAAGGGCAGCACCGCCCCCAAGCGTGCAAAAGAATGAGGCGGCTATAACGAATTGAAAGGGGGTCATCGAGATCCTGGTTTTATAATATCGCCGAAGCAAAACAATATTACATAGCCTTTTTTATTAGAGGAACTTATTGAATGTGAAAAGGCTCGGCGCTGAAGGTCCGGCTTCAACGGCGGGATTATAGCTGCCTAAGCAGAGCGTTCGATTGTCCCTGGCCTCGCCCTTGGACCTGATTGACGTCTGTTCCTCGACGCGATGCCTGGGCGTCGCCTGTCGTCCGTCGCGCGAATGCGCCGACGTCATGCTCTCGATTGAGACTCGTCTTCCGGTAATGGGATCCAGTATGGCCACGATTTGCCTCGCTACCGTAAATCGAGCGGAGCCCTGCTACGGTCAAGGTTAAGATCTCAAGTTCCGAGAAGTTCCGATACCAATTCGTAAATACGAACTTTATTTTAGGAATGGATGTCCTTCGGGCATAAATCCAATCTCAGTCATTGTTTTACGCAGATTAGGGCTTATATTGACTCAATCGCTGGCCACTACTTTTGGGCGTCGGCGCCTGAGAGTTCGATGTGCTCCCGCCTGATCCACGCGGGGAGCGACATGGCACGCATGACCTTCGATACGCACGACGAGCGGCTTACCATCGTCCAGGGTTCGGTCGAGGGCACCGGCCTCTCCGCCGAGCGTGGGGATGTCCGACGCTCTCACCTGCCGACCTGTGTAGAGCTAGCTCTCGTTGACATCGCGACCGAACCGACCATCGTCGTACGGGATTACTCCAAAGCCTCAATGAGGACGACGAGGGGTCTTTCCTTCGTGGGAGGGGGGCCCGAGTCCACGAACGTGGACGCCGTGCCATCGTCGCACTTCGATGCGGCTTCGCCGGTATGCATGATGCAGGATCCATCCCTCCTTCTCGCATCGACGGGAGCCCCGGCTTGAAGGGGGCCGAGGGTTCGGAGCCTTCACTCCAAGGCCGGAACGCCGCGCTCGAAGCGGAGATCGCTCGCCTGAGGCGTGCCCTCGACGAATCTGTCCGGCGCGGGGGCGCAGGGTCGCCTGGGTCCGTCATGGAGCAGGAGCGTGAGATTTCGGAGGGTAGGGCTGCCCTGGCGCTTGCGGAGACACGCCTGGCCGAATGCGAGCGATCCCTCGTCGACATGACGGCACGCCTCGCATCGCTAGGGCTGAGCGAGGCCCGCTATCGCCTCGCCGTCGAGAGCGCCAGGGACTACGCCATCTTCACCTTGGATCTCTCCGGGCGCATCACCGGCTGGAACAGCGGAGCGGAGAACCTGCTCGGGTGGGACGAGGGGGAGGCCATCGGCCAGCCGGTGAACGTCATCTTCACGCCCGAGGACAATGAAGACGCCATCGCCGAGGAGGAGATGAGGCTGGCCGTCACGGAGGGCCGGGCCGACGACGACCGCTGGCACTTGCGCAAGGACGGCGGACGGTTCTGGGCCAACGGCCTCATGATGCCGATGCGCGACGACGCAGGCGGCCTCACGGGCTTCCTGAAGATCCTACGGGACCTTACCGAAGCGCAGCTTGCCAGCGAGCACCAGCAGATCCTCATCCACGAGCTCAACCATCGGGTGAAGAACACGCTCGCCACGGTTCAGGCCTTCACGACGCAGACGCTGCGGTCGGCGGTCTCCCTGCAGGAGGCACGGGATACCATCACGGCGCGCCTCATCGCCCTGGCCAAGGCGCACGACGTGCTCACTGCCGAGAAGTGGGAAAGCGCCGACCTCGGCCGGTTGGTGCAGGACGCGCTGAGCCTCCACAATGCCCTTGCGCAACGCTGCCGCTGGGACGGCGAGCCTGTACGCGTGGTGCCGCGGTGCGCGCTGGCGCTGTCGATGATGCTGCATGAGCTCACGACGAACGCGACCAAGTACGGGGCCCTGTCGAACGAGACGGGCACCGTGACGATATCTTGGGCGGCGTTCGATGACGTCGGTGCTTCACCCGAAGCTATGCAACGCATCAAGCTGCGCTGGCAGGAGGCGGGTGGCCCACCGGTGCTACCCCCGACCCGGCGAGGCTTCGGCAGCCGGATGATCGAGAGGGGCGTGGCTAACGAGCTTGGGGGAGAGGTGCGCATCTTGTTCGAGTCGGACGGCCTCGTTTGCACCCTGGACATTCCGCTCGAACCCCCTTGAGGCGCATGCATGGGCGCAGGACGTCTCACAAACCTGGCGAGAGCGGCCCGGGGTGCGCCGCCGGGCACCTCGCCGCAACGAGTCCCATGATGGGGCGGCAAAGTCCTTGGAACGGGTGGGCGCGGAGGGCCAAGGCGACCTTGCGGCAGGCGTGGGGGCCGGAACCCCATCCGGACTTGCCCCTCGGCGACGAGACAGGGGGCGGCGGCGCCGGTTGGGCGTTCTCCCTGTGAGGGTCGAAGAGACCCAACGGAAAGGTCAACGATCCCCAGGCGGTCTTGGCACGTCACGGCGCACGCGGCCCATCCGTTCGGTCTACGAGGGGTCGGCGGCTCGCCTGCCCGACCCGGCCGGAGATGGTCCCATCGCCGTCGGCTCCGGGCCGTCGGTCCGGCTGGCATACGGGGGAACGTCGACCAGCGTCCCGATCAGGCGAAGCAGGGCTCGCTGCTCCGGCTTGCCGGTTCTCCCGTTGGGATGACCCTACGCCCGGTCGCGGGACGATGCGAGGAAACGGCATCGGCGGAGGCAGGGCCGGATCAATCGCGTCCAAGCACCGGGGCCGGACCTTGCAAGGGACGGCGTTCCCGGGCGGGCCGATGGCTCGAGCCATTACGCCACGAGGTATGCCTTGTTCATTCGAAGCATGACGACGACGCCGGCCGCGTCCCACTCGCGCTCGATGGACCCGTCCAACTGCTGGGTCATCGCGCGCTTGAGCAATTTGCTCCCGTAACCCCCAGGGCCGGTCGGCGCGGTCACGGGCGGACCGCCGCGTTCCGTCCAGGTGATCACCACCGCGTCCTCGTGAACGGGAGACGATACGTCGAGCGTGCCGGTCGGGACCGAGAGGGCGCCGTACTTGAGGGAGTTCGTGGCGAGCTCGTGCACCACGAGGGCCAACGTCGTCGCGGCCGCCTCGCCGACGCCCATCCTCGGGACTGAGACACGGATGCGGCCGCTGAAGGCGCCCATGTCGTCATAGGGCGCGAGCAGGATGGCAAGAAGGTCGCCGAGGAGTGCGGCCTTCCCGTCCCCACCGGGGAGTGGCCGGACGAGGTCGTGGGCTCGCCCGAGGGCGGTGAGCCGCTGGGTCAGCTCGCGCGCCATGTCGACCGTGGTGGTGGTCGATCGGGAGGTGATGGCGGTCAGGGCCGTGGCGATGGCCAGCAGGTTCTTGACCCGGTGGCTCATCTCGCCCGCGAGAAGCTCGTGGCCCTCCTCGGCCTGCTTGCGTCCCGTCGCATCGAGGAAGACGCCGAACATCACCGCTCCGATGATCCCCTGGTCGTCGCCCTGCCCCCGCGCCGAGATCCAGCGGACCTCGTTGCCATCCATGATCCGAAAATCGGTCTCGTAGGGTCCGAGGATGGCGCGCGTCGCCGAGAAGGCCGCCCTGACACGGTCGCGGTCGGCCGGATGGATGCGCGAGGACAGGTCCTCGAAGCTCACGTGGGGTTTGGGCGGAAGTCCCCAGAGCCCGAAGCCACGGGCGTCCATGGCGAAGGTGTCGTCGTCGACGTTCCAGGACCACAGCGCGACTTCGGCAGCCTCGATGGCCAGCCGCAGGTGCCGGGCGGTCCAGGAGGGAGCGCTGTCGGGTGCCGGTGTCGCCGCGACCTTTCCCATCGAACCCGCCGCACCCCCTCGGACCCCCGCCATGCCGGAAGCGCTTCGTCCGAAGACGTACATCGCTTCGGCGCGGACGTACAAGGACGCGCACGCGCATTCCCTCGGAGGGATGAACGGCTGGCCGACGCCATTTGCTGTTACGCTGCCGTCATGGCCGGATGCCGAGCCCGGTCCTGGGGGGCATCTTCCGCGATGCTTCCCGCCACATCCGCAGCCTGATAAGCCATCGATGTCCGAGCCTCCCTTGCCGACCGCCACGGCACTTTCCGGCGGCGATGCGAAGACGGTCGGTGGCGATGGGCCTCCCGTCGACGGGGCGGTCGCATACGCGACGTCGCCCGCATCGAGGTGCTGGACGAGGCGTCGGGGCCCGTCCGCATATGGCTGAGGCATTGCGCACACGTGGTTTGGCCGAACAGCTTCCGTAGTGCCATCCACCTTTACGGGCATTCGCATGGCAGCCCTGCCGGGGACGGCGGCGGGCCTGATGTCGGTGTCGACTGCTGGGATTGGATGCCGGTCACCCTGGACAGGATCCATGAGCGTCTGGCCGAGAACGCCGCGAGGGCCGGCTTGTGACCGCCTCTGCTGACCGTCAACGCCTATGGCTGTTCAGCGATCTCCAAGGCGCCCGTCCTTGCGCAGACGCCTACCGAGAGTCGCAACCAACCCTCTCGGACCGCATCGCCAACGGCTGCGTGCGCCTTAGGCCCCCGACCCAATAATGACCGTCGGTGCTGCACCTTGCTTTGCCGTTCGCAGAAATAGAGTCTCACGTCCGCTTTCGAGCACTCGATGGAACAAACGGGATGACCATGTCGGGTCGGATGTGGAACGTCCGCTTCGGGGCGCAAGGTTAGGGTCCGGTTGCCACCCTTAGCAGCCCTTGCCCTATCTAAGCTGATTGAGTTTGGACCTCAGCGCCTTCGCGAGCGCTTTCGCAGCTCGGATGTCCCGCTCCTGTGAACTCGTGTCTCCGCCGCAAAGCAAAATGACGATCTGTTTGCCTTGGGGGTGAAGTCGATCCCGTGGCCGGGGCCGTGATCAATCCGCATTTCGCTGCCACCGTCTCCAGCCGATTTGACATCGCCCGGATTGCCGAGTGCCAACCGATCGATGTGCTTGGCGATGCGCGCGACGGCACGAACGTCGCGCAAATTGTCGATCCAAGTCTGGAAAAACACGCGTACGGCGGATCGTCAGTATAGGGGATTGTGGTCTTTGAACTACGAAGATCAAGTCGGTGCGTATGCAGCTTATCCGGCTTTGCCCGTGTCCTGAGCCGGCAGCGTACCCGATCGATCACAAGAAGAAGCCTCTCTCCTTGTGTCCGACCACGCGAGGCGGATGTCGACCCGCCGCCGGATCCCTCGCTCCGCTTGGAGCCGACGGTTTCCTTCGGGGACCAGAGGGGAACGCAGCGCCGGTTTTCGCGCCCCATGCCGTGGCTGCCCACGCAATTGGAGTGCCTCATAAAACCCCCGGTCCCCGACGTCTCTCGTTCTGGCGATGACAGCGCGGTGGAAGTTTCGTGAGAGACACTTTGCGGTGAGCCTCCCCGCCGCCGCCGTCGCCCGAGGCTCCTTCCCGCGCCCCACTCCTCTCTCTTTGCGCGGGTTGTCGCCTGGGCCGGATCGATGCTGCTCGTTGTCCGGGCCGCCATCTGGTTCTCCATCCCCCTTCCTCGGGCCGGGGCTCGCGGTCTATGGCGGGGCTCGATTGATCTCGTTCTGAGCCCGTGATGCGGCTGCGCCACGCCCTCGCCCTGCTGCTGACCCTCCTGCCGAAGGCATCTTTCGCCGCGGCGATGCCAACGCGCGTCGTCTCGATGAACCTGTGCGCGGACGAGCTGGTCCTGCGCCTCGCCGACCGGGCGCAGGTGGCGGGCGTCACCGGGTTCGCCCGCGATCCCCGTGGCTCGCTGGTGGCGGACAGGGCCGAGGGATTGCCGGTGATCCGCGGCCTCTCGGAGGAGATCTTGGCTTTGCGCCCCAACCTCGTCGTGGCGGGTGCGTTCACGACGCGGGCCACCGTGGCCATGCTCAAGCGCACCGGTTTTCCCGTGCTCGAACTCGGCGTGCCGGCCGATCTCGACGGCGTGCGCGGGCAGATCCGCACCGTGGCCGCCGCTCTGGGCCATGCGGAGCGCGGCGAGGCGATGGCCGCTGATCTCGATGCGCGCCTCGCCGCGGTCACGCCGTCGGAAAAGCCGCTGCGCGCCCTGGTGATGCGCCCGAATGCCTTCACCGTGGCACCCGGCAGTCTCGGCGACGCGCTGATCCGCGCCGCCGGGCTCGTCAACGTCGCCGCCGAGATCGGCCGCGACCGGTTCGGGCAGGTGCCGTTGGAGGCCGCAGCCTTGGCGAACGCGGATGTCATCGTCATGGACCAAGCCGAGCCCGGCACTCCCTCGCTCGCCGACACGCTGCTGCACCATCCGGTTCTCGCCGCGCTCCGGCAACGGGGCCGCCTTGTCTCGATCCCGAACCGGTTGTGGACCTGCCCCGGCCCGCAGGTCGCAGAGGTGTTGGCGCGCCTCGCCGAAGCGGCCCGGCAGAGGGCGGAGCAGCCGTGAACGCCCCCCTTCTCCGCACCGAGCGCCCGACGCGTTGGTTTCGCGCGGCGCGGCCGGCCCCGCTCACGCTTGCCCTCGCGCTCGCCTCGGTACTGCTCACGCTCGCCTCGGTGGCGGTCGGCTATGCGACCTTCGATCTCGTCGCGGCGGCGGCCGATCGGATCGCCGGCCGGGAGACCCTGGCCGCTTTGGTGCTGTGGGAGCTGCGACTTCCCCGCGCCCTGCTCGGCGGATTCGTGGGCTTCAGCCTCGGCCTGACCGGGGCGGTGATGCAGGGCTTCCTGCGCAATCCGCTGGCCGATCCCGGCATCCTCGGCATCTCCTCGGCGGCGGCCCTCGGCGCGGTGATCGTGTTCTATGGCGGCCTTGCCGGTAGCATGGGCCTCGCCCTGCCCCTCGGCGGCATTGCCGGGGCGGCCTGTGCCGCACTGCTGCTGATCGGCCTCGCCGCCCGCGGCAGCGGCACGCTCGGCCTGATCCTCGCGGGCGTGGGGCTTTCCAGCTTCGCGGGCGCGCTCACCGCGCTCGCCCTCAACCTGTCGCCGAACCCCTATGCGGCCCTGGAAATCGTCTTCTGGCTGATGGGATCGCTGGCCGACCGCAGCCTCGATCACGTCCTGCTCTGCTTGCCGCTGATGGCGCTGGGCTGGGCTCTGATGCTCTCGACGGCCTCCGCGCTCGACGCCCTAGCGCTCGGCGAGGACACCGCCGCGAGCCTCGGCTTCGATCTCACCTCGGTCCGGTTGCGGATGATCGCGGGGGCGGCGCTCGCCGTCGGCAGCGGTGTGGCGGTCAGTGGCGCCATCGGTTTCGTCGGGCTCGTGGTGCCGCACCTCGTCCGGCCGCTCGTCGGCGGCCGGCCGGGGGCGAGCCTGTGGCCGAGCGGCTTTGCCGGAGCCGTGCTGGTGCTCGCGGCCGATCTCGGCGTCCGGCTCTTCGCCACCCGGCCCGAGCTGAAGCTCGGCGTGGTCACCGCCCTCGTCGGTGCGCCGTTCCTGATCGTCCTGCTGCTGCGGAACCGGGGGCGGCCCGAATGAGCCTTTTCGCCCACGCCGTCGATGTCACCATCGACGGCCGCGCCCTCCTGTCCGGCATCGGCCTCGCCCTCGAACCCGGCCGCCTCGTCGGCCTCGTCGGGCCGAACGGGGCCGGCAAGACGACGCTGTTACGGGTTCTCGCCGGCCTCCTTCGCCCGACGAAGGGGGGCGTGGCCCTCGACGGTGCGCCGCTCGACCGCCTCTCCCGCGAGGCCCGTGCCCGCCGGATCGCCGTCCTGTTCCAGGGGGCGGGCGTCGGCTGGCCGATGCGGGTCCGCGAGATCGTGGCGCTCGGCCGCCTGCCCCACCGCCGTGCCTTCGCCGGCCTCTCGGGCGCCGATGTGGCCGCCATTGTCCGTGCCATGGCAGCGACGAGTATCGCCGACCTCGCCGAGCGCTTTGAGCCGACGCTCTCCTCCGGTGAGCGGATGCGGGTGCTGCTCGCCCGCGCGCTCGCGGTGGAGGCTGCGTGGTTGCTCGTCGATGAGCCGATCACCGCCCTCGATCCGGCCCACCAGCTCGACGCCATGGCCCTGCTCCGCGATATCGCCCGGGGCGGGACGGGCGTGGTGGCGGTGCTGCACGATCTCACGCTGGCCGCTCGCTGCTGCGACCGGATCGTGGTGATGGAGGCCGGGCGCATCGTCGCCGACGGGCGGCCCGAGGACGCGCTCACCGATGCGCGGCTGGCCGCGACCTTCGGCGTCACGGTCCGGCGCGGACAGGCACCCGACGGCACGCCCTACATCCTGCCCTGGGCCCGCGTGACAGCAAAGGAGACGAGAGATGCCGCCGACCCCCGTACCCTCTGAGGTCGAAGGCCTGCTGCACGCTGCGCTCCACGATGCCGGCACCGCCTGGAGTCTCGGCAGCTTCGGCGCCATCGCCGAGTTCATGCGCGACGACGACGAGCCGGTGCGACCCTTGCCGGACGCGCGAATGGGCCTCGCCACTGATCGCGGTGCCGTCGCGCTGACGCTCAGCCCCGGTCTCAGGCCCGTCGCCTACGAGACCGGATTCTCCGGCGGCTACAACCACGCCGTGGCGTTGTGCCTGCCCGATTCGGCCTGCGCCATGAGCGGGCGAACGGTCGTCACCGAACTCGGTCCCGACCTGGAGGCGGCGCGGGAGCAGGACCGTGCGGCGATCCTGTTCGATCTCGGGCTCGGGCTGCGGGCCGTCGATGCCTGTGTGCGCGCGAGCGATCCGGACACCATCGCCTGCCTGCGCGCGGGGGTCGGGAAGCCGGTCTTCGCCACCGACAATCCGATCGGCCCGCGCCTCGCAGCGATGAGCCCGCACCGGATCTTCCGCGCCCGCATCGGGCGGATCGAGGTCTATGCGCCGATCCCCGGCCCCGGCGGTACCAGCCCCGAAGGACCGCACACGCACGTTCTGCCCAAGCTCCTGCGGGCCGGGCGCACCCATGCGGCGACGACGCCGATCCCCGGCGGCTTCGTGCCCTGCGGCGGGCTTCACCCACCCCACCCCTACAAGGACGGGATGGGCCGCCGCATCGCCTTCGACCCCGCCCGCCACGCCGCCTTCCAGGCGCTGCTCGAACGCTGGGGCGACCCTGACCTCCTGGCGATCAAGCGGGGGCTGGCTCCGCTGGAACCCGTCTCGCCCAAACACGCGCAATCGGTCCGCCGCGTCGCCGATCTCCAGGCACGCTTCCTTCGCGGTGAGGATGCCGAGGCGCGGGCGGGCGACGAGGACCAGGGGGCCGACGCACAGGTCTGACCCGGCCCTCGCTTCAGGCACCCGAAGGCGGGGCGCGGGAGAAGCCCGCGCCGGGGCGGTCCCGCGCCGGCCGGCGGACCGTCAGAACGACAGCTTCATCCCCGCTACGAACGTGCGCGGGGGCCCGGCAAAGATCGAGCCCGTGGTGCCGGCGAGCGCGGCGCGGCCGTTCTGGGCGCCGGTTGCCGCATTGAGCGTGTTCGCCAGCGGGTTGGCTGAGCCGACATAGGTCGTGTCGAGGACGTTGCGGACCTCACCGTACAGGTCGATCCGCCGGGCGTAGCCGTTCGGCAGCAGGGCCGCGTAGTGGATGTTGAGGTTCAGGATCGCGAAGCCCGGCACCTTCAAGAAGTTGGCGTTGTCGATGAAGTAGCCGTCCTGCGCCACCACTTCGGCGAAGCCGCCGAGTCCGGCCAAGGCGCCGGCCGGCACGTCGTAGCCGACCCGTGCCAGGAGCTGATGCGCCGGTACGCCGGGAACGCGGTTGCCGGCCCGGTCGAAGCGGGCGGTGAGCGCGGCGGCACTGAGCTGCTCGACGTAGTCGGTGTAGACCTGATCGTCGAACGTGTAGGCCAGCACCCCGCGCCAGCCCGGAGCGAAGGTCCAATCCGCCCCAACCTCGATGCCGCGATGCTCGGAAGCCGGCGCGTTGAAGGTGTAGTTCAGCAGGCCCGCCCCCGGCGACTGCGTGACGAACTCGTTGTGGAAGAACTCGTAGAAGCCGGTGAGGCTGAGCCGTAGTCCCGGCAGGGGCATGAAATCGGTGCCGAGATCGAAGCCGAGATTCTCCTGCGTCTTCAGGTCGGTGTTATTGCCGGGCAGGCCGGTGGCGTTCACGAACATGCTGGAAAAGGACGGCGTCGCGTAGCCGGTGGCCACCCGGCCGCGCAGGGCCCAGTCCGGATCCGGCCGGTAGACCAGGGCAAGTTCGGGCGCCACGTTGAGGAAGCGGCGGTCGGCCTGCGCCAGGGTCGATCCGGTGCCGGCGGCCGTCGTCGCGAAGGTGCGGTTGCGCCCGATGATGCTCGATTCCTCCGCGCCGAGGCCAGCCACGGCTGTCCATTGCGGCGCGAGTTCGAGTTCGAGTCGGGCCCGGCCGCCAAGATTCGATTGCAGCGCCTCCTGCAACCCGATCAGCGTGCCGAGGCGGGCGCCGCCATAGGGCGCGCGGTTATAGACGGACGCCGCGATATCGACCGCGCTGTAGGCGAGCGTCATGCTGCCGACGGCCGGCAGGCCGAACAGTTCGCCGCGGCGCGTCAGGTCGGTCTGCACGAAATAGGAGGGCAGGCTGCCGCGTCCCGAGGTCGTGTAGAACGGCTGGTTGTAGTTGCGCTCGTCGAAGCCGACCTGCACCCGCCACGCGGTCTGCGCATCGATGTCGTGCTCCCAGCGGCCTGCGATGATCGTGCGCCGGTCGTTACGGCGGAACGCCCCTTCGCTCGCCGTCACCGGCACCCGCGGGCCGAAGGCGCCGTTCGCCAGGAGGCCGAAGGTGGTGCAGCCGGGGGCTGCCGTCGCCGCCGCGTCGCAGCCGCGCTGGTACGGGTTGATGCGGAACTGGTCGAGCGAGGACCGGGCGGGGATGTTGGCCGTGACCTCGTTGTTGATGACCTTGAGGGTGAAGCGGTTGTCGGGGCTCGGCGTGTAGCTCGCGAGCAGGTTGATCGTCTGGGTGTCGTAGGAGGAATGGTCCTGATAGCCGTTGGCGCGCACGTCGCTGGCAAACAGGCTGATCTCGAACGGACCGCTCACGCCGCCGACGCTGAAGTAGTTGCTGAGATAGCCGAAGCTCCCGGCATCGACGCCGATCTCGTAGCCGTCGATCTCGCGGCCGGTGCGGGTGCGAAAGGCCAGAGCGCCGCCGGTGGCGAAATTGCCGAACAGGGCCGATTGCGGCCCGCGGAACACGTCGATGCGCGAATAGGCGCGGGGATCGACCAGATCGAAGCGCGAGGCGCCGTCGGGCTGGGTGACGGGGAAGCCATCCTCCAGCACCACCATGTTGCGGGTGACGCCGGTGGCGCGGGCGTTGTTGCCGCGGATCGAGATCACCACGTCGCGCCCGCCATTGCCCTGGCGCAGGGTCACGCCCGGGCTGTCGAGCAGCACCGTGCCGATGGAGGTGGCGGGGCGGTTGGCGATCGTCCCCTCGCGCCCGACCGCAGTGACGACCTGCCCGGTCGGGCGCTCGATGCCGAGGGCGGCCGCGCCCGGCGGGCCGGAGACCCCGAAGCCCGGCGCACCGGACCCGGCTGCCGCTTGGCTTTGCGGCGTGCCCTCGCCGGTGACGGCGAGTTCCTCCAGGGTGACGGACTCACCGGCGGTCTGGGCCGCGGCCAAACCCGACAGGGCCAGCGGCGAAGCGGCGAGGAGCCAGGCGGCACGGCGCGCGGCGGGGTGGGAACGCATGGGACGGCTCGTGGCGGTGTGAGATCGGGGCGGGCCGCAGGGGCCCGCGAATGGCAGGCGTCAGGGGCGCGCAGCGAGGCGCAGACCTTGGGTCGCAAGGTCGAGGCCGAGCAAAACCAGGATCGCGAGGCCGGTCAGCGGGAACAGGGCGCCGAGGCCGAGCATCAGGCCGGTGACGGTGGCGACGACGCGCCGATCCCGCGGCCAGGGCGGCGTGCCGAGGCGTCCGGCCGGGCGGCGCTTCCACCACATCACCGCAGCGGTGACCGAGAGCAGGATCGTGCCGAGGCAGAAGGCGAGCATGGCAAGCTGGTTCGCCCGCCCCCAGAACTCACCCTTGTGGAGGCCGATGCCGTACTGGATCGCCCGCGCCACGGGACCGAGATCGGAAAAGTGCACGTCGATGATCGGCTGGCCGCTGTAGCGGTCCAGGGAGACCATGCGCTGACCCGTGACGTCGCGCGGATAGGCGGAGGCGGCGTAGACGCCGGTCTCGCCCAGCGGCAGCGCCAGTTCGAAGCCCCCGGGCAGAGCCATGTCGCGAAGGGTCGCGACCGCGCGGTCGATGCCGAGGGACGGCGCTCCGGAGGGGGCCGATTGCGGCATCAAGGCATCTTCGAGCGCCCAGCCGGCGCTTTCCAGGTGCGCGCCCATCGGCACGGTGGAGACGGCCTTGCCGGCCCAGAGCTGGGTCGGTTGGCCGAGCCCGGCCCGGTTCGACCACGCCCGCAATTCCTGCCCCCACCAGACTGACCAGGGCAGACCGGTGAGCGCGAGAAACAGCAGGCCCGCCCCGGCGAACAGGCCGGTGGCGGCGTGAAGATCGCGCCACCAGACGCGACGTCGCGGCGTCTCGCGCAGGCTCACGGCACGTCCCCGGCGCTGCCCCTCCCCTTGCGGCCACCACAGATAGGCGCCGGTCACGACGAGGATGATCGCGAACCCGGCCACGATCTCGATCAGGGCGTTTGCCGCCGTCCCGAACAGGGTGAGGCTGTGCAGGCCGCGCACGATCCCGAAGAACTCGCGATCCGCGGCGACACGATCGAGCACGTCGCCGGTATAGGGGTCGAGGTAGACGAGGATCTTGGCGTTGCCCTCGGCGAGGGTGACGAGGGCCGAAGCCGTGGGGCCGGCGGGCTCGGTGTAGGAGAGCGGGTTGCCCTCCGGCACCGCCTGCATGGCGTTGAAGATCAGGCGGTCGGGCTCGAGCGGGGATCGGCCCGAGGATGCGACCACGGTGCGGTGGGCGAACACGGTCGCGTTGATCTCCGCCTTGAACAGGTAGAGCGCGCCGGTGGCCGAGAGCAGGATCAGGAAGGGCAGGCAGAGCAGGCCGGCATAGAAATGCCAGCGCCATACGGCACGATAGACCGCATCGCGCGAGACGCGCAAAGCCGCCGCGGCGGTGAAACCGGCGGTGCCCGACAGGGTGGGAGGCATGGGTTCGAAATCCGCGTCTGAGGGATCGGAGCGATCGTCTCAGGCGGCGGGCGGACCTCGGGGGCTGGTGCCCTGATCGGGCGGTGCGCGGGCGCGGATCGTCGCCGCGGCGCGCCACGGCAGGGGGGCGGCGCGGGGCGGCCAGATGGCGGTTGCGGAGGCGGCCTGCGCCGGCGGGAGGAAATGGGCTGCCTGGACTTGCGTGCAGCAGGCGTGATGGCCGCAGGGCTGCTCGTCGTCGGCCGGCGTGCCGGAGGCGGTAAGATGCTCCGCGCAGAGAATGCCGCCGTCGAGGCGCGGCAGGGCGGGCGCGAGAGCCGCGAGGAAAGCCTGGAAGACAAGCGCGTAGAGCGCGATCACCCCGATGATCGCGCGGCCGTGCACGGATCGGTGCGGGCGCTCGCGCATGGCCATGCTTCTAGAGCATCACCCCGAAAGGTGGCTACCGGCTTTCAGAAGAAGATGATGCAAAACAAGAGCCCGGTGCATCGTGCCGGATCCGATATCCGGCACGATGCTCTGGGCGGTGCCGCCGCGCCCGGTCAACGTGGACACGCGCGGATGACGCGCGTCCTGCGGCGGCGGAATCAGGCCGGCATGCCGGCCGGCTCGAACAGGAAGTCATCGACGGAAGGGATCGTCACCGCGAGGCTCGCGCCGTAGCTCGCCTTCGACAGGCGCCACGGTCGCTCGGCGCGGGCGCGGATCGCCTCGGACGGCCGCAAGCGGCGCAGTGTGCCGTCCTCGTCCATCTCCTCGATCGTCAGGAAGCCGTAGACCTGCAGGCGCGAGGCGATGAGCTTGGTCTCGCGGTCGCCCGCCGGAACCCGCAGGCTGCCCGTGGCATAGACCGCATCCATCAGGTTGCGCTGGTCGCTTCTCGACCGACTGCGGGGAGGCTCGCCCGCTCCGAATGCCGCATTGATGGCGCCCTGCCGTGCGGCCGCAGGCCGACGGAAGGGGATGACGTTGTCCGTTCCCGGAACGCTACGCATACACAGGTACCTTCGTATCGCGGAAAGCTCCCCGACCGGCGCGCTCTCACGGCGCCGTCCGGTCGATGCGAAGCTTTCGACGATCCCGATTAATGCCTGCTTAGCCATGCCCGGCCGAGGGACGCGGAAGGCGTCCCGAAACGGGCCGCCTCCCCCCTGTCGGCCCTCGCGACTCAGTTCAGGGCGACGGTGAAGTCCCCTTCGGTCTTGGCGCGGATCTCGTCCTCGGTGACGCCATCGGCGAGCTCGACCAGGGTCATGCCGCCATCGCCCTTCTTGTCGATGGTGAAGACGCCCAGATCGGTGATGACCATGTCGACCACGGCGGTGCCGGTCAGCGGCAGGTCGCAGGCCTTCAGGAGCTTGGGCGCCTCCGAGCCGTCCTTGCCCTTGGCGACGTGCTCCATCACCACGACGACCTTCTTGACGCCGGCGACGAGGTCCATCGCCCCGCCCATCCCCTTCACCATCTTGCCGGGGATCATCCAGTTGGCGAGGTCGCCGTTCTGCGCCACCTGCATCGCGCCGAGGATCGACAGGTCGATATGCCCGCCGCGGATCATTCCGAACGAGTCGGCCGAGGAGAAGTAGCTCGTGGTCGGCAGCGCGGTGATGGTCTGCTTGCCGGCGTTGATGAGGTCGGGATCCTCCTCGCCCTCGTAGGGGAACGGCCCCATGCCGAGCATGCCGTTCTCGGATTGCAATTGCACCGACATGCCCTCGGGGATGTAGTTCGACACCAGCGTCGGAATGCCGATGCCGAGATTCACGTAGAAGCCGTCTTCCAGCTCCCGGGCGGCGCGCTCCGCCATCTGCTCACGGGTCCAGGCCATGGTCTTGACGTTCCCTCGTTTGGCGCATCCTCGGAGCGACGATGCGCCGTCCACCGCTGGGGCGGCGACGCGCCGTCGCGCTCATAGCCTCTCGGCCGATATTCGAATCAGATCTGGCCGCCGCCGGCCGCTGCCGCTTCCGGCTCCTTGCGCTTGCGCACGGTGCGCTGCTCGATGCGCTTCTCGCGCACCGGCACGTGGAGGATGCGGCCGATGAAGATGCCCGGCGTGTGGATGTGGTCGGGGTCGATCTCACCCGGCTCGACGAGATGTTCGACCTGCGCGACCGTCACGTCCGCCGCGGTGGCCATCATCGGATTGAAGTTGCGCGCCGTCTTCCGGTAGACGAGGTTGCCCTCGGTATCGCCCTTCCAGGCGTGGACGATGGCCAGATCCGCGAACAGCCCGCGCTCCATCACGTAGCTCTCGCCGTCGAACTCGCGCACTTCCTTGCCCTCGGCGACCTTGGTGCCGACGCCGGTCTTGGTGAAGAAGGCGGGGATGCCCGCGCCGCCTGCGCGGATGCGCTCGGCCAGCGTCCCCTGCGGGTTGAACTCGATCTCGAGTTCGCCGCCGAGATACTGGCGGGCGAATTCCTTGTTCTCGCCGACATAGGACGAGATCATCTTCTTCACCTGACGGGTGTCGAGCAGCTTGCCCAGGCCGACGCCGTCGATGCCGGCATTGTTGGAGATGATGGTGAGGTCCTTCACGCCCGCGGCCTGGATCGCGTCGATCAGCTCGTCGGGGATGCCGCACAGGCCGAAGCCGCCGGCCATGATCGTCATGCCGTCGCGCAGGAGGCCGGCGAGCGCCGCCTTCGGATCCGGGTAGACCTTCTTCATCGACAGCGTCCCTTCCTTCGTCTTCCGCCAGGGCGGGCCATGATCCGTTGGCCACGATACAATGTCCGAGATTCGGCGGCCGGCCGCGCTCCCGATCGATGGCGATCGGGTGTGCAACGCGAAGCGGGTCCCGTCAAACCGGCGACGCATTTGTACGCAATGCAAAAACCCCGCGCCGTAACCGCTTGCCCGGTGGGCGGGGCTGCGGCCGTCCTCATCGAAGCCCGGCCCACCCCATCCACTGCATTGCGGGCCGGTCTGGCCCCGTTCGCGGGACAGGAGAAAGGGAACCGGCTAAGGAGTCGGATCGCACGGCTCGCAACGCCGACGCGGTTCGGCCGAACCCGATCCGCGTCACCCGCCTACGGAGTGCAATGTCGCTGCGCCGCACCCTTTCCGCCCTCGCCCTCGGACTTGTCGCCGTGGGTTTGGTGGCTGCCTGCCTGCCGTGGTCGATCGAGGCTCCCGGCGCCGCCCGCTTCGTCAGCCGCGGCCTGCAGCAGGACTGGGGCGTGGCTTTGGCTGCCCGGGGACGCACGGAGGTCGTGCTGCTGCCCCTCCCCCGGATCGTGTTCGAGGATATCCGCCTGACCGAGGGCGATGCCGCCGGGCCGGTGCTGGCCGCGGGCGGGAACCTGTCGCTTCAGCTCGGTCTCGCCGCGCTGCTCACCGGCCGGGTCGAGGTCGATTCCCTGACGCTCGACGGGTCAGAGCTGGTGCTGCCGCAGGAAGCGGGGGATCCCCGCTGGTCCGCCTCGACCGAGCGCCTGACCCATAGCATCGCCGGCCAGGACGGTGACCGGCCCCGGCGGATCATTCTCGCCCGCTGCGTGCTTACGGGCCGCGACCCGCGGGACGGGACGGTGCAAACGGCCCGCGACGTCGATCTCACGATCTCCTGGCCGGCCTGGAGCGAGAATCTGGCGGTGAACGGGGGATTGCGCTGGAACGACGGCAGCGCCCGGATCACGCTGACGGGTCTGCGGCCCTACGCGCTCTTGGCCGGCGGCGAGAGCCCGTTCACCGCCGCCCTGACATGGCCGACGGGTTCACTGAACGCCCAAGGCAACGGCAGTCTGCGCGACGGCCTCAAGGCCTCGGGCACCGGCAGCCTCCAGACCCGATCCCTGCACAAGACGCTGGCCCTGACCGGCGGGGGGCTCGCCCTGTCGCCCTTCGTCGAGGATTTCGCGGTCGAGGGCAGCTTCGAGGCGGCCTCCGGTCAGATCCAGTTTCCGAGCGTCACCGTGCGCAGCGACGGGAACGTGCTGGAGGGGGCGGGCTCGGCCACCTTCGGCCCGCAGCGAAGCGCGGTGCAGGCTACGCTCGCGGCCGAAAACCTCAACTTTTCGCCGCTGCTCGCCGGCCTCCTGCGCCTGACGGGCTTCGATCGTGCTGCCGACGACGCGGCCAGGCACAGCCAGTCCCTCGACCTGCGTCCCTTCACCGGGGGCGACCTCGATCTGCGGATCTCCGCCGGCAACGCCCGGATCGGGCCGGTGCAACTGACGGATCTCGCCTCCAGCGTTCTCGTGCGCGAGGATGGCATCGAGGCGTCGCTCGGCCGTGCCAACGTGCGGGGCGGTATGGTCAAGGGCCGGGTTTCCCTCGCCGCCGACAGGGGCGAAGCGGCCCCCACCCGCGTGAAGGCACAGGGCAGTTTCGACGGGCTCGATCTCGGTGCCCTGCTGGACGATCTCGGCCAGTCCCGCTGGGTGCTCGGGGCGACGCGGGGCAGTCTCGCCCTGGAGGGCGCCGGCCACGATGTCGATGCCCTGGCCCGTTCCGTATCGGGCCGGGTCGCGCTGGAGAGCGCGGACGGCGCCCTATCCGGGCTCGACCTCGCCGACGTGGTCCATCGCGGCGGCGCGGTCGCGCCGGGGGCGTTGGCCCGGCGCAACGGCCGGACGCCGTTCGAGCATGCGGCCGTGACCCTGCTGTTCGCCGATGGCATCGGCGAGATCGTCGAGGGCCGGCTCGCCTCCCGCACCCTCGGCGCGTCCCTGAACGGGCGCGTCGCCCTGGCCGACCGCCGTTTCCAGGCCCGGGCCGAGATCCTGTCGCGGGCCACCGCCTCCGCCGACGGGGCGTCACCCGCCGCCACGCTGTTCGAGATCGCCGGTCCCTGGGATGCCATGAGCGTCCGGGCCAGCGCTGGGCCGCGCCCCGCCGGGGACGAGGCACGCCAGCGTGCCGACCCCGGTTCCTTTCAGCGGCCCGGCGCCGATCTGCCGCTCGGCATCCGCGCCTACGTGCCTGCGAACACCGCCCCCTGAAATCCGGACCAGCGAGGTCCGATCAGGGAGAAAGACGATCTTCAGGAGTTGCCGCTGGCCGTGCCGGCCGTGGACGTGCTGCCGGAGCCGTTGCCGCCCTTGGCCTTCTCGAAGGCGCGGCGGACGAGGTCGGTGCCGACTTCCAGCGCCGCGTCGAGCGCCCGCTGCGACAGGGTGCCGGCCTCCACCGTCTCCCCGGCATAAACCGGCTGCTCAAGGGCGAGGGTGTCGCCGCGGGTGACGCGCAGGCGGCCGACCTCGCGGCCCTGCGCTACGGGCGCGATGAGCGGCCCCTGGTAGACCACCTTGGCGGTCACCCGGTCCGAGGTGCCGCGCGGCAGCAGCAGGCGTACCGGCTTGTTGGCCACCACCGGCACGGAGCCCTTCTCGCCGCCGAAGACCGAGACCTCGGCAACCGTTTCGCTTGCGGCGAAGACCTGCCGCGGCTCGAAGGCGCGGAACCCCCATTCCATCATCTTGCGGGCTTCCGCCGCGCGGTCACGCGCGGTCTTCAGGCCGGAGACCACCATGATCAGCCGCTGGCCGTTCTGCACCGCCGAGCCGGTGAGCGCGTAGCCCGACTCTTCGAGGTAGCCGGTCTTCAGGCCGTC
Source organism: Methylorubrum sp. Q1 (assembly GCF_004683995.1). NCBI lineage: Bacteria > Pseudomonadati > Pseudomonadota > Alphaproteobacteria > Hyphomicrobiales > Methylobacteriaceae > Methylorubrum > Methylorubrum sp. Q1. Next base: position 30,706 of record NZ_SRHQ01000012.1, on the reverse strand, counting down.
GGCGCCGATATCGAGGGTCAGGAGCGGGTTGCGGTTCTGCTGCTTGATCTTGTTCCAGGTGAATTCACGCTCGGAATAGATCTTGTAGAACTCGGGGTAGGTGTCGATGAGGTATTGGGCGATCCGCGCCATGTCGCGGGCGGTCACCTTCTGGTCGGGGGCCGAGTAGCCGGTCGCGTTGCGGAAGGTCGAGCGCGTCAGCCCGATCTCCTTGGCGCGCTGGTTCATCATCCCGGCGAACGCCTCTTCGGTGCCCGCCATGTTCTCGGCGATGGTGATCGCCGCGTCGTTGCCCGACTGCACGATCAGGCCGCGCAGCAGGTCGGAGAGCTTGATGCGGCTGTTGACCTGCGCGAACATCGAGGAACCGCCGCCCCCGGCCCCGCCGCGGCGCCACGCGTCCTCGGTCACCGTGAACTCGGTGTCCATGGAGAGGCGCCCCTCCTTGATGGCGCGGAACACGATTTCCGCGGTCATCAGCTTGGCCATGCTCGCCGGGGAGAACGGCTCGTCGGCCGCCTTCTCGAACAGCACCGAGCCGGAATCGGCATCGATCAGGATCGCGTGCGCGGCCGCCGTCTGGAACGTCTGGGCGCGCGATGACGCCGGATGGAGGAAAGCGCTGACAATCGCGGCCAGCATTCCCGCGAGCGCCCAGCGCGCCGCTCGGAACCGTCTCTCACTCATCCCGGCCTCTCCCACGATCCCGTTCGCCGCCCGCCCCAGATCAAGCGTGACCTTAGCCCGGATGCAATGCGATTTCGAAGGCAAAGTTTGATCCCGCAGCGCGGCATGACCGCGCCGAAGGGCCATGCGTTTGCTTGTGGAAAACCAGGGCAAACACCATATCAAGTCCATGGGATTTCGACGCTTTCACCCCGGCGACGGGCCTTCCTCCCGCTCCCGTCGCGCGCCTGCGCCGGCGTCCGACGGTGGGGTACGGAGCGTGTGGCGCACGCTGCCTCTCGAAGGCCGCTTCGAGGTGGTCTACGAGGACGCCCGCGGCGCCTGGACGACCCGCACGCTCGACGCGCGCGAGCTGAGGCTCGGGCCCGGCCGCACTCTGCTCGGCGGCATCGACCGGGCGCACGGGCTCTATCGCGGCCTGCGCGCCGACCGCATCCGACGGCTCACCGAGCCCGCCTCGGGCACGCGGATCGAAACCGGTATCCTGGATTGGCTGCTCGTCCACGCCGAGGCGCAGCGGAAGGCTCGGAGCGCGCGCATCCCCCGCCGGGCGGCGTGAAGGAGCGAAGTTTTCGTCTCGAAGCGCAATCGCGTGGGGACAAGAGGCCCCTCGTCGGCTCGCGGTGACGCACGTCCTTCGGTATAGCCGGTTCTATGGAACTGATCTCCGCAACGCAGGCTCTGTCCGACGCCTGCACCCAACTCGCCGCGCAGCCGTTCGTGACCGTCGATACGGAGTTCATGCGCGAGACGACCTATTATCCGAAGCTCTGCCTGATTCAGATGGCCGGGCCCGACGGATTCGCCTGCCTCGTCGATCCGCTCGCGAAAGACCTCGATCTCAAGCCGTTCTTCGATCTGATGGCCGATGAGAGCACCGTGAAGGTGTTCCATTCGGCCCGGCAGGACCTGGAGATCATCTGGCTGCTCGGCGGGCTTCTGCCGCAGCCGTTCTTCGACACGCAGGTCGCGGCCATGGTCTGCGGCTACGGCGACTCGGTGTCCTACGAGCAACTGGTCAACGATGTCGCCAAGGCGCGCATCGACAAGTCCTCCCGTTTCACGGATTGGTCGCGGCGCCCCCTGTCCGAGGCGCAACTCGCCTACGCCCTGTCGGACGTCACCCATCTCGTGACGATCTATCAGGTGCTCGCGGCCGAGCTGCTGAGCACCGACCGCGGCCTCTGGCTCGACGAGGAGATGGCGGTCCTCACCTCGCCCGAGACCTATCAGGCCGAGCCCGCCCAGGCGTGGCGCCGGCTCTCGGGGCGGATGCGCAAGCCGCGCGAGATCGCCGTGCTGATGGAAGTGGCCGCGTGGCGCGAGGCGGAAGCCCAGAGCCGGAACGTCCCGCGCGGGCGCATCCTCAAGGACGAGGCGGTGATCGACATCGCCACCGCCGGGCCCCGCAGCGTCGAGGCCCTGGGACGCCTGCGCACCATCCCTGCCGGATTCGAGCGCTCGCGCACCGGCACCGAGATCCTCGCCGCGGTCGAGCGGGGTTTTGCCCGCGATCCTTCGCAGATCGCCGTACCCGAGCGCAGCCGCTCCCGCGGGGGCGGCAGCGGCGCCCTGGTCGATCTGCTGAAGGTGCTGCTCAAGGCGGTGGCCGAGGCAGAGGGCGTGGCGCCCAAGATCATCGCCACCGTCGATGATCTCGAAGCACTCGCCGAGGACGACGCGGCGGATGTGGCCGTGCTCCAGGGCTGGCGCCGCTCCCTGTTCGGGGACAAGGCGCTGGCGCTCAAGCACGGACGCATGGCGCTCGCGGTCGAGCGCGGCCGGGTCACCGTGCGCGAACTGCCGTAGCCGTTCGCCGTCGCGGCGGGCGGCGACCTCATGGCCCGGGCAGCCGCAACAATCCGGCCACGGACGATGACGGTCGCTCGGTCGGCCTTCGTGTGCGGCTCGCATGAGAGACGGACCCTCCCCGCCCCGAACCCGCCCCCATTTCCCGACGCAGCCTGGGGGGAAGCGGGGAACTGTCATCGCAGCATCTTGGCGTTGGAACGCGGGTGCCGTAGTTCGGGATTAAGTGGCAAATCCTTTTGCCTCTCATTCCCGGCTGCTGGCCCCTCCCCATGTTCGAGCCGAACGAAGTCCTGCAGGTCTTGAGCGGTCGCGGCGCCGTGTCCGCTCAGGGGATCGAGCCGGTCGCGGTCCGCTACAAGGTCGTCATCGAGCGCCGTGACGGCATCGTCCTCGCCCATGGCAGCCTCACCGGCCGGCACGCGGCGCTGCACCCGCTCTGGATCACGCCCGATGCGACGCTTCACCTGAAAGATTCCCGGCGCTTGGCCGTGTCCCTCACCGACCTCGTAGGCGATACTGCGGAGTTCGAGAGCACCGAACCGGTTGCGCCGAGCTGACGCCGGCCCAACAGTGGGGCCGACCTCCTGCCACGCTCCCCACCGGTTCATGACGCAGACCCCTTCGCCTGCGGCCCGAGAGGACGGCGCCCGTTTCACGCTGGCCTGCCGCCAGCCCTACGATTGGGCACATCTCGAACGATTCTTCGCCGACCATGCGAGCCCCGGCGTCGAAACCGTGACGGCCGGCCGCTATGCCCGCACCTTCGCCCTCGACGGGCACTTTGGCACCGTCTCCGTGGCGGCCGAAGCGAGCGCTCTGTCTGTCCGTATCCGCAGCCTCGGTTCAGATGACGACCACGAAAACATCCTCGCGCGGGTGCGGGCGATGTTCGATCTCGACGCCGACCCGCGGATGATCGCCGCCGGACTCGGCCGCGATCCGTTCACGGCGGCCCTCGTGGGGCGCCGGCCGGGTCTGCGGCTGCCGGGCGCTTTCGACGGGTTCGAACTGGCGGTCCGGGCGATCCTCGGCCAGCAGGTCTCGGTCGCGGCCGCGACGCGCCTTGCCGGCCGCCTCGTCGCGGCTTTCGGCACGCCCCTCGATGGGGAGGCCTGCGGGAACGAGCCGGGTCTCACCCACCTGTTTCCGACGCCGGAACAGCTCGTGGACGCGGAGATTTCGCTCGTGCTGAACATGCCCCGCGCCCGCGGCCGGGCGATACAGGGGCTTGCCGCGGCGATGCTCGCCACGCCGGATCTTTTCGCGCCCGGCGGCGAACTCGACGCGACGGTCGCCCGTCTGAAGGCCCTGCCCGGCATCGGGGATTGGACCGCGCATTACGTCGCCATGCGCGCGCTGGCTCAAGCTGATGCCTTCCCGGTGGGGGATGTGGGGCTGATGCGTGCTCTCGATACCGGCAGCGGGCGGCCGAGCCGGCCTGCGCTTCTCGAGCGCGCGGCGGCCTGGCGGCCCTGGCGGGCCTATGCGGCGATCCATCTCTGGGCCGAGGATGCCGCGCGGAGGATGCCATGACGATCCGTGATCCCGCCGCCGCCGACGAGGCCAGATGGCGCCGGCTCTGGGCCGGCTACCTCGCCTTCTACGGTGAGACTCTGCCTGAGGCGGTCACCGCCGCGACCTGGGCGCGCATTCTCGATCCGGCCTCGCCGGTCTTCGCACGGCTGGCGGAGCGGGACGGATTGTTGCTCGGAATGACGGTCAACGTCCTTCACGAGGGGACGTGGAGTACGGCACCGGTCTGCTACCTGGAGGATCTGTTCGTCGCGCCCGAGGCGCGCGGCGGCGGCATCGGCCGGGCACTGATCGCCGACCTTATCGATCGGGGCAAGGCATTGGGCTGGTCGCGGCTCTACTGGCACACGCGGGCCGAGAACGCGCAGGCCCGGCGACTCTATGAGCGCTTTGTCGCTGCCGACGACTTCTGCCGCTACCGCCTCGTCCTGTAAGCGTTAACGCGGCGTTTACCATGATGGCGTCACGGTTGGGCTCAGCGGAGAGAGCGATGAACCGACGAGTCGGCCGTACTTTCGATGTCCTCAGCGAGGCGCAGCTCGTGGCCGGGCGCACCGTCGCCCGCCGGGTTGCTCCGGACGCCCTGGCGCCCCATGCCGGGCCGCGGCCGATCGCCCAGCTTCTCGACACCATCCAGCACGTTGCGGAAGCCGCGACCGGCGAGCGCAGCTTCCTGCATGTCGGCGCGGCGCCGCGCCGGAAGGGCTGAGGGGCGCGAGGGCCTCAGGCCGTGGGCGGTTCACCGCCGAGTTCTATCAGGACGATTTCCGGCGGCACCCCGAAGCGGATGCCGACCCCGCTGACGCCGAGGCCGCCGGAGATGATGAGGTGGCGCCCGTCCTCGAGCACATGGCCGTAAGCGAAGCGCTGGCCGTAGCGGGAGGGCAGCACCGGCGAGTAGCCCAGCACGCGGATCTGGCCGCCATGGGTATGGCCCGAGAGCGTGAGGGAGACGCGGGGGGGCACCTTCACGAAGATATCGGGCTCGTGCGCCATCAGGATCACCGGCGCCGCATCCGTCACCTGCGCCAGCGTGGCCGGAAGGTCGGCGAGGCTCCGAAGACTGCCGAGCGGGCGGAACGGCTCCTGATCCGCGAGCCCGGCGATCCAGAACGGCCGGCCGTCATGCGTCAGACGAACCGCGTCGTTCTCCAACACCGGAATGCCGCGCGCTTCGAGCAGCCGCCGGATCTCGACGGGGCCCTTGCCCGCACGCATCGCCTCTGAATCGTCCCACCAGTCGTGGTTGCCAAGGACGGCGTAGGTGCCGAGCGGCGCGCGCAGACCCTCGGCCAGCCGCGCGAAATCGGACAACGGCACCCGGTGCCACGTCACCTTTCGACCGGCGGGATAATCGCCGAGCAGGAGGATCAGGTCGGGGGCGAGCGCGTTCGTCGCCGCCACGATCTCCGCCACCCGGTCGAGCGGCATGTAGGGCTCGCAGACATGGATGTCGGCGAGCACCGCGATGCGCAGCCGGTGCCCAGGGTCCCAACCCGGCGGCGTCAGACTGTAGCGGGTCAGCGCGAGCCGGAACCGCGGTTCGACGATGAAGGCGTAGGCGCCCCCGGAGCCGAGGGTCAGCGCCGAGGCGCCGAATCCGCCGAGAACCTGCCTGCGAGTCGGGAGAATGAGCATGCCGCCAGAGCCGATGGAGTGGCGGCAGCGTCAAGCCTCAATCGACGGGCTCGTCCTCGTGAACGAAGCGGACGGTGTTCCGGGCCTCAGCCTTGGTGCGGGCCGCTTTCATGGCAGCGCTGCTGACATGGACCGCGGCGGCCAGCGCCGGCAGAGCGACGGGGCGGAAATTCTCGCGATCCCCGGCCACGGTTACCGGGGAGGCGATGCCCGGCTCGGCCGCGAAGGTCGGGGTTCGGCTGGGGGCGTACATGGATCCTGTCCTGTTAGCGCGTCGGAACGGCCGGTTGGCGACCGCGTCGGCTCGATCGTTGGTCTCGCGAACATCGCGAGGACGACTCTTCGACACCCCTCTCGTGGCGAGATTGCGAAGATGCCGTCCTCCCTTTGATCGACCCGATTACATGAACGGAAGCTTAAGACTTCGGATCGGCCTGAATTTCGCACAAGGCGAGAAATCGGGCATGGCCAATGGTCGCATTTCGGCCACGCGATAGTGCATTGCAACGCGGCCCATCTTGCAACGCCCTCCGTGGATCTACACCGGAAGAGCCCGCGACTTGATCCGCCGTTCCGATGCGCGGCTCATGGGGCCGGCATTGGTTCCAGTCCCTCCTGCGCGATCCAGGCTGAGGTGCGATCCAGGGCACGGGCCAAGCGCTCGAACAAGGTATCGATTTCGTCAGGTTCGATCACCAGCGGCGGGCAGACGGCGATGCGGTCGCCGGCTAAAAAGCGCACGATGAGCCCTTCGTCCTGCGCGAAGGCGACGCAGCGCGCCGCCACCGCCGCCTTCGGCTCGAACTGCCGCTTCGAGGGTTTGTCGGCCACGATCTCGATGCCGCCGATCAGCCCCATGCCCCGCGCCTCGCCGACGAGGGGATGATCGGCCAGCCGCGCCAGGGCGGCCTGGAAATGCGGCGCACGCTCCCCGGCCCGCTCGACGATACGGTCGCGCCGGTAGATATGCAGCGCCCGGTTGGCCACGGCGCAGGCGACGGGATGCCCGGAATAGGTGGTGCCGTGGCCGAAGCCGCCGAGCTTGACGCTCTCGTCGAGCATCGCCCGGTAGAGCGGCTCGTCGATGCTGATGCCGCCGAGCGGGAGGTAGCCGGAGGTCAGAGCCTTGGCGAACGAGAGGGTGTTCGGGCGCATGCCGAGCGCCTCGCTGCCGAACCACGTGCCGAGCCGGCCGAAGCCGCAGATCACCTCGTCGGCGACGAGGCGCACGTCGTAGCGATCGAGCACCGCCTGGATCGCCGCGAAGTAACCGGCCGGCGGCACGATGGCCCCGCCCGCCCCCATCACCGGCTCGGCGAAGAAGGCCGCCACAGTGTCGGGATCCTCGGCGAGGATCTGCGCTTCGAGTTCCGCCGCGAGACGCTGCGAATAGGCTTCCTCGGTCTCGCCCGCTTCAGCGCCGCGGTAATGGTGCGGGCAGGCGGTGTGGAGGAAGCCGTTGATCGGCAGGTCCCAGTCGGCGTGGTTGGCGGGAAGGCCGGTGAGCGAGGCGGTCGCCACAGTGACGCCGTGGTAGCCCTTCCTGCGGGCGATGATCTTCTTCTTGCGCGGGCGTCCCAGCGCATTGTTCATGTACCAGAGAAGCTTGACCTGCGCGTCGTTGGCCTCGGAGCCCGAGGACGTGAAGAAGATCTTCGAGGTCGGGACCGGCATCAGCTCCTTGAGCGTCTCGGCCAGCTCGATCGCCGGATCGTGGCTGCGGCCCGAGAACAGGTGGGCGAAGGGGAGCCGGCCCATCTGCTCGGCGGCGGCTTCGACCAATTCCTCGTTGCCGTAGCCCAGGGCCGTGCACCACAGCCCGGCCATGCCCTCGAGATAGGGGCGCCCATCCGTGTCGTAGACCCAGACGCCGTGGCCTCGCTCCAGCACCAGCGGGCCCGTCTCCCGGAAGGTGGCGAGATTGGTATAGGGATGGATCAGGGTCTCGACGTCGCGGGCGGCGATGTTCGACAGCATGATGCGGCAGCCGGAAGTCTTCGCCGACTGGGCGCGCCGGCAACCTCGCCACACTAACGGCCGCAATCTCCCTCAGGAAGGCGCCGTTCGCCTCATCGATTGACACAACCGACCCGCTCGCGATGCTCGATCCGGCCACCATCGTCGCCGTGCCCGCTCCGGGCCGCGCCTGCGGCCCCTGCACCTTGTGCTGCAAGGTCTACGACGTGCCCGCGGTCGAGAGCCCGGCAGGGCGGTGGTGCCGGCATGTCCGCTCCGGCGGCGGCTGCGGCATCCATGCCGAGCGGCCCGACCATTGCCGGGCCTTCCACTGCCTCTGGATGACGGAAACCTGGATCGGTCCGGAATGGCGTCCGGACCGGGCCAAGATGGTGCTCAGCCTCGACCCCGTGACCCGCTTCCTCAGTGTGCAGGTCGATCCCGGTCAGGTGGGAGCGTGGAAGCGCGCGCCGTATCACGACCAATTGCGGCGCTGGGCTGCGGCCTCGCTGCCGCTGCAGCGCTACGTCCTCGTTCACGTCAACAGGATGACGACGGTCGTCCTGCCGGATCGGGATGTATCCCTCGGCACATTCGGGCCCGGCGACCGGTTGGTCGGCCGCGAGCGGATGAGCCCGGCCGGGATGACCGCCGACGTGGAGAAAGTTTCGCGGCCGGCTTGAGGCGGCCCATCGCTCGAGCGTGCGATCTTCCAGCGCCCCAAATTTCGATGCCGGCTTCAGGTCATGCAGCGGCCGGGAACCATGCGGCGCGCCTCCGGCCCGACGAGCGAGCTGAGCGGCGCTTCGCAGCCCTCCCGCGTCAGGCGACGGGGCTTGGCCGGCAACTCTTCCTGAGCGGAGCGGGTCGGGATCGACTCCGAACGCGTGGACGGGCGGGGCGCGGTCGCCACATGGATCGGGGTGAGAGCGGTGGAATAGGGACGCATGCCCGGCAGCGGCGTGGCAGGCGCCTCGTAGGCGACGCGCGGGGCCGTCGGGGCCCCCATCGCATCGGCTTCCTGCCGGACGACCGGCAGAAGCAGCAGGGTCATGATCGCAGCGGGAACACTCACACCGAGGGCGAAGCCGGTCCGAAGCATCTTTGCGATCTCCGATGGGAGCTTGACAGGTTGTCATCACAACGCTGCTTTCAGATCTTCGGTTCCTTCACTGTCTCGCTTCGGTACAAATCAGTATTTTCGTCTGAATCGGCGTGCCCGCTCCCGCAACGCGGCGAGTGGGTGGACAGGGCGAGCGCGGCAAGGTCGTGGTAAAAAAGTCCCTGTGGATGAAAAATCTGCGGGGTCAGGCGCCGAATCCGGAACCCGGCCGATGGTCATTCGTTAGAGAGTCACCCGGCCACTCTGGTCCTCCCCGCATTCCCCTTGTGCATCGGCCGGAACCTCTTCACGGGTCGGACAATGGTCCGGCCCGTTTTTTCGTGCACATTCCGCTCGGGTAGGCTGCTCCGCGGGTGGTGCTCTTCGCGTTGGCCTCATCGCGCACGAAAAAAGGCGCCGACCTTCCTGGCCGGCGCCCTCGTTTGCTGCCCTGAAGCTGAGGTTCAGGCGCTGTGCGCCTCGCGGCGGCGCGCGCTTTGCTGGAAGAACAAAGCCTGGCTGATGACGGCCGACACGTTGGCGGGCTGGAACGGCTTGGCGATGAGGAAGGCCGGCTCGGGGCGCTCGCCGGTAAGGAAGCGCTCGGGATAGGCCGTGATGAAGATCACCGGCACCTCGAAGGTCTTCAGCAAGTCGTTGACGGCATCCAGCCCCGACGAGCCATCGGCGAGCTGGATGTCGGCGAGGATCAGGCCGGGGCGCTTGCTCTCGGAGGCGATCTTGACCGCCTCGGTGCGGGTGCGCGCCACGCCGATGACGTTGTGGCCGAGGCCTTCGACCAGGGCTTCCAGATCCATGGCGATCAGCGGCTCGTCCTCGATGATGAGAATCTCCGTGGCCATGTCGGCGGCGAGCTCGCGGCCCGCTTCGTCGACGAGATCGCGCACCTTGGAGACGTCCACGTCGAGGATCACGCCCGCATCCTCCTCCGAAAAGCCTTCGAGGCAGGACAGCAGGAACGCCTGCCGGGGAAGCGGCGTGATCTGGCCGAGCCGAACTTCGGCCGGCAGGTCGTGCTGCACCTGATCGCTGTGGCCGTTCACGGACAGCGAGTTCCAGATCCGCGTGAAGACGCGGAACAGGTCGGCCTTGACGTTCGTGCTGCGGCCGAGGGTCTCGGGCTCGTTGACCAGCGTCTCGAGGGTGGCCGCGACGTAGGCGTCGCCCGCCACCTGACTGCCCGTGAGCGCGCGCGCATAACGGCGCAGATACGGAAGATGCTGCACGACCAGTTGTGCTGTGGACATGAGTTCCCCTGAGCCTCTTCGCTCTTCGTTTGTCGCTGCGCCCCTAACGCGGGGGCTGGACGTCCGTTCCTGGCCCATGCGGAACCCTAGCCGCATGTCGGCGTTGCTGCTGAAGCCATGACTCATGTCAAGCTGCAAGACAATCGCGGCAGACGTGGCGCCAAGGGGATCTTGAACGCATGAACGAGAACGAGCCGGCCGGCGCGTTCCCCTCCAGGGACCGGCCCACTCGAGGGCGTGGCGAGAATGGTTTGAATGACCAGGCGCAGAGGCGCATCGGAACCCATCTGCGCACACTCTACGATTCCGTGGTTCAGCAGCCGATCCCGGATCGCTTTCGAGATCTGATTGCGCGGCTTGAGGACGATTCCCCCAATCCGGACGATCCGGCGAGCGCCTGATCCGTCATCTGTCTTTTCGTCGTGGCGCGAGCCGCCCCCGCTGCCGGGTGCGGCTCGTTTGTCATGGTAGCGAACGGCTACAGGGTCGGCGAACGACCGCGCATCAGGCCGATCACGGCCGAGATCGCGAACAGGACGATCGCAACGAAGAAGACGAGCTTTGCGGCCTCCATGGCCGTGCCGGCGATGCCGCCGAAGCCCAGCAGGGCCGCGACGAGGGCAACCACCAGGAATGTTACAGCCCAACCGAGCATGTCGAACTTCCTTCCAAGAACTGGCGCGGCCCGTGCCGCAGCCTCATGGAAGCAATAACGCCAAGTTTTCGCCGCAGGTTCCTTTTCCGTTTCCAAGGCTGTGAACACTTTGTTACGGTGTGCCTGCGACCGTGCTACGCCTCTGGAACCGACTGGCAAATTCGGCCGTTCGTCACCATCTCATTCCCAGACGATCATACGACACTCAGACTTGACGATGTGAAGGAGGCCTCCGGCGTGCCCGCACAGAAAAAGATCTTCGTCCCCGGTATCGCTCAAGCGAAAGCCGTTCTGGAGGCCGCTGCACGGCTCGTTTCGGCGCTCTCACCGCAACCGGTTCTTCAGCCCATTCCCGTTCGCGTGAAGTCTGTTCACCGCCGCTGAAGCGGCCGGCTTTCATTCGATCCGAATGCATCCATTCCAAGCGCCGTCCCACCGGGCGGCGCTTTTTTCATGGCATCGAGCTGTCCACAGAGGCGGGCCTGCCGGTGCGCGGCGTCGTCCGTCATACGGATCGAAAGAGAGTGGCGCGGCAAGGCTTTGCGCTCTGGCCGGTTTTCAGTCGGCAGATACGGCCGCGCCTGCGTGGTTTGCCGACATTGTCCTCCACGCAAACGGCCGACTAGCTGAATCCCGGGCGAAATGTCCGGCCGGTCTCGTCTCCATGGCGAACGCGCCAGATCGACGGGGGCAACGATGGGATTCGGCAAGCGTAAGCCCGGCGCGTGGGTGGCGAAGAGCGATGCCGGTGCGGCGCGAGTGCGGCCGCGCCACCGACTTGTCGCCACCGCACTGGTGGGTCTGCTGATCGGCTTTGGGACGATCAGCGCGACCACGATGGTGCGTGCCTCGGAGCGCGGTTTGCTCAACGAGTTGTTCGAGACGATCTTCGGAGCGGCAAGCCCCCCGCCCGCGACGATCGCAAAGCCGGGACCGAAGGCACCCCGGCGCTACGCCTCGCTCCCTGACACGCGACGCATTGCCGGGCCTCGGTTCGTGTAGCGAACGCCGCGCCTGGAGGCGCGTTCGACACCCGGTCGCGCACGAGCGAGGGTGGCGTCCCCGGCCTCCTTCGCGGCAGGGACGCGGACCGTCTGCATGCGCCGTTGCGACGGATACGTCTTTCCCCTCGGCCGTCTGCATGCGCGCGCCGACCTTCCCGTTCATGCGGCGGCCTGCGCCGCGGCCTGTCCCAATGCGCCGACCGAAGTGTTCACCCTGGCGCCGGGGCGGGCCGAACTCGAGCAGTCCGTTGCCCTCGACGGCCGTCCCTATCTGCGTGCCGCCACAGCCAACCTCTATCGCCGCACCCGCGTCGAGAACTGCTCCTGTCAGCCCTCGGGTGCCGCGGCCCTGTTGATGCCGCTGGCCGACGACCGGACGCTTCGCCCCGGCGATGTCGTCGCGTCGGAGGAGGGGGCGGATCTCGTCGCTGGCCTTTCCCGCACAGGGCCGGCGCTCGTCGATTACCGCATCGCTGCTTTGAGCCGGCCCCACCGCAACGCCATCGAGGATCGCGTCGGTGCCCTGCGCCGCGATGCGGCGAAAGCGGCGTTCCGTGAGGCTTTGCAGGCGAAGGGGAGTGGCGCCCGACGCCTGCAGGTCGCCGAAGCGCAAATCCCAACGCTTCCGACCGTCGGGGCTTCCGCCGGTTTCGCACCGGTCGTTTCGCGCGGCGAAGGATTCGCAGCGGTCCGCATGGTGTCACCGTCACCGTTCGGGCATTGATCGCTCAAGCCCGACGAGTTGGCGAAAGCGCCGGGCTGTCGTAGGCGGGCGGCACCCTCGTCGCATCGAAGCCGTCGTCTATGAGTGAATCGTCCGCGGACGCGCTGGCCCCCTCCCCCGGTTTCGAAAGCGCGTTGCCCGTCTCTGGCAGGACGGAATCGCTGAGCCCCCTCGTGCGGCGGCGGATCTGCCCCAATGGCGGTCCGTTCACCGCGAGCGGAACCTGTAGCTACATCGTCGGGCGCGGCCGGGTCGCCGTGATCGATCCAGGGCCGGCGGATGCCGGGCATGTCGAGGGCTTGCTCGCCTCGCTCGACGGCGAGGCGGTGTCGGCCATTGTCGTCACCCACACCCACCGCGATCACTCCCCGGGTGCGCGCCTCCTGCAGGCGCGGACGGGCGCACCGATCGTCGGCTGCGGTCCGCACCGGGCCGCGCGGCAGCTCGCCGAGAACGAGCTGCCCATCCTCGATGCCAGCGCCGACCGCGAGCATCGGCCCGACCGGGAATTGGCGGATGGGGAGAGCCTGACCGGCGAGGGCTGGACGCTGACCGCCGTCGCGACGCCCGGCCACACCATGAACCACCTCGCTTTCGCCCTGCCCGAAGAGAATGTGCTGTTCTCCGGCGATCACGTCATGGCGTGGTCGACCTCGATCGTCGCACCGCCCGATGGGTCGATGCGGGCCTACATGGAATCGCTGGAGCGGCTGCGGGAGCGGGACGAGACGTTGTACTGGCCGGGTCACGGCGGACCCGTGCGCGATCCGCGCCGCTTCGTGCGCGGACTTGCCGCCCACCGACGCCAGCGCGAGGCCGCGATCCGCGCTCGGCTGGCCGCGGGCGATCGCGACATCGCAACGATCGTTGGCACTGTCTACCAGGGTCTCGCACCGCACCTGCGGGGTGCCGCCGCCCTCTCGGTCTTCGCCCATCTCGAGGATCTGGTGGAGCGGGGCTTTGCGGTCACCGACGGCCCGCCCCTGCTCGACGGCGCGTACCGCCCCGCCTGAGTTCCGATTTATAGAACCGCTACTTCAGCGCGATGGCGAGGTTGGCGACCTCGTCGAGATAGGAGCGGATGCGGTCGGCATTGTCGCCGAAATCGCGGTCGCCGATCCGGGAGGCCGAACGCACGTCGATGCGCGCGCCGTCGGCCCGCGGGTGCACCCGCACGGTGATGTCGGCGGGCAGGTTCAGAATCCGGGTTCGGGCCACCGCCTCGATGCGGCCGTTCCCGATCCGCCCGCCGGGCCGGATCGCCTCGACGATCTGCCACTTGCGATTCACCGCCGCCTTGCGGGCGAGTTCGAAGGCTTCGTCGGCCTCCACGTCGAGAGTGAGGGGCGCGATCTGCGGATAGGCCGCCCGCTGCGCCTCTCGGGCCGCCGGTCCGGGTTCCGTCGGGTAGCGGCCCTCGCGGGCGGCGAAGGCAAGGCGCGAGCGTGAGAAGGCGGGCGGACGCTCGGTATCCGTCGTCACATCGGTGAGCGCCGGCAGGCGTACCCCTTTGAGCGCGGCATAGGCGGGATAGGCCAGGACGAGGCTCGCCACGAACAGGCCGCCGACGGCAGCGCCGAGACCACCCGCACCTTCCCGCCAGACCCGCGCCATCGCGAACAGCGCCAGCGCCACCGCGATGACGGAGAGCGCGACCCCGCTTCCCAGCACGGCAAGGGCCGCTGACGGCTCCGCCGAAGGGCTGCGCACGATCAGTACCGCCATGCCGGTAACGATCAGGGAGAACAGGGCGAGCGTTCGCGCGTAGCGGCCGGCCCGGGTCACCGGTTCATCGAGAAGCTGACGGCGCATGGCCCCGGAGATGAATGAGGGGAAGAAGAAGACGAGGATAACCTGTCGCGCAGTCTACAGGCTGGGGGTGGGGCGCGCCACTCGGCTGTCCGGGGTGCATCCCTCTGCTACAAGCTGGACGGACATGTCCGAGCGTCAAGATCGCCCCGCATCGAACGCCGACCCCGTCGATCCGCTTCGGGTCTGGTTTCGGTTCATCCGCCTCAGTCGGCGAGTCACCGCCGCGGTCGCTGCGGAGTTGCGGGAACTCGGCCTGTCGATCCCGCAATTCGACGTGGTGTCGACCTTGAGCGAACGTGAGGGGCTGACGCAGCAGGAATTGGCTGCCCGGCTCTACGTCACGAAGGGCAACGTCTCCGGCCTCATCGACCGCCTCGTCGAGGCCGGTCTCGTCGAGCGCCGCCCGATCCCCGGCGATCGCCGATCCCATGCCCTTCACCTGACCGAGGCCGGCGCGCGAGTCGCTGCCCGCGGGATCGCGGCGCAGGCTGACTATGTCGCACGCACCTTGGGCCGGCTCGACGAAGCCGATCTTCGCGTATTCGAGGATCTCGTCGTCAAATGGCGTGAGTTGGCTCGCGCAGACGAAGCGTCCTGAATGTCCGGTCACCGCTCAAAAAAACAGACGCCATCAGCGCCTGTCGAATAGAAGTATATTTCTTGTTTGGAGAAGGCTGGGCGGTCGGGCGCGGACCCCGCGCCCGTCACCGCCTCAGCCGGGTTAAGCCTCGCCCGTGCGACCGGTCGATTGGCCACCCTTGCGGCCGGCCGACGAGGCCAGTTCACGATCTTGCGAGAACGACCGCTTGTCCGCCGGGACGGAACGACCGCCCTTACTGGCGATCTCACGCTGCCGTTCGATATTCATGGAAGCGAAACCTCGCTTCGAGGTGGAATTACCAGATGCCATCTGCGCCTCCTCAGGCCAACTCTTCACACCCCTCTCAACCATCATCCCTCTCGATTGTTCCTTGGCTGTATCGACCGCCGGCTCCGGGGAAACCCCTGTTTCGTCCAGACGTTAGCTGTGCTCACGCCAATGCACTGCGCGGAGTTGTGAACGCGTTTCCACAGGCCATCCACAGCCGAGAGGAACCCGGATGACAAATCGATATATGGTAAAGGCTTCGCTTGTAGCCAAGTCTGATGCGGCGTCGGGGAGAGCGGGCTACCCTGAGCCGAACAGGACGCCGATGCCGGCCATGCCAGCGCCGGAGGATAGTCCGACGCCAACGACGCATGAGGAGCCCGTGGACTCGCCGCAGCCCAGTGCGAGCGCGAAGCGTGAGGCGCCAGGTTCCAGCAAAATCGGTCTCGCCACCCGGCGCTGATCGTCGCCTGCGGCATTATGATGCCTGTTGCCAGGGCCGATGACGAAATCTCGCCGGATCTCTTTTTCAGGGACGTCAGGAGGGCGAGCGGACCGCGACTTTGACACCGTTCGCAGGTGCGTCTACCCGCGGCCCTATCCGCCTGCCGCCCAGGGGGGCGCATCGGAGTGAGTCCATGACCCTCGACACCGAGGTGATGTCCCTACGGCAGGTGCCGTTGTTCCGCGAGGTGGAACCGTCTCGCCTCAAGCTCCTCGCTTTCACCAGCGAGCGGGTCCATTTCGAGGCGGGGCAAGCCTTCTTCGCGCGCGGAGAGGCGGCGGACGCGGCTTATCTGATCCTCGAAGGGTCGGCTGCGGTGTCCATCGACGGCCCGTTCGGCCCGGTTCGGCTTGCCCTGCTCGGCCCCAACGCTCTCGTCGGCGAGATGGGGATTCTCGCCGATCAGCCGCGCTCGGCGACCGTCACAGCGGATATGGCGACGACGGCTTTGCGGATCGACCGCGACGTCTTCATCGAGTTGCTCGCGCAATTTCCGCAGATCAGCATCGCCGTCATGCGTGAACTCGCCCTGCGACTGGAGCAGACCAATCAGCGGCTGGCCGAGCGCATCGGCAACGCCTGAGGCAATCGAAGGCGTGAGCTTTCGAGACGGAGCGGCGTGGACGTTCAGCGGTACTTCCAGCCCCACTGGCCGTAGATGGGGTAGCCCCGTCGGCGCGCCTCGTATTCAGCACCCGGATCGTTCGGACGGTACCCTTTGCGATAGGCATAGGGGCTCGGTTCGATGTAGCCGGGATTCTGGAGTTCCTGCCGCAGATAGCCGTCACCCTCGCCCGATGACCCGCCGCCGGGGCCGAAGGCCCAGCCCGGACCGGCCGAGAGGATCGACGCGGACAGGGCCAGCGTCGTGATCGTCAGGCGCCGCATGGCTCGCTCCATCCTCGCTCTTCCGCCCCTCACGACCGGTCAACGATTGGC
Source organism: Methylorubrum sp. Q1 (assembly GCF_004683995.1). Lineage (NCBI taxonomy): Bacteria > Pseudomonadati > Pseudomonadota > Alphaproteobacteria > Hyphomicrobiales > Methylobacteriaceae > Methylorubrum > Methylorubrum sp. Q1. Next base: position 14,203 of record NZ_SRHQ01000012.1, on the reverse strand, counting down.
CTTCATCGCCGGTTGCGCCACCCATGGTGCATTCACGATGTCGGATAGGTGATGAACTCCATGAGCGAGCCGTCCGGATCACGGAAGTAGACGCTCACGCCCTGCCCCGCCGCGCCGTTGCGCTCCACCGGCCCGAGTTCGACCGCGACGCCGTGGGCGGCCAGATGCGCCATCGCATTCTCGATCGAGCCCGACCAGCGGAAACACAGGTCGCTGCCGCCGGGCATCACCGGCTCGCGCGCCCGCGGCGTGCCGATTTGACCGGGGCCATGCACATTGAGTTGCACGCCGCCGAACCGGAAAACCGCGCCTCGGCCGAACGGGATCACCTCGGCCCGCAACACGTCCCGGTAGAAGACCGTCGAGCGCTCCCAGTCGGAGACGTGGATGACGCAATGGTCGAGATGGATCGCTGGCGCGAGCGTCGCGACGTCAACGCCGGCTTCCGCAACGAGTTCGGTCTCGGTCTCGGGCATCGTGCCCCTCCTCACGCGATCTTGCGCGGGAGATAAGGCGCCCTGGGCCCGGGGCGAGACGATCTCACGGCAACGTTCCTCCGCCGATGCGGCCTCGAAGTCACACCCGATCCGCTCAAGGACGGGTAGTCATGGCGCATGATCCGCAATGCCAACCCGCCCCCGACGGCGGCGACAGGAGCCGCCATGGCAGCCCCCCGAACCGCCGATAGGACGGCGCGCAGCAGCACCCGCCGGGTCCTGCTCGCCGCATTCTGCCTCATTCCGCTGGCGGCCTGCCAATCCTCGAAGCCGGGCCGGATGGCCGGAGGCGACGACGATGCGGCCTGGTACATCGGCACGATGCCCGACAAGCCGTTCGACGTGCCGCTGGTCGACCGGTCGCGCATCGACCCGAAGTACCGCCGTCAGGAAGTGGCCTATAGCGGTCCGGAGGCGCCGGGCACGATCGTCGTCGATATCGACAAGCGTCATCTCGCCCTCGTGCAGGACGGCGGCATGGCCCTCCAATACGGCGTCGGCGTCGGCAAGGCCGGCTTCTCCTGGAAGGGTGACGCCCGCATCGGCCGCAAGGGCGTCTGGCCGGATTGGAGCCCGACCACGACGATGGTCTCGCTCAATCCGGGCATTGAGCGCTCGCGCAAGGGCGGTATCGACAACCCGCTCGGCGCGCGGGCCCTCTACCTCTACAACGGCAACCGCGACACGCTCTTCCGCATCCACGGCACCAACGAACCGTGGAGCATCGGCGAGCAGATGTCCTCGGGCTGCGTCCGCATGCTCAACGAGGACATCGTCGATCTCTATGAGCGCGTCCCCGTCGGCGCCCGTGTGGTGGTGAAGCGCAGCAGCAAGTATAGGACTTGACGCCGTATCAGGCCCAATCGCTGCCGGTTGCCTCAGGAGGGGCCTGTTATAAATCCACGCTTATCAATGGATTCGCGGAATGCTGATCGGTGTCCATTATCCCAAGGCTGGCGGTTCATCGATTGCCGCCGCCCTGCAGGCTGCTTACGGAACGAGCTTGCTCAACGATTACGATGAAGCGCCTGCGCTTGTCGAATCCCCTGCAACCTTCGATCCTATCAACTATTTCACGCGTACTTTCACTATCCCGTCTGGCATCGAATGTGTCTTTGGGCACCTTCATATCAACAAATATCGCCATATTGCTGGAGCGAAGCGGTTTGTTATGCTTCGTCACCCTGTCGAGGCCTTGATATCGACTTACTATTTCTTCAAATCACTCCCTGATGATGTCGGGGGAGTGCTGTTGCGATATATTAAGCAGAGCAAGATGAGCATATTAGAAATGGCTCGGATCCCGATCCATACACATCACATGTCACGAACTTATTTTGAGGGTGTCGACATGTCATGCTTCGACCTAATAGGCCGGCATGACCGGCGTGACGCGTTCTTTACATCTCTTTCAGCACTGGCCGGTCGGCCAATCGATCCTGGACATCAGGTCAATGTCACGCCGCGATCCGACGAACGATCGGAGATGCTCGCTGACCCGCAGTTGATGGCGCGACTGACCGATATCCTGAGGGACGACGTTCGATTCTACGAGCGTCATGCATACAGAGATTGACGATCGAGACGTGCGGCCCGGAGGACAGCAACGGCCTGAGTCCGTGTCGTCGAGGATTGCCTGGCCCGATCTCTGGGGCAGGGAACTAGAGCCGGAGCCGGAACGTCTTCATCGTGCGGTCGAGCTTGGCCGTGGAGTTTGCTCATGACCATCGCCGTGTCGAACCTGCAGCCGATCGTCGCGATCCTGGCGGGCATCCTCATCCTGATCGCACCGCGGCTGCTCAACTACATCGTAGCGGTCTACCTGATCGTCGTCGGATTGATCGGCCTGGGTGTGCTGCGTCATTTTTCCTGAAACGCGCGCCTTAACGCTGGCGCCGGGTCTCTGTCCTTTCGCGAGCGTACTTTAGTTCCTGACAGCGCCCGCACATCGTCACTCCCCGCCGCGGAGCGACGCGAAGCTAATCCTTGCACTGCGACATGAGATGCGCCACGCCCGCGTGAACGGCGCTTGGGTCGCCAAATCCGTCCAGCGGAGAGCCTGATGACGAAATGGGTCTATTCCTTCGGTGACGGCAAGGCCGAAGGCGAGGCAGCGATGCGCAACCTCCTCGGCGGCAAAGGCGCGAACCTCGCCGAGATGTCCAATCTCGGCCTTCCGGTTCCCCCCGGCTTCACCATCACGACTGAGGTCTGCACCTACTATTACCAGCATGGCGAGACCTACCCGGCCGAGCTCACCGACGCCGTGAAGGAAGCCCTCGAGAAGGTCGGCACGCTCACCGGCCGCCGCTTCGGCGATGCGGAAAAGCCGCTGCTCGTCTCGGTCCGCTCCGGCGCGCGGGCCTCGATGCCGGGCATGATGGATACGGTGCTCAATCTCGGCCTCAACGACGCCACCGTCGAGGCCCTGGCCAAGGATGCCGACGACGAACGCTTCGCCTACGATTCCTACCGCCGCTTCATCACGATGTATTCGAACGTCGTGCTCGGCGTGGAGCACCACGCCTTCGAGGAGGCGCTGGAGCACTACAAGGAGCAGAAGGGCCTCACCCTCGACACCGACCTGAAGGCCGACGACTGGAAGCACCTGATCGGCGTCTACAAAAAGATCGTCCGCGACGAGCACGGCTTCGACTTCCCGCAAGGCGCGGAGGACCAGCTCTGGGGCGCGATCGGCGCGGTGTTCGATTCCTGGATGATCCCGCGAGCCAAGAAGTACCGCGAGCTGAACCAGATCCCGGAGAGCTGGGGCACGGCGGTCAACGTCCAGGCCATGGTGTTCGGCAACATGGGCGATACCTCGGCCACCGGCGTCGCCTTCACCCGCAACCCTTCCACCGGCGAGAGCGCGCTCTACGGCGAGTTCCTCATTAACGCCCAGGGCGAGGACGTGGTGGCGGGCATCCGCACCCCGCAGGACATCACCGAGAAGGCCCGCATCGAGGCGAAATCCGACAAGCCGTCGATGGAAAAGGCGATGCCCGAGAGCTTCGCCGAGCTGACGCGGATCTACGGGATCCTCGAGAAGCACTACCGCGACATGCAGGACATGGAGTTCACCATCGAGCGGGGTAAGCTCTGGATGCTCCAGACCCGCAACGGCAAGCGCACCGCCAAGGCGGCCCTGCGCATCGCCGTCGAACTCGCGGGCGAAGGCCTGATTTCCAAGGAAGAGGCGATCAAGCGCATCGAGCCCGGCGCGCTCGATCAGCTCCTGCACCCCACCATCGACCCGGATGCCGAGCGGACGGTGATCGCCACCGGCCTGCCCGCCTCGCCGGGCGCGGCGGTCGGCGAGATCGTGTTCAACTCGGAGGAGGCGGAGGCCGCCAAGAAGGCCGAGCGCAAGTGCATCCTCGTGCGCATCGAGACCTCCCCGGAGGACATCCACGGCATGCATGCCGCCGAGGGCATCCTCACGACGCGCGGCGGCATGACCAGCCACGCGGCGGTGGTCGCCCGCGGCATGGGCAAGCCCTGCGTCTCCGGCGTCGGCTCGATCCGGATCGATTACAAGGCCAAGACCCTGACCGTCGGCGGCGTGACCCTGAAGGCGGGTGACGTCATCACCGTCGACGGCTCGACCGGTCAGGTGATCCAGGGCGAGGTCAAGATGCTCCAGCCGGAGCTGTCGGGCGACTTCGCCGCCCTGATGGAGTGGGCGGATGCGGTCCGCACCATGAAGGTGCGCACCAACGCGGACACCCCGGCCGACGCCCGCGCCGCCCGCAAGTTCGGTGCGGAGGGGATCGGCCTGTGCCGGACCGAGCACATGTTCTTCGAGGGCGACCGGATCGTGGCGGTGCGCGAGATGATCCTCGCCGACGACACCGAAGGCCGTCGCGCGGCGCTCGCCAAGATCCTGCCCTACCAGCGTCAGGACTTCATCGAGCTGTTCACGATCATGTCGGGCCTGCCCGTCACGATCCGCCTGCTCGATCCGCCGCTGCATGAGTTCCTGCCGCACACCGACGAGGAAATCCGCGAGGTGATGTCGGCCACCGGCATCAGCGAGGACAAGATCCGCAACCGCATCCGCGAACTCTCCGAGCACAACCCGATGCTCGGCTTCCGCGGTTGCCGCCTCGCCATCGCCTTCCCCGAAATCGCCGAGATGCAGGCCCGCGCGATCTTCGAGGCCGCGGTGCAGGCCGCCAAGGATACCGGTGCCCCGGTGACCTCGGAGGTGATGGTGCCGCTGGTGTTCACGCGGATGGAGTTCGACATCGTCAAGGCTCGCATCGACGCCATGGCCAAGGCCGTGACGGAGGAGACCGGCGCGAAGCTCGAATATCAGGTCGGCACGATGATCGAGCTGCCGCGCGCGGCGCTGATGGCCGGCGAGATCGCCGAGACGGCGGAGTTCTTCTCCTTCGGCACCAACGATCTCACCCAGACCGCGCTCGGCATCTCCCGCGACGACGCGGCGACCTTCCTCGGCCCCTACACCCAGAAGGGTATCCTCTCGGTCGATCCGTTCGTGTCGATCGATCAGGAGGGCGTGGGCGAACTGGTGAAGATCGGCGCCGAGCGCGGTCGCAAGACCCGCGCCGGGCTCAAGCTCGGCATCTGCGGCGAGCACGGCGGTGATCCCGCCTCGATCGCCTTCTGCCAGGAGGTTGGGCTCGATTACGTCTCCTGCTCGCCCTTCCGCGTGCCGATCGCCCGCCTCGCCGCGGCGCAAGCGGCCCTCGGCAAGGACGCCTGAGACGACGCATGACGACCCCGCGGGCATGACCCGCGGGGCCTTTCCGGGAGGCGGATCAAGCTTTGCAATAATTTTGCGGACAGCCCGCCGAACCCATGTCGCGCGAGCACGTTACCTGCTAGCGGGAGTCCATAGCGCGGAGAGCGCCGATCGGTCTTCCGACCAGGGCACCCGCGGGACTTCCAGCCATGTCGCATCCCGACTCTCCCTCCGCCCTCCTCGATCATCGCGCGATCGCTCCCGGTCACCGGGCGATACAGGCGGCCTATCTCTGGATCATCGCGACATTGACGACAGCGGTCGGGGTCACCGGGCTCGTCTACGTCGAGGCCGACCGAAACGGCCGCGAGGCGGGCCGGATGATCGTCGCCTCGCAGAATGCCAGCGGCTACGCAGCGCTCCTCGTCCACGGCATGGCCCAGCGTCACGGCCGTCCGAGTCCTTAACCGTCCGGCAACCACGTTCGCGATTAAACTCTCCTCATGAGGAACGGTCGCCCCGGCTTCGTCTAAGCTGAGGCCTCCGGCCGATCGTGAGTGTGGAGTGTCGGCGTTGCGTACGAGGCGCGTTCGAGGCCTTGGGATCGGCCCCCGCTGGATCGTCTCGGCCGTGGTGCCGTGGATGCTGGCCAGCGGCTTGCTGGTGTCCTTCACTGCCACTGCGGGCACCGATGCCACGCTTCGACCCGCTCAGCTCTCGGAGCGGGATGTCACGACGACCGGCGCGCTCGTGGCGTCCACCGCCTGGAGCCCGGACGTCATCGATGCGGGTCTCGTGGCGCCCGGCGACTCCCATGAGTCCAAGCCTGTCGAGGACGGCTTCCCCGCGCTCGCCGACTCCGATGGCGCCACCCCCGCCACCCCCCGCGCCGTCGCCCTGTCCTCGGTCACGCCTGCGCCCGCCGACGCGACCCCGATCGAGGTCGCCGCGGCGAACCTCGCCCTACCCGGCTTCTCCGCCCGTCTCGATCGCGGCCCCTCCACCCTCGATCCGCAGATGACGGCGCCGGAGGCCAAGTCCCACTATGCCGACCTGATCGATCCGAATGCGATGGACCGCGAGCAGCGCTGCCTCGCCGAAGCCGTCTACTTCGAGGCGCGCAGCGAGCCCGAGGAGGGGCAGGCCGCCGTCGCGCAGGTCATCCTGAACCGCGTCAAGAGCGGGCTCTACCCGTCCTCGGTCTGCGGCGTCGTCTATCAGAACCGCCACCGCTTCATGGGTTGCCAGTTCTCCTTCGCTTGCGAGGGCAAGGCGCTGCGCATCACCGACGCGGAATCATGGCGCAGCGCGACCCGCGTCGCCAGCGCGGTGATCGACGGCCGCACCTATGTCAGCGAGGTCGGCGGCGCGACCCACTATCACGCCGATTACGTCCGCCCCGGCTGGTCGCGCCGGCTCAAGCGCAAGGACATGATCGGCCGGCATATTTTCTATCAGCTGAAGCCGAACCAGACCTGATGCCTAGGTCGGGTCCACGCTAAGAACAGCACAAGACAGAATTTCAGTCGATCGAATGCAAGGCCTGTGCTTCTCGCTCGGCATCTTCGGCCGAGTGGAAGAGGCTGGATACTGAAATTTGGGCCCAAAACCCGTCCGGCCATAGACTTTCATCCTCATCTGCTGGACCATAATAACGCTCTACTGAGTATCGATAGAGCCCGAGTGCGCTTTTGGTCTCGATGAGTACGCGAACTGAAGATAAGCCGTTGTGTAGAGTCAGGACTATCTCCGACCCATCATATTCGATCATCCGTGGCGCTTCTGCCATTTTTTGACGATTGCGCCGCTCGCTCATGTGGACAGGGCAGTCGCATTTTGAATGCTCGCAAGGGCTTGCGGCCATCCGAGAGCACTCTGCAACAGCCACTCGCCAAGTTCGATCCGGCGAAGCTCCCGCTCGGAATCCCCGCTTACTTGCCCTGCTTCAGGTAATTCGCCCCGCCGATCACCAGCAGTTTGTCCGAACCCCGGTCGGGCGCGAACAGGCTGAGCGTTTCGCTGGTCCCAGCATCGTCCGTGAGAGTCAGCCCGTAACCCGAGACCGTGTAGCGGCCGCTGCGCACTGGCCGTCGGCTGTGGCCGGCGACCACGGTGCCGCCGTCCATCGAACCGCCGGTCGAGGAGAAGCCGACGCCGCCCTCGCGGGTGAAGCGACCGTCGGGCGTCAGTGCGAGGGTATGCGTGCCGCCGACCGAGCCCATCGCGCCGCTCGATCCGAACGTGTGGTTCCATGTGCCGTCGAAGCGGTGCCCGTCGGCGAAGGGCGGCACTGCGAAAGAGGTGTCGCCACCGATGGTCAGCCCATCCTTGGTGCGGGAGAACGCTTCGGCGGAGCGCGTGACGCGGCCGAATCCGTCCTCCACCTCGACCCGCTCGATGCGGTTGGCCGAGAGCCAGCCGCCCTTTAGCGCGTAGGTGCCGCAGGTGGCGGGTTCGGCCCTGCAATGGGCCGCTATGTCGCCGTCGCGCGGAAGCGATGTGGTGTAGAGGCCGCCCTTGTCGAACAGCAGCGTGTCCTGATCGGCGGTGAAGTCCATCCCGCCGAAGGCGTTGGGGCGGAGCTGCGTCTTGGTGCGCGTGTAGAGCCCGTCGAGGCCGCCATCACCCCGGGCGGGTGCCAGAACGAGGCCGCGGTCGTCCCTGGCCGGGCGGTAGGAGCCCACCAGCGCCTCGAACCCCTCGCGGATCGGGTTCTGGTGCTCGCGTTCGAGCTGCAGGGTGAGAAGCATCAGGAAATGCTCGCTCGTCTTGGTGGCGATCCCGATATGCCAGGCTGCCATGCGGAGGCCGTCCGTCGTGCGACAGCAACGCTGCTCGACGCGGATGCGGTGCCCGTCGAGGGTTTCGCCGGCCTTCGCCGTGAGCGGCTTCTCACCGTGCGGGATCTGCTTGAGGCTGCGAACGAAGGCGCTGAACGTCTCGTCGAACCGGCCCGAGGCCGGCTTCGGCTTGGCGACGATCAAGAGGGCCGCGCCCTTGCGCCCGCGCGGCGTGGTCGGCTCGAAGACGCGCTCGAACACGAGACCGTCGCCGGCCTCCCGGCGGGTCCAGCCCTCGAACACGGCCGGCAGTTCGAAGCGAGACGACCCGAGGATCACCTCGGCGCCGCGGGCGGGGAGAGCTGCCGCGAACAGCAGGGCCAGGCCGAGCCCCGCCCCGCCAGCGCGGCCTCGTCTCGTCACGTCACGACGCTCGGCTCCGCGCGGCCGGTGATCGCCTCGATGCCCGCCAGCTCCCGCGCTACCGCGACGACGGGCCCGAGCATCTCGGCCACCGGCAGCTCAAGCCGGTCGGTCGCGGCTTCGTAGCGCTCGATATAGACGCGCAGGGTCGCCCCGGCCGTGCCGGTGCCCGAGAGGCGGTAGACGATGCGCGCATCCTCCGCGAAGGTGACGCGCACGCCCTGCGCCTCCGTCACCGAGCCGTCGACCGGATCGACGTAGCGGAAATCGTCCGCCGCCTTCACGGTGAGGCCGCCGATCCGGGTGCCCGGTAGCGATCCGATCTTGGCGCGCAGGCCTTCCATCAGCCGGTTGGCGGCGCCGGAATCGATCTCCTCGTAATCGTGGCGAGTGTAGTAGTCGCGGCCGAACTCGGCCCAGTGCGCCCGCACCAGTTCCTGCGCCGGCTTACCCGTCGCGGCCAGGATGTTGAGCCAGAGCAGCACCGCCCACAGCCCGTCCTTCTCGCGCACGTGGTTCGAGCCGGTGCCGGCGCTCTCCTCGCCGCAGAGCGTGATGCGGCCGGCATCCAGCAGGTTGCCGAAGAACTTCCAGCCGGTCGGCGTCTCGAACGCCTCGATCTTGAGCGCGGCGGCGACACGATCGACGGCGCGGCTCGTCGGCATCGAGCGGGCGACGCCCGCCAACCCCGCGGCATAGCCCGGTGCGCGGTGGGCGTGGGCGGCGAGGATGGCGAGGCTGTCGCTCGGCGTCACGAACAGGCCGGGCGCCACGATCATGTTGCGATCGCCGTCACCGTCGGACGCCGCCCCGAAATCCGGTGCGTCGGGCCCATGCATCAGCTCGAACAGCTCGTGGGCGTGGACCGGGTTCGGATCGGGATGGTGTCCGCCGAAATCCGGCTTGGGCTCGCCGTTGACGACCGTGCCCGGCGCCGCGCCGAGGGCGCCTTCCAGGATCGCCTTGGCGTAGGGGCCGGTCACCGCCGAGAGCGCGTCGAAACGCATCCGGAAGCCGGAGGCGAACATCTTGCCGAGCGCCTCGAAGTCGAACAGCGTGCGCATCAACTCGGCGTAGTCGGCGACCGGGTCGATCACCTCCACCGTCATCCCGTCGATCGCGCTCGTGCCGATCCGCCCGAGGTCGAGATCGGGCGCGTCCGAGATGCGGTAATCGCCGATCGCCTTGGTGCGCTCGAAGATCGCCGCGGTGACGCTTTCCGGCGCGGGACCGCCGTTGCTGCCGTTGAACTTGATACCGAAATCGCCCTCCGGTCCGCCCGGATTGTGGCTCGCCGACAGCACGATGCCGCCGACCGCGCCGTGCTTGCGGATGACGCAGGAGGCGGCCGGCGTCGAGAGCAGGCCGTTCTGCCCCACCAGCACCCGCCCGAAGCCGTTGGCGGCGGCGATCTTGAGGGCGATCTGCACCACCTGCTCGTTGAAGAAGCGCCCGTCCCCGCCGATCACCAGGGTCGCGCCCTTCCGGTCGGGGATGCAGTCGATGATCGCCTGGACGAAGTTCTGGACGTAGTGCGGCTGCCGGAAGACGGGCACCTTCTTGCGTAGGCCCGAGGTGCCGGGCTTCTGGTCCGGGTAGGGGCTGGTGGGAACCCGCTTCGACGCCATGGTTCGCTCGATTCTCGCGAAGGATACACTCCGCACGTCGTAGTGCGGTTTGCCGGTTCGTATAGGGTTGCGGTGCCGATTTCGGTATGGCCGTAGGCGGCGATCAGCGGTCGGAGCCGAGGCGGACGGTCACCACGGCCGGATTCTGCCGCAGGCGCTCGGCGATGGCCGCGACGCTCGTCTGCGACAGCCGGACGAAGGCGATCGTCACTTCCTCCAGCCCCTCCTCCGCGCCGGGGCGCACCACGAACTGGCGCACCCGAGAAGCGCGCTCGCCGGTGGCGTCCTGCAGTGTATCGATCGAGAGACTGCCGGCCTTCACCGTGAGCTGGAGCGTGTGAGTGCGCATCCGGTCGCGCCAGCTCTCCTCGATCGGCTTCACGCCTGCGAGGATGCCGACGACGAGGATCGTCGCCGCGATGCCCGCCACGTAGAGGCCGCCGCCGACCGCGAGGCCGATCGCCGCCACCGCCCAGAGGCTCGCAGCGGTGGTGAGCCCCTTCACCACCTCGCCGCGCAAGAGGATCGTGCCCGCGCCGAGAAAGCCGATGCCGGAGACGACCTGCGCGGCGATGCGCGAGGGGTCGAGGGTCACGTTCTTCTGTCCGAGCACGTCGGAGAAGCCGAAGGCGGAGACGATCATGAAGAGGCAGGCACCGACGCAGACCAGCATGTGCGTGCGCAGGCCCGCCGCCCAGAGCAGCCGCTCCCGCTCGAAGCCGATCACGCTGCCCATGGCTCCTGCGAGCACGAGGCGCGCCACCATCTCTGCGTTGCCAAGCATCGCTCCTCCCGATTCGCGTGGACCGCCGAGAGTGCGTCCGGTTCTCCCGGCGTGCAACGCGGGCCGTGCCTTGACGCCCCCTGCGGCGCGGGTCCAATGCGGCGCGCGTTCCAAAACCGTCAGCCGCTCGTGGGCCGTCGATGCCGCCGCTTCTCGCTCTCCCCTTCCCGGCCATCGATCCGGTCGCGGTCTCGATCGGACCGGTCGAGATCAAGTGGTACGCCCTGTCCTACATCGCGGGGCTCGTCGGCGGCTGGTTCTATGCGCGCCGGCTGGTCGCTGCGGATTCGCTCTGGGGCGTGGTCAGGCGCCCGACGCTCGCCGACATCGACGACCTGATCGTCTGGGTCGCGCTCGGCGTCGTGCTCGGCGGGCGGATCGGCTACGTGCTGTTCTACAACCTGCCGCTCTATCTCGATCACCCGATGGAGATCCTGGCGATCCGCAATGGCGGCATGTCGTTCCACGGCGGGTTCCTCGGGGCGATCCTGGCGCTGCTGCTGTTCGCGCGCGCGCGCGGCCTCAACGGGTACACGATGCTCGACACCGCCGCGGTGGTGGTGCCGGTGGGGCTTTTCTTCGGGCGCATCGCCAATTTCGTGAACGGCGAATTGTGGGGCCGCGCCGCGCCGGACTTCCCCTACGCCGTCGTCTTTCCCACGGGGGGCGACGTGCCGCGCTACCCGAGCCAGCTCTTCGAGGCCGCCACGGAAGGCTTGCTGCTGTTGGTCGTCATGGCGCTCGCCGTGCGCCGCTTCGGTTTCCGCAAGCCGGGACTGCTCGGCGGCATCTTCGTCCTCGGCTACGCGCTGGCGCGGACCTTCTGCGAGTTCTTCCGCGAGCCGGACCGGCAGCTCGGCTTCCTGTTCGGGCAGGACGTCAACGCGCTCGGCGGCGGCGTGACCATGGGGATGCTGCTCTGCGTGCCGATGGCGCTGGTCGGGCTCGTCTACATCGTCCTCGCCGCCCGCGGGGTGACCCGGCCCCGGAAGACGGGACCGGAGATTCAGGCCGAAGCGGGACAGATCTGAGCGTGAGCCCCGAGGCGACGCCGCTGCTGGCGATCCTGGCGCGGGAGATCCGCGCGAGCGGACCGCTCGGCCTCGACCGCTACATGGCGCTCTGCCTCGGGCATCCGCTGCACGGATACTATGCCACGCGCAATCCCTTCGGCCGGGGGGGCGATTTCGTCACCGCGCCGGAGATCAGCCAGATGTTCGGCGAACTGATCGGCGCCTGGGCCGCCGCGGTGCTGGCGATGATGCCGGCGACGGCTCCGGGCGCACGTCCCTGCCTCGTCGAACTCGGGCCCGGCCGCGGCACGCTGATGGCCGACGCGTTGCGGGCCCTGCGCGCGGCCGGAAGCGACTTCGATCTCCACCTCGTCGAGACCAGCCCGGTGTTGCGCCGGCTCCAGGCGGAACGGCTCGCCGACGCCGCGCCGACCTTCCACGACTCTGTGGCGAGCCTGCCGGACGCGCCGCTTCTCGTCATCGCCAACGAGTTCTTCGACGCCCTCCCCGCCCGTCAGTTCGTCCGGACGGAGCTTGGCTGGTGCGAGCGCCGCGTCGGTCTTACGCCGGAGGGCGACACCCTGGCCTATGGCCTCGACCCGGGGCCCGATCCGCGTCTCACGGCGGAGGCGCCGGAGGGCGCGGTGCTGACCCTGCCGAGCCAGGGGCTCGCCTTGATGCGCGATCTCGGGCGCCGTCTCGTCGTGCGGGGCGGCGCCCTCCTCGCGATCGATTACGGGCATGACCAGCCCGGCTTCGGCGACACCTTCCAGGCGGTTGCCGGCCACCGCTTCGCCGACCCGCTCGCCCGGCCCGGCGAGGCCGACCTGACGCTGCATGTCGATTTCGGCGCGCTGGCCCGCGCGGCGGCCGCGGAAGGCGCCGCCCTGCACGGCCCCGTGACGCAGCGCGATTTCCTGCTGGTGCTCGGCCTCGCGATGCGCGCCGAGCGGCTGAAGGCTCGCGCGACGCCGGATCAGGCGCAGGCGATCGACGCCGCCGCCCTCCGCCTGACCGAGCCGGACCCGCCCGGCATGGGCGCCCTGTTCAAGGTGCTCTGCGCCAGCCACCCCGCGCTCGGACCGCTTCCGGCGCTCCCGCCCCGTCCCGACTCTCCTGCCTGAGCCATCCTGAAAGAGCCTGCGAGACCATGTTCATCGAAGCGCCCGAGCTCAGCTCGCACTCTTATGTCCGGCACGCCTTCTTCACCCGGCAGGGTGGCGTTTCGGAAGGGCTCTATGCCTCGCTGAACGGCGGAATCGGCTCGAACGACGATCCGGCACGGATCGCCGAGAACCGGGCGCGGATGTGTGCGCAGCTCGGGCTCCCGCGCGAGAACCTCGTCAGCCTCTACCAAGTGCATTCGGCCGAGGTCGTGACCGTCGAAGCGCCCTTCGCGCTGGCTGAGCGTCCGAAGGCCGACGCCATGGTGACGCGGGTGCCCGGCCTCGCGCTCGGCATCGCCACGGCCGATTGCGGTCCGATCCTGTTCGCCGATCCGGAGAATCGCGTTGTCGGCGCGGCCCATGCCGGCTGGAAGGGCGCGCTCGGCGGCGTCGTCGAGGCGACGGTTGCGGCCATGGAGGCGCTCGGTGCCGAACGCCGGAGCATCGTCGCCGTCCTCGGGCCGACGATCGCGCAAGCCTCCTACGAGGTCGGCCTGGACTTCATGGAACGCTTCCGGGCCGAGGTACCCGAATGCGAGACCTTCTTCGAGGAAGGGCGGCCGGGCCACGCGCAGTTCGATCTGCCGGGTTTCATTCTCGGGCGGTTGGCTCAAGCCGGTATCGGCGAGGCGACCTCGCTCGGCTTGTGCACCTACGCCGACCCCGACCGGTTCTACAGTTTCCGTCGCACCACGCATCGGAACGAGCCGGATTACGGGCGCCTGATCTCGGCGATCGCGTTGACGCCGTGAGGGTTTTTCCCGGGGATCTCACAAAAGTCGTTGTATCCGTGCAACGCCGGTCGGGAGGGTGCCCGTAGCCAAGCTTTTGTGCGCTGAAGCACTCGCATACCGCACTGCATCCATCGTAAGTCTCGCCCTGTCGCGGAACGCCGTGGTTGCATCCCTGCGACAATCTGTCTGGAAGCGTAGCCAAAAAAAGCTCGGCCGTATGTGAACCTTGGCCGTTCGGCAGCGTTTCCCGGTTGGAACGACGGCGGACGAAGACCACCGCCACAAAGGGGCCGCCTTCGAGACGGTCGGCGTGGTCAAGCCGCAACAGCATCTTTCGAGATGCTGGCATAGATACGGGGCACCGTGCCGCCTCGCTTCTTCGGAAGCATCGGTACAGTCAGAGAGGACCAGAGTAATGAAATCCTTCCTTCGCGCCGGCACGGCCATCGCCGGCATCGCCTTCGCCGGTT
>NZ_SRHQ01000117.1:0-210 GCF_004683995.1 Methylorubrum sp. Q1 | reverse complement strand
TTGCCCATGGCCGCTTCGCCGGAGACGGTGACCGATTGCGAGACCGGCTTGGTGACGGAGACGAGCACCTGCGGTTGGATCGCCTTGCCGGCGAGTTCGGTCTCGATCAGCGTCTGGACGTCCTGGGTGCGGCGTCCGACGACCTTGATCCGGCCGGCATAGGGAACGGTGATGCCGCCGTCGGGCCCGACCACCTGCTCGGGGATCGTG
>NZ_SRHQ01000116.1:0-210 GCF_004683995.1 Methylorubrum sp. Q1 | reverse complement strand
GATGATCCCCGAGCAGGTGGTCGGGCCCGACGGCGGCATCACCGTCCCATACGCCGGCCGGATCAAGGTCGTCGGACGCCGCACCCAGGACGTCCAGGCGCTGATCGAGACCGAACTCGCCGGCAAGGCGATCCAGCCGCAGGTGCTCGTTTCCGTCACCAAGCCGGTCTCGCAATCGGTCACCGTCACAGGTGAGGCGGCCACGGGCAT
>NZ_SRHQ01000115.1:0-237 GCF_004683995.1 Methylorubrum sp. Q1 | reverse complement strand
CGCGCGCAGCAACGTCGGCAGCTACGGCATCGGCCAGGGCAGCCTGGCCGCCTCGGCCAACTACGCAGTAAGCTATGTCGGGGCGGACTTGGCGATCACGGCGCGATCGCTCACCCTCACGGCGGAGGCGCAGAGCCGCGTCTACGGCGACGCGAACCCGAGCTTGACCTACCGGGTCGGTGGGCGCGGACTGGTCAACGGCGACGCCTTGACCGGCGAACTCGCCACGGCGGCCGA
>NZ_SRHQ01000114.1:0-246 GCF_004683995.1 Methylorubrum sp. Q1 | reverse complement strand
ATCGGCGCTTACGCGATCGGCCAGGGCAGCCTGGCCGCCTCGGCCAACTACACCGTCACCTATCAGGGGGCCGACCTCACGATCGACCAGCGACCGGTGACGGTCACGGCGAATGGACAGTCGCGCCTCTACGGCGAGGCCAACCCGAGCCTGACCTACACCACGACCTCGCTAGGCGCAGGCGCGGCCCTGTCGGGCACCCTCGCCACGGCGGCCACGGCCACCTCGGACGTCGGCAGCTATGCG
>NZ_SRHQ01000113.1:0-259 GCF_004683995.1 Methylorubrum sp. Q1 | reverse complement strand
CCGCACGCGATGCCCTTGGCCAGCACGTCGCGCCAGACGCGCCTCGCGCCGTAGGTGCGGTCGCTGGCCACGAAGCTCGCGTGGGCCTTGCTCAGGATGGCTTCGTCGTCCCGTGTGCGTTGGCTGGGCTGCCGGGTGAGCCAAGCGTGGAAGCCGGAACGCGAGACACCCAGCGCCGCGCACATCCAGGCAACCGGCCAGACAGCGCGATGCTTTGCGATGAACGCGAACTTCATATCGCGTCCCTCGCAAAGTATGC
>NZ_SRHQ01000112.1:0-264 GCF_004683995.1 Methylorubrum sp. Q1 | reverse complement strand
CGGGCGAGGTCGCCCAGCAAGGTCACGGCCTCGACCTGACGGGCCAGCGCCGCGCCGATCGCCGAGACCTGATCGACCTTGAGGATCGCGAAGCCGCCGGTCAGGCCGGACAACACAACCAGGATCGCGACCGTACCGATGATTTTCGACTTGATGGATCGTAGATTGATCGAGCGAATTCTCTTGCTGATCGGCATGGCGGCGAACCTTTGAGGAGGACGGGTCCGAATGGAGTTTGATCGTGGAAGGGCGGGGCGTTTGCGT
>NZ_SRHQ01000111.1:0-277 GCF_004683995.1 Methylorubrum sp. Q1 | reverse complement strand
ATTGGTCCTGAGAGCCTGTTTTGACTTGACCGGCTGTCTTTGGGCCGGGCTGATTGAGAGGATCAGCCAGGACCGAAGGAGTCGGACATGCGGCCAGGACAGAAGACGAGCGCGGAGCCGGTCGTGCTGAAGCTGCGCCAGATCGAGGTGTCAGACCGCCCAGGGCACGAGTTTGTCGCTGGCGTGCAAGGAGGCGGAGATCTCCGAGCAGAGCTCTGACCGCTGGCGCAAGGAGTTCGGCGGCCTCCAGAACGATCAGGCCAGGAAGATGAAGGAC
>NZ_SRHQ01000110.1:0-287 GCF_004683995.1 Methylorubrum sp. Q1 | reverse complement strand
TGACCGGCGAACTCGCCACCGCCGCCGACGCGCGCAGCAACGTCGGCAGCTACGGCATCGGCCAGGGCAGCCTGGCCGCCTCGGCCAACTATGCCGTGACCTACCAAGGCGCCAACCTCACGATCGACCAGCGATCGGTGACGGTCACGGCCACAGGCCAGAGCCGCCTCTACGGCGAGGCCAACCCGAGCCTGACCTACACCACGACCTCGCTAGGCGCAGGCGCGGCCCTATCGGGCACCCTCGCCACGGCGGCCACGGCCACCTCGGACGTCGGCCGCTACGCC
>NZ_SRHQ01000011.1:0-162411 GCF_004683995.1 Methylorubrum sp. Q1 | reverse complement strand
TTATGCCCGTTCGGGGCGCCGTCGCGGATACGGATCGGCCTTTCACGCGCGGGTAATCGACGCGAGACCCCTGACAAAAGCTCGGCTGGTCCCCATCTCCTAGAGCGCATCCGGACGACGCGGTCACCAACTCGTCGAAAGAATGCGCGTCAAAACAACGACCTAGAGACGACGGCCTGATGCGATCAGGTCGGATACGGTTCTAGCCGCCGCGCGGTCACGATGCCGTCGGCGCCTCAGGGAGACGGCTCCATGAACAGCGAAGAACGCGACATCATCAACGGCATCTTCCAGCGGCTCGAACAGGCGTCCGGACAGGCCCGCGACGCCGATGCGGAGCGCTTCATCGCCGAGAAGCTTCGCAACCAGCCTTACGCACCCTACGCCATGGCGCAGCTCATCTACGTGCAGGAAGAGGCGATCAAGAGCCTCAACCAGCAGCTCGAACAGGCACGCCAGCAGGCTCAGTCCCAGCCGGCCGGCGGCGGTGGCTTCCTGTCGAGCATCTTCGGTGGTGGCCAACGCTCCGAACCGCAGCGCCCCGCCGGCCAAGCCTGGAGCCAGCAGGGCGGCTACGGCCAGCAAGGCGGGTATGGCGGTCCCCAGGGCGGCCCGCAGCAGGGCTATGGGGGCGCTCCGCAGGGTGGACCCTGGGGCGGCCAGCCTCAGCAGCCCGCACGCGGCGGCGGCTTCCTGGCCACGGCCCTGCCGATGGCAGCGGGCGCAGCGGGCGGCATGCTGCTCGGCAGCGCGCTCTCCAACGCCTTTGCCGGCGGACATTCCCAGCTCGGCAGCGCCTCCGCGGCGGGCTTGGCTGGCGGTGAGACGGGCGGCGGTATGTTCGGTGGCGGTGGCGATCAGGATCTCGGGTCGGCGCTCGGCGGCGGCGACGGTGGCTTCCAGGACGCCTCATTCGGTGGCGGCGGCGATGATTTCGGCGGCGACCTCGGCGATGGCGGGGACGACGACTGGGCCTGATCCCGCCCGAACGCCCTGAAGACTCGCGAAGCCCGACGCCGCTCCCGCGGCGCCGGGCTTCTTGCTTTTGTCGGATGACGTCAGATGACCTCGACGCGGGTGCCGACCGGCGTGCGCTCGTAGAGGTCGATCACGTCTTCATTCATCATGCGGATGCAGCCCGAGGACACGTTCTGCCCGATCGTGTGCGGCTCGTTGGTGCCGTGAATGCGGTAGAGCGAGGTGCCGAGATACATCGCGCGCGCTCCGAGCGGATTCTCCGGGCCCCCCACCATGTGGCGGGGAAGGTCGGGGCGTCGCCGGAGCATTTCGGCGGGCGGCGTCCAATCGGGCCATTCACGCTTGGCCGAGATCGTCTTCGCGCCGGTCCAGACGAAGCCCGGTCGTCCGACGCCGATGCCGTAGCGGATGGCCTGCCCGGCCGACTGTATGAGGTAGAGATACTTGGCGTTCGTATCGATCACGATCTGGCCGGCCCGTCCCGGCCCGTCATAGGCGACGACCTGCCGGGCGAAGCGCGGATCGACTGCCCGCGCAATCCGACCCTCCTCGGGTGCCGGCCCCGTCGGCAGCGCCGCGAACCGGGCGCGCGGCTGCAT
Source organism: Methylorubrum sp. Q1 (assembly GCF_004683995.1). Classification (NCBI taxonomy): domain Bacteria; kingdom Pseudomonadati; phylum Pseudomonadota; class Alphaproteobacteria; order Hyphomicrobiales; family Methylobacteriaceae; genus Methylorubrum; species Methylorubrum sp. Q1. Next base: position 160,834 of record NZ_SRHQ01000011.1, on the reverse strand, counting down.
GACGGCCACCGGCCGCCGCTCGCCGAGAGTGCCGTAACCGTCCACGGCGGGGCGCCGGGTCGGGCCGTGCCCGTCCCCCGTCATCAGGAACTCAATGAAGCCGCCGCCGTAGCGGCCCGGCTCCGCCCGCGCCACCACGCTCGAACCCATCACTGCCAGCGCCGCCAGCGCCACGCTCCACTTGCCCCGCATCCCCGGCTCCCAACCTGCCCACGCAATGCGGCAAGTCTTTTCCGGGTCGTGCCTGCGGGCGATGAACGGACGTGGTGAACAATTCTTTCCGAGGCTTGAGCCCCCGCTAAGTCCGGGTCGTCGTCAACGAGCCGTAAATGCCGTCGCTCCGCTGGAAAATTTCAGCAAATCGAAACCACTGCACGGGATTGTATCAAACGAGATTTTTGCTCGAAGGCCTGTCGGACCGATGATCACCAAACGCTACCGCATCGAGGAAAGCCTGGGCTTGCCCGTTCCGGCGGCCGGTATCTCTGCGGCTCCGGCGGAGTCAGCGCCGAACCCGCGGCTCGACGAGATCCTGACGGCGATCAACGACCTGCGTCGCATCACGCAGGCTAGTGCCGGCGAGACCATCGAAGCCTGCCGCCGCGAACTCAGCGAAGCGTTCGCCATGCGCCACGAACTCGAGGTGATGAAGGAAGCGATCACCCGCACCAAGGGCGAGATCGCGAGCCTCCACCGCTCCGAGACCACGGGCAAGGGCATGCGCCGCGTCGCCGGCGAACTCGATGCTGTGGTCGAATCGACCGAAGAGGCCACCTCGACGATCCTCGGCAGCATCGAGCGGATCGAGACCAACGCCAACATGATGCGCGGCCTGCGTCTGCCCAAGGCGGCGCAGGAGGGTATCGACGGCATCCTCGACAACGTCGTCTCGGCCTATGAGGCCTGCAACTTCCAGGATCTGACCGGTCAGCGCATCAGCAAGATCGTCAACGTGCTGAAATTCGTCGAGGAGCATCTCGACCGCGTCATCGAGGCCTGGAGCAACCTCGAAGGCTTCCGCGACCTGCTCGCCGTCGAAACGGCCGCGGTCGATGAGAACGACGAGAGCTCGCTCCTCAACGGACCGAAGCTTCAGGACGATCCCGGCCACGTCGATCAGTCGGACATCGACGCCCTGTTCGACTGACGCCCCGCGCCGCAGGGCCATCGCCGCAGGCGATTGTCCCGCCTCAGGCCACCGCGGCCCTTTCAACCGGAATCGGTGCGGCTTACATCGGAGCCATGAGCCGCGCGACCCGATCCGCCTTCGACGACGTCCCGCCCGACGGGTTCGACGAGGACGAGACCGAGGCTGCCTCCCTCGACGAGGCGCCCGAGATAGACTTCGATTTCGAGCCCGGTGCCGTCCAGGCGGGCACCGAGATCATCCGCCGGTTCTGGTCGACCCTGCCGACCTCGCCGGGCGTCTACCGGATGTTCGACGCCAAGGGCGACGTGCTCTATGTCGGCAAGGCCAAGAACCTGAAGGCCCGCGTCGGCTCCTACGCCCGCGGTCAGGCGCATTCCAACCGCATCGCCCGCATGATCGCCCAGACGGCGGCGATGGAGTTCGTCACCACCGCGACCGAGACCGAAGCGCTGCTGCTGGAGGCCAACCTCATCAAGCAGCTGAAGCCGCGCTTCAATGTGCTGATGCGCGACGACAAGTCGTTCCCCTACATCCTGCTGACCAGCGACGGGCCGGCGCCGCAGATCGTCAAGCATCGCGGCGCGCGCCGCCGGAAGGGCAATTACTACGGCCCCTTCGCCAATGTCTGGGCGGTCAACCGCACGGTCAACGCGCTCCAGCGCGCCTTCCTGATGCGGACCTGCTCGGACAGCTATTACGAGAACCGCACCCGGCCCTGCCTGCTCTACCAGATCAAGCGCTGCTCCGGCCCCTGCACCGGCGAGATATCTTCCGAAGACTACGTCGCCTTGGCCGACAACGCGCGAGCCTTCCTGTCCGGCAAATCCAACGCCGTGAAGGACCGGATGCGCGAGGAGATGCAGCACGCCTCCGAGGCGCTCGAATTCGAGCGTGCCGCGCGGTTCCGCGACCGCATCGCCGCGCTCTCGGCGATCCAGGGCACGCAGGGGGTGAACACCCAAGGGGTCGAGGAGGCCGACGTGTTCGCCATCGACGAGCAGGCGGGCCAGTTCTGCATCGAGGTGTTCTTCTTCCGCAACTTCCAGAACTGGGGCAACCGCGCCTACTTCCCCAAGGCCGACCGCTCGATGAGCGTGGACGAGGTGCTGGCCTCGTTCATCTCGCAGTTCTACGACGACAAGCCCGCCCCCCGGCTCGTCCTCGTCAGCCACACGATCGAGGACGCCGAACTCGTGGCCGCCGCCCTGTCGAGCCGGGTCGAGCACCGCGTCGAGGTCCACCAGCCGCAGCGGGGCGAGCGCAAGAACCTCGTCGATTACGCGCAACGCAACGCCAAGGAGGCACTCGGGCGCCGGCTCGCCGACACCGCCTCGCAGGGCAAGCTGCTGACGGCGCTGGGCCAAGCCTTCGGTCTCGACAAGCCGCCCCGCCGTGTCGAGGTCTACGACAACTCGCACATTTCCGGCACGGCGGCGGTCGGCGGCATGATCGTCGCCGGGCCGACCGGATTCATGAAGACGCATTACCGCACCTTCAACATCAAGTCGGAGGAGCTGACCCCCGGCGACGATTTCGGGATGATGCGCGAGGTGCTGACCCGCCGCTTCAAGCGGCTGGCCAAGGAGGCGCCGCGCACCCCGCGGGAGGGCGAGGCCGGCGAGTCTCAGGCTCCGGAGCAGGCCGTTCCGGCCGTGGTCGAGGTGCCCGACGATCCCGACGCTTTTCCGGCTTGGCCCGACCTCGTTCTGATCGACGGTGGCGCCGGACAATTGGAGGCGGCCCGCGCCTCGCTCGCCGAGATCGGCGTGACCGGCGTGCCGCTGGTCGGCATCGCCAAGGGCCGCGACCGCGATGCGGGCCGCGAGACGTTCTTCGTGCCCGGCCGCAGCCCGTTCAAGCTGCCGCCGCGCGATCCCGTGCTCTATTTCGTGCAGCGCCTGCGCGACGAGGCCCACCGTTTCGCCATCGGCACCCACCGGGCACGGCGCAAGCGCGAGATGACGAAAAACCCGCTCGACGAGATCGCCGGGATCGGCCCCACTCGCAAGCGCGCGCTGCTGCACCATTTCGGCACGGTGAAAGCCATCGAACGCGCCGCCTTGGAGGATCTCGCCAAGGCGCCGGGCGTGAACGCCGCCACCGCGCGGGCGGTCTACGACTTCTTCCATGCCAATGCTTGAGCCGAGCCCCGTGCCGAGAGAGCCCGCACCCGATGCAGCAACGCCGCGGTTGACGCCCCCCGCCGCCCGTGATTTCACCCCGCCGATGAACGCCGTCCTCCCCCGACGCCGGTCGCAGGCCTGGACGCTCGCGAACTGCCTCACCTACGGCCGCCTCGTCGCGGTGCCGGTCGTCGTCGTCCTGCTGTTCTGGCCGGACGAGTTCGCCGCACGCTGGACCGCCTTCGGTGTGTTCGTAGCCGCCGCGATCACCGACTATCTCGACGGCTACGTCGCCCGCGCCTGGGCGCAGAGTTCGGCGCTCGGGCGGATGCTCGATCCGATTGCCGACAAGCTCCTCGTTTCCGCTCTCCTTCTGATGCTGGCAGCCGACCGCACCATCGCCGGCATGTCGCTCTGGGCGGCCATCGTCATCCTGTGCCGCGAGGTGCTGGTTTCCGGCCTGCGCGAGTATCTGGCGGAGCTGAAGGTCGGTCTGCCGGTCAGCCGCATCGCGAAGTGGAAGACGACGGTCCAGCTCATCGCCCTCGGCTTCCTCGTCGCCGGCCCGGCCGGCGAGGCCGTCATTCCCGGCAGCCTCACCGTCGGCATCGTCCTGCTCTGGCTCGCCGCAGCCCTCACGCTCTACACCGGCTGGGACTACATGAGGGCCGGGATCCGGCACGTGATCGACGATCCACGCTGATTGTGTTGGGATTCTTTGGCGCGGCGCTTCGCGGCGCCGCCGGGGATGCATGCGATGAAGCTCGTCTATTTCGCCTGGGTGCGCGAGCGCGTCGGCAAGCCCGAGGAGACGGTGAGCCCGCCCGAGGGCGTCGCCACCGTCGCCGACCTGATCGGCTGGCTGAAGACGCGGGGCGAGGAATACGCCTACGCCTTCGAGAATGAAGGCGTGGTGCGCGCGGCGATCGACCGGGTCCATGCCAAGCCCGGCAGCGCCATCGCCGGGGCGCAGGAGATCGCCTTCTTCCCGCCGATGACGGGCGGCTGAGACCGGGCCGCCGCCGCGAGGGGACGATTCACCGATCTCTGGGACGCCGGGTCAAGACAAGCCGGCCGCCGGCCCGCCGATTCTGCGCTACGGTCACCGCGTGACGCGCGACGCCTTCGGCACCGCGCCGGAGGCGGGTGACGGGCCATGGCGGATCAGGACGACATCTTCGCGAATTCTTCCGATGCCGATGTGGTGGCCGCACCGCAGGGCTTCGGAGAACGGCTCGGCGGCAGCTTCGTGGCGATTCTGTTCGGGATCGTCCTCGTTCCGCTCGCCTGTTTCGGCCTGTTCTGGAACGAGGGACATGCCATCCACGTCGCCAAGGCGCTGGCCGAGTTGGGTACGGTCGTCCGCTCGATCCCGACCGACCGGCGCGACCCCGCTGTCGACGGCAAACCGGTCCACATCGCCGGGACCGTGACGAGTGCTGCGGGCGTGGCCGACACGCAGGTCGGCCTGCATGTTCCGGGCATCCATCTCGATCGGCAGGTCGAGATGTACCAGTGGCGCGAGTCCGAATCCGGCAGCGGCCAGGACCGGAAATACACCTATCGGCGCGAATGGTCGGCACACCCGATTGCGTCGGACCGTTTCCACGCGCCCTCCGGCCACCAGAACCCGTCCTTTCCCGCGATCCGGTCGCGCCACCTCGGGGCGGCGGATGCACGAATCGACGCCGTTCCGGTCGGTGCGCAGGCGGCGCAGATGCTTGTCGCCGACGAGCCCGTGGCAGCCGATGCCGCGGGCGCCGCCGCTCTCGCCCGCGCGACTGGCCGTCCGGCGATCGTGGATGGCGGTGCCTACTTCGTCGGTCGCGACGCCGCCGAGCCGAAGGTAGGCGACTTGAAGATCCTCTATCATCGAGCGCCGGAGCGGCCGGCGTCCTTCATCGGCCGGCAGGAGGGCACGGGCCTCACGCCCTTCCGCACGACGAACGGCGAGGAGATCCTGTTGGCCGAACCCGGAACGCTCTCGGCCGAGGCACTCATCGCCAGGGGCCACGAGGACAACCGGGTGATGACCTGGATCCTGCGAATCGCCGGAATGGTGGTGCTGCTGATCGGCTTCTGCCTGTTGTTCGCGCCGGTGAACCTGCTCGCGAGCCTCGTCCCGTTGCTGGGAAGCGTCGTGGCGGGGGCGACCTTCCTGATCGCCCTGGCCGCGACCCTGCTCGTCGGGCCGACCGTGATCGCGCTGGCATGGCTGGCCTACCGGCCGTTGCTCGCCCTCGGCATCATCGCTGCGGCGCTCCTCGTGGCCGGCGGGCTTTTCGCCCTGCGCCGGCGCCGGACCATGCCGCTTCTGGCGCCGGCCTGATCCCCGGAAGGATGCGACGCCCCGTCAGCTCAGCGCGTCCCGGAACGCGCTGAGATTGGCGCGCATCATCTCGAGATAGCCGGGGGCCGGCCCCCCCGGCGCGCTCAGCGCGTCGGAGTAGATCCGCCCGCCGACCTTGGCGCCGCTTTCGCGGGCGATCTGCTGCATCAGCCGCGGGTCGGCGATGCTCTCCACGAACACCGCCGGCACCTTGTCCCGGCGGATCTGGCGGATGATGCGGGCGACATCCTTCGGGCCGGCCTCGCTATCCGTGGAGATGCCCTGCGGCGCCAGGAAGCGCATGCCGTAGGCGGCGCTGAAATAGCCGAAGGAATCGTGCGTGGTGATGATCCGACGCCGCTCTTCCGGGATCGCACCCAAAGCCGCGCGGATCTCCGCGTCCAGCGCGTCGAGCTTCTGCGTGTAGGCGGCGGCGTTCGCGGCGTAGAGCGAGGCGTGGTCCGGGTCGGCGGCGCTGAGGCCGTCGCGGATGTTGGCGACGTAGAGCTTGGCATTCGCCACGTTCTGCCAGGCATGCGGATCGGGGTGGTCGCCGTGATCGTGTCCGTGATCCTCGGCGTGATCGTGGTCGTGGCTGCCCGCGACCGTTTTCACCCCCTTGGAGGCGACGGTGACCGGCGCCTTGGTGCCCGAGGCCTTGATCAGCCGCTCCATCCAGCCCTCGAAGCCGAGGCCGTTGACGACGACGAGATTCGCCTCGGCCAGCTTGCGGGCGTCGCCCGGCGTCGGGGAATAGCCGTGAGCGTCTGCGTCCGGCCCGACGAGGCTCGTCACCGCGACCTGCTCGCCGCCGACCTGCGCCACGAGATCGGCCAGGATCGAGAAGGTCGCCACCGCCTTCAGCCGCGCGCCGTCCGCCGCGGCCATCGACGGCGCGAGGCCGAGCCAAACCAGAACAACGATCGCGACGCCGCGCCCCACGCCCAAACCCATACCGAAAGCTCCTCCGCTCAGCCGTAGTGATAATGTAACATTATCACATCTCCAAGGGCTGGGTTGAGATGGAGCCGCGGAGAACGGGCCGGGCTGCCAACATGGAGAAGGTTTCATGGAGCAGACACAAACCGGAGACGCGCGGACACATGCGAGAGAAGGGGCGGACGCATCCTCTCAGGGTTGGGGCAAGGGCCCCTGAATGATGGAAGATGTGTCATGACCAAGCCGAACTTGAGCAAGCGAAGCGTGGCCGGGCTCCTGCTGGCGGGGCTGGCGGTCCTCGGTGCGGCCGGCTTCGGGTCCGCGGCGGTGCGCGCCGGTGACCGGGGCGGCCCCTTCGCGGACGGCCCCCACGGCCATCGGCACGGGCATTGGGCGGCGCTCTCGGCCGAGGATCGGGCCGCCTTCACCGACGCCCGCATCGCCGGCCTGCATGCGGGCCTGAAGCTGAACCCCGAGCAGGAGGCGTTGTGGCCACCGGTCGAGACCGCTCTGCGCGATCTCTCCAAACAGCGGGACGCCCAACGCGAAGCGCGGCGCGGGCGCGGCAGGATGACCGAAGACGCCCCTGCGGCACTCCGCGCGATGGCGGATGCGGCCACCGCCCGCGGCGAGGCTCTGCGCAAGCTCGCCGAGGCCAGCACGCCGCTCTTCGCCAGCCTGGACGAAGGCCAGAAGCGCCGCGCCATGGTGCTCGCCCGGCCGATGCGTCCGTTCGGCGAGCATCGGCACCGGCACGGGGGCGAGTAGCCCTCCCGCGAAGGCTGGGTTTCGCGGCAGGCAACCGCCCGCGCTTGATCCACGGCCCTTACGGCTGCAAACACCGCGGGCCCCGGCGTTCCGCCGGGGTCAGCACAGACACGGTACAAGATGGCGCGCCGGCCGCTCCTGAGAGGCGACACCCTTCCCCTGCTCGGGCGGCTCTGGCGGGAATGGCTCTCACCCCACCGCGCGACGCTCGCGGTGGTCCTCGTGCTCATCACCGTCGTCGGCGTGGCGACGGGGCTCTACCCCGCTCTCATCAAGGCCGCCTTCGACGCGTTCGACCGGAAGGACATGAGCGCCCTGGCCTACGGCCCGCTCATCGTCATCGCGGTCACGTCCGCGCGCGGCTTCGCCCTGTTCGGGCAGACGGTGCTGACCAACCGGGTCGTCACCCGCGTCGAGGCCGACATGCAGGCCGCGCTCTACGCCCATCTGATCGATGCCGACCTCGCCCAGCTCGGCCGCGAAAGCCCGGCGGCCTTCACCCAGCGCTTCACCACCGACTTCGCCTTCATCAAGGAGGCGTTGACCCGCATCTCGACGGTGCTGCTGCGCGATGTGGCGATGCTGGCCGCACTGGTGATCGCACTGGTCTGGATGGACCCGCTGCTGACGCTCGCCGCCGCGGTCACGGCTCCTCTTGTCGCCGGCCCGGTCAACCGGATCGGCAAGCGGCTGCGCCAGGTCTCGACCACGACCCAGGAGCAGATGGGCGCGACCGCGAGCCTCATCACCGAGAGCCTCCAGGGCGCCCGCGTCGCCAAGACCTATGCCCTCGAAGGCTATCTCAAGGACCGCGCGGCGCAGGCTCTGGACGAGGTGCGCCGCCTGAAGATGAAGGCGGCCAACGCGCGCGGACGGCTCGACCCGCTGATGGAGATCGGCGGCGGTCTCGCCGTGGCGGGCGTGCTGGTGCTGGTGGGCCAGCGGGTGATGTCGGGCGACCGCACCGTCGGCGACTTCACCGGCTATGTCGCCGCGCTCCTGCTCGCCGCGCAGCCGGCCCGGGCGCTCGGCACCCTCAACGCCATCCTGCAGGAGGCGGCGGCGGCGCTGACGCGCTACTTCGCCCTGATGGACGAGCAGCCGACGATCCGCGAATCCGTGGCGGCCCGTCCGCTCACGGTAACGCGGGGCGAGATCCGCTTCGAGAACGTGCATTTCCGCTACCGGGCCGATGCGCCTGCCCTCGAGGGCATCGACCTCGTGGTGCCCGCGGGCTCGACCACGGCACTCGTCGGGCGTTCCGGCTCCGGCAAATCCTCCCTGCTCAACCTCGTCCCCCGGCTTCAGGACGTGACGGCGGGCCGGGTTCTCATCGACGGCACCGACGTGCGCGACGTGACCATCGCCTCCTTGCGTGCGGCGATCGCGGTGGTGTCGCAGGAAGTGGTGCTGTTCGACGATACCGTCGCCGCCAATATCGGCTTCGGCCGGCCCGGCGCGACGCAGGACGAGATCGAGGCGGCGGCGCGGGCCGCGGCGGCGCACGGTTTCATCACGCGTCTGGGCGAGGGCTACGCGTTCCGGGTCGGGCCGGGCGGCGGCCGGCTCTCGGGCGGTGAGCGCCAGCGCATCTCGCTCGCCCGCGCCTTCCTCAAGAATGCGCCGATCCTGCTCCTCGACGAGGCGACCTCGGCTCTCGATTCCGAATCCGAGCACCTCGTGCAGGAGGCGCTGGAGCGGCTGATGCGCGGGCGCACGACGCTGGTCATCGCCCACCGCCTCTCGACCGTGCGCGAGGCGGGCCGCATCGCGGTGCTGGAGGCGGGCCGGGTGATCGAACGCGGGCGCCACGACGAGCTGGTGGCCGCGAGCGGCACCTATGCGCGCCTGCACCGGCTGCAATTGTCGGACGATTCCGGCGTATCGCCAGCGCAGGCGGCCCCCGTCTGACAGCGGTGGCATGAATCGACCGGCCCCGTGCGACCCGCACGGCCTCTCGCGCGTAATTCCCGGTCATGGCGGGAGACAGGGATGCGGCCAGAGCCGTTCGGAACGACGCGGGCGGGCGAGCGCGTCACGCGGCACACCCTCGCCCGCGACGATCTGCGGGTCCAAGTGATCGATTACGGCGCGATTCTCACCGCCATCGAAGTGCCGGACCGGGAGGGCCGCCGCGCCAACGTCGTCCTCGCCCTCGATTCGGTGGAGGGCTACGAGACCGTGAGCCCACATTTCGGGGCGATTGCCGGGCGTTACGCCAACCGCATCGCCAGGGGGCGCTTCACCCTCGACGGCACCGCCTTCGAACTGCCGATCAACGAGCCGCCCAACTCCATGCATGGCGGTCCCGAGGGTTTCGCCAAGCGCCTGTGGCAGGTGTCGGAGGTGGATGAGACGCGCATCGTGCTGAGACGGCGCAGCCCCGACGGCGAGGAGGGCTTTCCGGGCAATCTCGACGTCGAGGTCGTCTACAGCCTGCCCGAGCCCGGAACGCTGCGCATCGATTACCGCGCCGAGACCGACCGGCCGACAGTGCTGAACCTGACCAATCACAGCTACTTCAACCTCGCCGGCGAGGGCACGGGCGATGTGATGGATCATGTCGTGCAGATCGTCGCCGACGCCTACGCGCCGACGGACGCGACGCAGATCCCGACCGGAATCATCGCGCCGGTCGCCGGCACGCCCTTCGATTTCCGCGAGCCCACGCCGCTCGGTGCGAACATCCGGCAGGGTCACGAGCAGATCGTGATCGCGGGCGGATACGACCAGTGCTTCGCTCTGCGAGGAGCCGTCGGCGCGCTGCGTCCGGCCGCCTCCTGCTTCTGCCCGGCCAGCAGGCGGCGCCTCGATCTCGCGACGACCCAGCCGGCGCTGCAGCTCTACAGCGGCAACAATCTCGACGGCTCGCTGGTCGGCCCGTCCGGCCGCACCTACCGCTCGGGCGACGGCGTCTGCTTCGAGACGCAGGGGTTTCCCGATGCGCCGAACCATCCGAACTTTCCGAGCACCGTCCTGAGGCCGGGAGAGGTCTTCACCGCGATCAGCACTTACCGATTCTCGGTCGGCTGAGCGGACGCGCGTCCTTCACGAAGCAAGGAAAGAGGCGAGCGTGGACCTGAGCGCTTGACATCCATCTCGTTTGGTCTGAAATTTCTGTCATGACAGAAATTTCAGACCAAACGCAAACGCTCGCTCCCGCAGTGGAGCGGTTTATCCTCCATTGGGGGGATCTCGGCGGGCAATGGGGCGTGAACCGCTCCGTCGCTCAGATCCACGCCCTGCTCTACCTCGCCGACAAGCCGCTCGCGGCGGAAGACATCGCGGGGACGCTCGGTATCGCCCGCTCGAACGTCTCGAACTCGCTGAAGGAATTGGCGGGCTGGAACCTGATCCGGCGGGTGCCGGTGCTGGGCGAGCGGCGGGACTTCTTCGTCGCCGAGACGGACCTGTGGGAGATGGTCACCCGCATCGCCGCCGGCCGCAAGGAGCGGGAGATCGACCCGGCGCTCAAGGCCCTGCGGGAATGCGTGGCCGAGGCGGAAGGCGATCCTCGGGTCGGGGCGGTGGCCGGGCGGCGACTCAAGGCGATGCTCGACTTCACCCAGACGCTCGACGGCTGGTACGCGCAGATGTTGAACGTGCCCCACAACACCCTGGCCAAGCTGATCCGGCTCGGCGGACGTATCGTCCGCTACCTGCCCGTGAAATCCGAGACCTGATCCCCCGCCGGTCGGGGGTCCGCCGTCCGGGAGCGTGTTTGAGGAGGCCCTTGATGCCCGCCGCCGGCAAAGCCGCCATCCCGATTGCAGACGCGGTCCGCCCGGCGGAACTGTTCGATCTGCGTTTTCGCGCGCTGGTGCCCGAGGCGGATTGGGCGCGTCTGCCCCCTGCCGTGCGGCGGCGTTTCTCCAAGCGGCTCGGCGAGGGCGAAAGTGCGGTCTATGCCGGGCGGGTGGTCGAGACCCATCTGACCCGGCTCGGCTGGTTGCTCGCTCACGCCTTGCGCCTCGTCGGCGCACCGCTGCCGACAGCTCGGATCGCCAACGTGCCGAGCGTGGTCGCCGTCACCCAGGACGGCGCCGGCAACGGGCAGATCTGGACGCGGCTCTACGCCCGTGGCTCAGGCTTTCCGCAGACGATCCACTCGGCCAAGCGCTTCCGGGGGCCGACCGGGCTGGAGGAGCGGGTCGGCGCCGGGCTCGGCATGAGTCTGCGGGTTCTGGTAGAGGATCGGGCGCTGGTGTTTCGCAGCGAGCGCTACTTCATCGATCTGCCGGGCTTCCGGCTCATCCTGCCGCGATGGCTGACGCCGGGCACCCTGACGGTCAGCCACGGTGCCACCGGCGCCCGCGCCTTCCGCTTCGTTCTGGAGATCCGTCACCCGTGGTTCGGCCGGCTGCTGCGCCAGGAGGCGGAGTTCTCCGACCAAGTCGATGCGCGCGACGAGGTGACCGCCGCGCTGCACTGATCGAGCCTGATCGAGGCTCAGCCTGCCAGAAGTGCGCCCGAAGGCCGGTCGGCGCCCCAGATCTTCTCGAGGTTGTAGAAGCCGCGGACTTCCGGGCGGAAGATGTGGACGAGGATGTCGCCCGCATCGATCAGCACCCAGTCGCAGGCCGGCATGCCCTCGACGCGGGCATTGCCGAATCCCTTGACCTTCATCTCCTGGATGATCTTGTCGGCGATCGAGCCGACATGGCGTTGCGAGCGGCCGGACGCGATGATCATCGTATCGGCGAGCGAGGTCTTACCCGCGAGGTCGATCTCGACGGTTTCCTCGGCCTTCATCTCATCGAGACATCCGAGGGCCAGGGCCTTCAGCGCGTCGGAGGAAGCGGGCTCGGCATCGGAGCTGACGGCGACGTGTGGAATGTGTGCGGACAGGGTCTCGATTCCCGAAGATCAATTCGCGGCGGTCCCGCCACGCGCTGAAATTGGCCGCTTTCGGCCCACTTTTCAAGCGGAAGAAGCGCCCTAAGGCTCGTGTGCCGCGATTGGGGAGGCAAAACGCGGGTTCGCGCGCCCATATGATGGACGTTTTCGCGACCGATCGGAGGACGGGCACGCCGCGAGCGGGCGCCGTACGGTGCCGGGTCGTGCCGGCGAATTTCGACGTCATGTCGCCGGCAGGAGGCCCCGTCACCGCGTGCGCAGAGCGGTGGAGGACAACGCGGAGCGCGGCCCGTGCAGGAAGGTCCAGGCCGGCGTGGGGCGGATCGCCAGGGTGGGGGCGTCCACTTCCGGAATTCGGGCCGATGCGAAAGCCTGCGCCGCCCGCGCCGAAGAAGCCGTCAGGGTGTAACCGGGCCGGTCGATCACCGCGACCGGCATCAGCGACAGGATCTCGTCGAAACGGCGCCAGCGATGGAAGGTGCCGAGCGAATCCGCACCCATGATCCACACGAAGTGAAGGGCCGGCCGGCGCCGGACCAGCCAGCGCAGCGTATCGGCGGTGTAGCGGCTGCCGATCCCCCCCTCGAAGCCGGTGACCGCGATGCGCGGATCGGTGGCGAGCGCCCGCGCCTGCGCCACCCGCTCGTCCAGCGGGGCGAGCACGCCATGGTCCTTGAGCGGGTTGCCGGGCGTGACGAGCCACCAGACCCGGTCGAGCCGAAGGCGCCGCAGGGCGGTGCGGCTGACATGCAGGTGCCCTGCATGCGCCGGGTTGAAAGAGCCGCCGTAGAGGCCGATCCGCATGCCGGGCGCGGCCGGCGGTAGCCTGTGATCGCGCAGAGGAACCGCCGTCAGCGCGTCACGGCCGCGTCTGGCCGCTGCCGTGGACGCGGTACTTGAAGGTGGTGAGCTGCTCGACGCCGACCGGGCCGCGGGCATGCATCCGCCCAGTGGCGATCCCGATCTCGGCGCCGAAGCCGAACTCGCCGCCATCGGCGAACTGCGTCGAGGCATTGTGGGTCACGATCGCCGAATCGACTTCGTTGAGGAAGCGCGCGGCGGCCTCGGTGTCGTCGGTGATGATCGCGTCGGTGTGGTGCGAGCCGTTGGCCTCGATATGAGCGATCGCCGCATCGAGCCCATCAACCACCTTCGCGGAGATGATCGCGTCGAGATACTCGGTGCGCCAGTCCGCGTCGGTCGCCGCACTCACCCGCGGGTCGGCGGCTTGCGTCGCCGCGTCGCCGCGCACGGCACAACCGGATTCGAGCAGCGCCTCGACCAGCGGCTTGAGGTGGGTCTGCGCCACCGCCGCATCGACGAGCAGCGTCTCGGCGGCGCCGCAGATGCCGGTGCGCCGCATCTTGCTGTTGAGGAGCAGGCTGCGCGCCATGCCGAGGTCGGCGCCTTCGGCCACGTAGACGTGGCAGATGCCGTCGAGATGGGCGAAGACCGGCACCTTGGCTTCGGCCTGGACGCGCTCCACGAGGCTGCGCCCGCCGCGGGGCACGATCACGTCGACGCAGCCGCCGAGGCCGGTGAGCATCAGGCCGACCGCTGCCCGGTCGCGGGTCGGGACGAGCTGGATCGCATCCGCAGGCAGGCCAGCGCGGGCGAGGCCCTCGCTCATCGCCGCCGCGATGGCGGTCGCGGTGCGGTGTGAATCCGAGCCCGCGCGCAGAATCGCGGCGTTGCCGGCCTTGAGGCAGAGCGCGCCGGCATCCGCCGTCACGTTGGGGCGGCTCTCGAAGATGACGCCGACGACGCCGAGCGGCACCGAGATGCGCTCGATCAGGAGGCCGTTCGGCCGCTCGAAGGCGGCGAGCTGGCGTCCGACCGGATCGGCCAGGCCCGCGACCTTCTCCACCGCCTCGGCGATCGCCGCGACCCGACCCTCGTCCAGGGTCAGGCGGTCGATGATCGCCTTAGTGAGGCCCGCGGCCTGCGCGGCGGAGACGTCCCGCGCGTTCTCGCGCAGGATCGCCGGGGCGCTGGCGCGGATCTGCTCCGCGATGGCCCGCAGACCCAGATCCTTCGTCTGCGCCGGCGCGAGCGCCATGGCCCGGCCGGCGGCGCGGGCGCGCCGGCCGATGCCGGCCATCAGCGTCTCAAGGTCGTCGGCGTCCGCAAGATCGGACTTGAGATTCAGGACAGGCACGTTCCTGCTTCCCGTCTGGCACCGCTGGTGCGGCGCGATTGCGCATTTGAATGCATATGCACCCTCCCGCGCCCCTTTGCACATCGCCTTGGGGTTGAACAAGCGTCGATGTGAAGTTGCCGCGTCAGGCCCCGATCATTGCAAGGTCGTCGCGGTGGATCATCTCCGTGCGACCGGCCTGGACTGAGGCGGCGGCGATCTCGCGGCTGGAGCGGCCGATGATGGCGGCGGCATCCGCGCTGTCATAGGCCACGAGCCCCCGCCCGAGAATGCGCCCCTCGGGTCCGCGGATCAGCACGGTGTCGCCCTTGGCGAAACTCCCCTCGATCGCTGTGACGCCCACCGGCAGCAGGCTCGCCCCGCCCTGAAGCGCGCGGGCAGCGCCGGCATCGACCACGAGGGTGCCGGAGGCCTCCAGCGAGCCCGCGATCCAGGTCTTGCGCGCGGCGGTGGGGGTCGAGCCCGACAGGAACCACGAGCAGCGTCCGCCCTCTCGCACCACGCGCAGCGGATTTTTTCCGCGCCCGTCGGCAATGACCATGTGGGTGCCCCCGCTGGCGGCGATCTTGGCCGCCTCGACCTTGGTGCGCATGCCGCCGCGGGACAGATCGGAAGCGGGCCCCCCGGCCATCGCCTCGATCTCCGGGGTCACCCGCTCGATCACCGGCAGGTGGCGCGCTTGCGGGTCGCTGTGAGGCGGCGCGGTGTAGAGGCCGTCGATGTCGGAGAACAGCACCAGCACGTCGGCCCCGATCATGGTGGCGACCCGCGCCGCCAGTCGGTCGTTGTCGCCGTAGCGGATCTCGGCGGTCGCCACCGTGTCGTTCTCGTTGACGACCGGGACCGCGCGCACTTCGAGAAGCTTCTGCATGGTCGCGCGGGCGTTGAGGTAGCGGCGGCGCTCCTCGGTGTCCTTCGGCGTCACAAGCACCTGTCCCGCGACGATGTCGTGGTGACCGAGCGCCTCGGTCCAGTACCGGGCGAGCGCGATCTGGCCCACCGCCGCCGACGCTTGGCTCTCCTCCAGGCGCAGCGCACCGGGCGGAAGGCCCAGCACCGTGCGGCCGAGCGCGATGGCGCCGGAGGAGACGACCACGACATCGACGCCGCGACCATGCAGGTCGGCGATGTCCTCGGCGAGCGCGGCGAGCCACGCGTGACGCAGGCGTCCCCGCGCGCGATCCACCAAGAGGGCCGAGCCGACCTTCACGACGACGCGGCGGAAATCTTCGAGAGCGGGAGGGAGGAGCGCGGTCATGCGACAGTCGTTACAGGGAGCCTGGCGAGTGCTGGTGCCGAAGACGGTTCCTGTGCATCAAACGTCCGGTCCTGGCCAGATCCTTGCCGCACATCAGCCGGCCACCGAATTCAGGGTCGTACAATTTCTAGGTGCTTTTTCGCCAACGAGTGATACGTCATGCGCGCTGGCTCATTTTAATCATGTTCTTTGAATTGATGGTGCCGAAGGGGGCTTCACGCGAAGCCCGCGCGCATCTCGACGCGCTTCGAAATGGAGGAAGTGCCCCATTGCCGGTCAGTGCCCTCCTGAACCGCTGCGTTCTGATCGTCGAGGACGATTACTTCTGGGCCGATGAATTGCGACGGGGCTTGGAGAAGGCCGGGGCGGTCGTTCGCGGCCCGGTCGCCAGCATCGAGGCGGCCCTGGATGCCCTTGGTTCCGATGGCGCCGTGGACGGCGCGATTCTCGACCTCGGTCTCAGGGGCGAGCGCGCCTACGCCGTCGCCGAGCGCCTGATTGCCCGGCGCACACCCTTCCTGTTCGTGACGGGCTACGACGCGGGTTCCATTCCGGATGCCTACACCGCCGTTCCACGGTTCGAGAAGCCGGTGGCGTTCGATACGATCTTAAGGGCATTGAGCGCGCTGATGCCCCCCGCCTGACCCCTCCCGCCTGCTTCTCGGCTTTGGCGGCGGCATAGCCGACCTGAATCGTCGGCACGCCTTGCTGGCCACGGGCGGGGCCGCCGCGCCGGTCAGTTCGCCTCGCGCAGCAACCGTTCGGCCACGACCTTCACCGGTTGGCGGCGCCCGATCAGTACGGCGAAGCGTGACTGCTCCGGGTCGGACTCGAAACGGGTCCGTCCCCAGGCGACCAGAAATTTGAGATATTCGGCCCCGAGCAGACGGGTGGCCGCCGGATCCGCCCACCAGCGGCCGACATCGAGCCCATCGGAGACGACGGGATAGGGGATCAGCGTCTCGCCGTCCTTCAGGGCATGCCGCAACTCCACCAGGGTGCGCGGCATGTGATAGTTCGACGTCACGACCACGACGGTGCCGAAGCTGTGGCGCCGCATCCAGCGCCGGGTCTCGATGGCGTTGCCGATCGTGTTGCGCGCCCGGTAGTCGAGATCGACGCAGCAGGTGATCCAGTGCTCCTGTGACGGATTGAGGCGCACGATCTCCTCGCGGGTGGTGCGCTCGTTGACGCCTGAGATCAGCAGCCGCCTGCCATGGCCCTCCGCCAGCAGATCGATGGCATCGCCGACGCGTTGCGAGCCCCCGGTCATGGCGACGACGCCATCGACGCCGTCCAGGCTCGGCCGGTCGGTTCGCTCGACCACCGCGACGAAAGCGAGGAAGCCGCCCGCCAGAGCGAGCAGACTGAGGAGGGAGAGGCCGACGAAGGCCCGAAGGAGCCGGATGCCGCGCCCCGACCGCGCCGGGTTCTCAGTCATTCGAGCCGCGGAGGGCTGCGACGATGCGTGGGCCGACAGGTCCGCCGCCCAGGACCATCCGAGCGCCTCGCGGTGGGACTCGCAGCGGGAATCGTTTGGGAGCCGGCCCGGGCCGGCCGCCTGTCGGCGGGGCACTCGCGGAAGCATGACGGACGGAACAGGGGCTCATGAACGGTGTCGGTGCCGAGACTCTCGGTTCTCAATGGTTGTCGAAACGTTAACAGGTTCAATCGACCCGACTCTATCGGAGGAACCGGCGTACGGTGAAGCGCGACACAGCCGCCGTGACGAGGGACGCGATCATGCCGATGAACACGATGATCGCGTAACCCCGCCAGCCGATCTGGAACGTCCCGAACAGCGCCTCGATCTCCTCGCCAGCCGGTCCCGAGCGCCACATCCGGGCGAACAGGCCGGCGAGCGCGCAGGTCAGCAGCGCGGCGCCCGCACCCAGCGCCCCTCCCCTCAAGCCTAAGCGGAAGAAGCGGCTCTGGAAGGCCTTGGCGATGTAGTCGTCGTCGGCGCCCACGAAGTGCAGCACCTCGACCACCTCGCGGTTTCCGGCCATGGCGCCGCGGGTGGCGAAGACCACGGCGAGCCCGGTGGCGAACAGGACGAGGAGGACGATGCCGATGCCGATGCCGGCAAAGGTGTTGGCCATGGTCGAGAGTCGCTGGAGCCAGAGCGCGTGGTCATCGAGGCTCGCCACGCCCGGAAGCGCCTCGGTGAGCGCGGCGCGCAAAGCCGCGAGGTCGGGGCTTCGGTCGCTCGCGAGCGTCAGCGCGATCAGCCGCGGAACCGGCAGGTCCGACATGTCGAGGCCACTTCCGAGCCAGGGTTCGAGCAGCCGCTCGGACTCCGCCTTGGAGAAGATGCGCGCACCGACGATGCCCGGCGCGGCGCGTGCGAGGCTTTCGGCCCGCTTCACGTCCGCCTCGATGTCGCGCCCGGCTCCGGGCCGGATCTGCACCGTCATCTCCTGCGCGACGCTGCCCTGCCACTGGCTGGCGCTGGAGACGGCGATTTCCGCCGCACCCGCGCAGAGCGCCGCGAGGAAGGTGAGGATGGCGATGACCGCCGCCAGCGCCCGGCTCGCGGCGGAATCGGTCGGCACCAAGGGGGCGTTGCGACGCAGGTTGGCCGGAAGCGGCGCCTCGGATGCGGGGGCCGCCGCTTTCGCCGCAGCTGCGCCGCTCCGGGCGGGGGAGCGCACCTCGTTCATGGGCCTTCCACCCGCAGCCTGCCGTCGGCGAGCACCATGCGGCGCGCCTCGACGAGATCCATCAAGCCGTAATCGTGGGTGGCGATCACCACGGACGTGCCGAGCCGGTTCAGCTCCATGAACAGCCGCAGCAGGCGCCGGGCGAGGCTTGGATCGACGTTGCCGGTGGGCTCGTCGGCCAGCAGCAGTTCCGGCCGCGCGATCAACGCCCGCGCGATCGCCGCGCGCTGTTTCTCGCCGCCCGACAGGAGCGGCGGCAGGACGTGCATGCGCTCGCCGAGCCCCACCCAGCGCAGCAATTCGACGACCTCCGCCCGGTAGCTCGCCTCCGCCCGCTCCTGCACGCGCAGGGGCAGGGCCACGTTCTCATAGGTCGTCAGGTGATCGAGCAGGCGGAAATCCTGGAACACCACGCCCATGCGGCGGCGCAAGCCCGTGAGCGCGTCGTTGGAGATCCCGCTCACCTCCCGGCCGAACACCGAGACGATGCCGCGGGTCGGGCGCACGGAGAGCAGGATCAGGCGCAGCAGCGTCGTCTTGCCCGCTCCGGAAGGGCCGGTGAGGAACTGAAAAGAGTGCGGCGCGATCTCGAAGCTCACATCGGACAGCACCTCTGGCCCGAGGCCGTAGCGCATGCCGACGCTCTCGAACCGGACGACGGGCTCCTCCGCGCCGGACAGGAGGCTGCCCGTTTTCATCCCAGCCGACAAGGACCGCTCACTCCACGCTTCGCACGCGACACATCACCCTGTGCCATATCCGGCTTCACTGCCGGTTAACCCTACTCGGTGAGAACGTTTGTGTCCTTTTCGAGAGCGCGGCAACCCGCTGCCGGGACCTGACACCGACGCGGCTTAACCCATCCCATGCTGATCGTCTGCCCGGCCTGCGCCAGCGAGTATCGCATCGATGCCGACCGCGTCGGCACCAGCGGGCGCTCGGTGCGCTGCGCGGCCTGCCGCGAGACGTGGTTCATCTCGTCCGACGAGGTCGTGGCCGCGATGTTCGACGAGATGTCGGCGGCCGAGGAGCCTGACACCAGCGCCGCTCCCCCATCACCGGAGCCGCCGCCAACCGAAGCCCCGGTCGATGAACCCGTGCCGCGTCCGCGACCGAGCAAAGGGAAGGCCGCCAAGCGGAGCAAGCCGAAGCGCTCGGCGCGGCGCTTCTCCCCGGCGATTGCCGCCTGCCTCGTCCTTGCCGCCGCCTTGCCGCTCGTGCTCCTCGGGCGCGCCAGCGTCGTGCGGGCGATGCCGCAGACGGCGGGGCTGTTCGCCCGCGTGGGCCTGCCGGTGAATTTGCGCGGCATCGATCTGACCGACATCGCCGCGTTTCAGGTGGCCGCCGACGGCAGCAACCCCGCCCGGCTCGTCGTGGAGGGGGATCTCGTGGCGGTTGCCCGGGACCGGGTCGCCGTGCCGGCGATCGAGCTCGAGGTCCGCGACGCCGGGGGACAGTCGCTCTACCGTTGGACCGTCCCGGGACCGCGCGCGGCCCTGGAGCCCGGCGAGCGGGCGCGGTTCAAGGCGAGCCTCTCGGCCCCCCCGGAAAAGGGCCGGCAGGTCGAGGTGCGCTTCTCGGACGATGCCGCCGTCGGCGCGGGCGCCGTTCCGTCCCCTTAGAGCACCGCCCTGGATATAGGATCCGGGACGGTGCTCTATCCTCCTGGTTTTGCATCATCCATTTCCGAAAGCCGGCAACCACCTTTCGGGATGATGCTCTGGAGCAATCTCGGGAAAGCCATCGTGGCGTTCCGGATTACAGCTGTGGATTGCGTCGATCCGGCAGCGGGCGCGTCGCTTGCGCGGGTCTGCAACGCTGGCGGAGCCCGCTGCGCATGGTATGGTGAAGTATGGCACGGCCGAGGGTGGTTCGTGCCGTTGGAACATTCCGCGAAACCATCACGAGCCGCATGAGCACCGCATCGAAACGCGTCCGTGTCCTGTTCGACGAGGCGGCGATCGCCAAGCGCAACGACGAGTTGGCTGACGAGATCGTCGCGGCCAAGCCCGAGAACCTTCTCGTCGTCGCGGTGCTCAAGGGCAGCTTCATGTTCGCCGCCGACCTGCTGCGGTCGCTCCACCGGGCCGGGCTCTCGCCGCAGGTCGAGTTCGTGCATCTCTCCAGCTACCGCAACTCGACCGTCTCCTCGGGCCAAGTCGAGATCCTGCGCGACGTGCAGAGTGAGGTGCGCGGGCGTGACGTGCTGCTGGTCGACGATATCCTCGAATCCGGCCGCACGGTCGTCTTCGCCAAGGACCTGTTGATGGCCCGCGGCGCCAAGCGCGTGCTGACCGCGGTGCTCCTGGAGAAGCCGGGCAAGCGTGCCGTGACGATCGACGCGGATTTCGTCGGCTTCACCTGCCCGGACGTGTTCGTGGTCGGCTACGGCATGGACGCTGCCCACGCCTTCCGCCAGCTCCCCTTCGTCGGATTGGTCGACTACGACAGCAGCGACGCGGATCTGTTCGGGGGCGCCTGACCGTAATCCCGGTCCGGCAAATTCCTGATAAGAACGTGATACTTGCTCGAAATTTGCCACCGATGGAACTCTGTCAGCTTATGAGGCTTGACAGGCCGCGCTTCCCTGCGGTCACTCGGGCGCGACGATCCCCATCGAAGGAACGGTAGAGGACGCCCGACCATGGCGCGCATCCTGCTCGTGGATGACGAGGATACGGTTCGCGGCTTCCTCAAGCGCGGGCTGGAATTGGACGGTCACACCGTCGTCACGGCCATCGACGGCAGCGACGGCCTCGATCGCCTGTCCGAGGCCGGTGGCGGCTTCGACCTGATGTTGACCGATATCCGCATGCCGCTGATGGACGGCATCGCGCTGTCGCTCGCGGCCAAGCGCGACTATCCCGATCTCACGATCCTGCTGATGACGGGCTTTGCCGACCAGCGCGAGCGCGCCCGCGGCCTCGATGCCATCGTCACCGACGTGCTGACCAAGCCCTTCTCCCTGGCCGACCTGCGCTCCACGGTGACGCGGGCGCTGGCGGCTTAAGGCATCGTCTTTTTGCCGAAAGCGGCGCCCACCTTTCGGGACGATGCCGTCGATCCGTATCCGACCTGATTGCATCGGGCCGGCGCTTCTCGATCATGGGTTCGAGGCGCATCCCGACGAACCGGTAACCCCTTTGTCGGGATGCGCTCTCGGGACTCAGTTCATCTGCCAGATCGTTCCGTTGAGCAGGCAGGCAAACGACACCCAGGCGGCGTAGGGCACGAGCAGCCACGCCGCAGCCCGATCGAAGCGCCAGGAGAGGCGGATCGTCCACAGGATCATGGTCAGCATGGCGAGCGCGACGATCAGCGCGAGGCCGAGCTGGTGGGCGGCGAAGAAGACCGGTGTCCAGGCGGCATTGAGGGCGAGCTGCGCGCCGAAGGCGGCCAGTGCCAGCCACCACGCCTTCCGGGCCGGCCCCGGCACCGGGCGCGCGCCGAGCAGCCGCCAGAGAGAGACCGCGATCAGGGCATAGAGGATGGTCCAAGCCACTGGAAACACCCAGTTCGGCGGGTTGAAGGCCGGCTTGCGGATCGTCGTATACCACTCCTCGATATTGGTGCCGGTCGAGAGCGACCCCACCGCCGTCACCAGGATGACGGGGAGGATCGCGGCGGCGAGCCGTGGGATCGGCGGCAGGGCCGGCCGCTCGGGGATGTCCAATGCGCTCATGCGCCCTGCAATGCTCCGTCGCTCATTTCTCCGCCTTGCCCGGTCCGGCGGATTCGCTCAAGCCGGCATCGCGACCCGACACCGAGCGAGGAAACCCATGAGCCGGTCCAACGCGCCTCACGGCGATTCCGATGCAGCGTCTTCCGAGGCACTTTCGTCCGAGGAATGGCGCCCGGCGACGCTGGCCGCGCAGGCGCTCGGCCGGGTCGAGCCGGTGACGCGGGCGGTGGTGCCGCCGCTTCATCTCTCGACCACCTATCTGCGCGACCCCGACAACGCCTACCGCTCCGGTTTCATCTACGCCCGGCCCGACAATGCCACGACGCGCGAGGCGGAGGACGTGATCGCCGCGCTCGAACGGGCGGAAGCGGGCGCCCTGCTGTTCGGCTCCGGCATGGCGGCAGCGTCGGCGGTGTTCTGCGCGTTGGAGCGCGGCGACCACGTGATCGCGCCCGACGTCATGTACTGGGGGCTGCGTCGCTGGCTGAGGCAGGAGGCGCCGCGCCTCGACCTTGCGGTCGACTTCGTGCCGATGGACGACACCGAGGCCGTGCGTGCCGCGATCCGGCCCGGCAAGACCCGTCTCGTCTGGGTCGAGACGCCGGGCAACCCGCTCTGCACGGTCACCGACATCGCCCGCATTGCCGAGATCGCCCATGCCGCCGGGGCGCGGGTCGCCGTGGACTCGACCGCTGCGAGCCCGATTCTGACCCGGCCGCTGACGCTCGGGGCCGACATCGTGATGCATTCGGCCACCAAGATCCTGAACGGCCATTCCGACGTGGTGGCCGGCGTTCTGGCCGGGGCGCGGACGGATGCGTTCTGGGATCGGCTCGTGGCGATCCGCGGCGGCTGGGGCGCGATCCTCGGCCCGTTCGAGGCGTACCTTCTGATGCGGGGACTGCGCACGCTGCCCCTGCGCGCTGCCGCACAGAGCGCCGGGGCGCTCCACCTCGCGCAGCGGCTCTCCGCGCATCCGCTCGTGAGCGCGGTGCTCTATCCGGGGCTGCCCGACCATCCCGGCCACGCAGTTGCTGCGCGGCAGATGACGGGCGGGTTCGGCTACATGCTCTCGATCCGCGTGGCCGGCGGCGAGGCAGCGGCGATCGAGACCGCCGCGCGGGTGGCTCTGTGGAAGCGGGCCACCTCGCTCGGCGGCGTGGAGAGCCTCATCGAACACCGCGCCTCCGTCGAGGGGCCGGGTACCCCCTGCCCGCCCGACCTGTTGCGCCTCTCCACCGGCATCGAAGATCCGGAGGACCTGCTTCGCGATCTCGACGCGGCTCTGACGGCTGCGCACAGGCCGACCGGCTGACGCTTTTTTCGAATTTTGTGGAGGGCGCGTGGCCGTTGCGGTGCTCCGTGCGTTGTCGGGGCGACGAGCCCCAACCGGGACGCGAGCCGCCATGATGAACCGCACGCCCCTCCTCCTCGCCACACTCTCCCTCGGCCTTCTCTGCGGCGCAGCCCAGGCCGAGGACGGGCCGCCGAAGCTCGATGTCGAGGCGACCTGCCAATCGGCAAAGCGGGTGCAGAAGACGCTCAGCGACAATGTCAGCGCCGATTCCTGCCTCAATTCCGAGCGCGGCGCCGAACGGGATCTGAAGAAGCGCTGGAGCGAGTTTCCGGCCGCGGCCAAGACGCAATGCACGCAGCAATTCGAGGCCGGTGGCTTCCCGTCCTATGTCGAGCTGCTGACCTGCCTCGAACTGGCGAGCGGTACGGTCCCGACACAGCCCGCCCTCGACTCCTCGGGCAAGTCCGATGTCGGCGGTGCGGCCAGCCGCGGCGAAAGGAAGGATGGGAGCACCCTCACCCGCGACCCCGCGCCCACCCAGCGCACTAATCCGATCGAGGTGCTCGAGGGCAAGTAGCCCGGCGGTTCATCCGCGCCGATCCTCTCGGCCCATGTGCGCCGAGGGCTGCGCCCTGACGCCGAGCCGGAAATCCGCTTCGGCGCAGAACGCTCAGCGCAGGGTCGGCGCGTGCGCCTCGTCGATGGTCGCAGGGAGCCACGGGGACGGCGCGGCGGTGATCGCCGTCGGCTCGGCGCCGGCGGTGCGGCTCTGGTGCAATTCGAGCAGTTCCGGAGCCGGGCGCGTGTCGTCCTCGGTGAGGAAGAGGCCGCGCGCCTTCGAGCCGAGCCCGAGGCGGGTGCTGCTGGTGAGAACACTCTGGAACGGGCTCGTCAGCAGAGCGAGGGCGACCGGCGCCATCCACAGGGCGAGCCAGGAACTGCCGAAGGCGAGCAGCACCGCGAGCGCCCCGCCCGCCGCAACCGCGTCGCTCTGGAGGCGGAGCGCCTCCCGCCACGGCACGCTGCGATCGTCGCGGGATTGCGTGTCCCAGCGAACCACCCGCCCGAACAGGGTCGTCACGACGGCGCCCGCCGCGAACAACGCCATCACCGGCCAGAGCAGGACCCAGATCGCCTGCTCGAGCGCCGCGCTCACGAGCAGCGAGCGGGTGCCGCCGAAATCCGCCCGGCGCCGGGCCGAGGCGAGGACGTAGCCGAGGCTCAGTAGCTTCGGCAGCGCCATCACCGCGACGACGAGGGCCGCGAGCGCCCAGGCCGCCGCGTTGCCGCCGTCGAGACCGTAGCCGATCAGTCCGAGTTCGCCCGAGCGCACCGCCTGCCACGTGCCGAGCGCGAGGAAGGCGATCCAGAGCGGATACACGCAGTAGCCGAGGATACCCACGCCGAGATGCCAGCGGCTCGCGCCGAGCAACCCCTTCATCGGCAGCACGCGGATATGCTGCAGGTTGCCCTGGCACCAGCGCCGCTCGCGCCCGAGCAGGTCGATGAGGTTGGTCGGCATTTCCTCCCAGGTGCCGCCCATCTCCGGCAGCAGGCGCACTTCCCAGCCGGCGCGGCGCAGCAGCGCCCCCTCGACGATGTCGTGGCAGAGGATCTCGCCGCCCAAAGGCGGCTTGCCGGAGAGGACCGGGAGTTCGGCGTTGTTCGCAAACGCCTCGATGCGCAGGATCGCGTTGTGACCCCAGTAGGAGCCGTCCGGCCCCTGCCACGTCTCGAGGCAGCGCAGGGAGAGCGGCGCATAGAGGCGCACGGCGAATTGCTGGATGCGCGCGAACAGCGTGTCGCGGCCGGCCGCGTAGGAAACGGTCTGGATCAGGCCGGTGCGCGGGTTCTCCTCCATCAGCCGGGCGAGCCGGCGCATGGCGGCGCCGGTCATCAGGCTGTCGGCGTCGAGCACGATCATGAAGTCGTATTCGTGCCCGTAGGTGGCGCAGAACTCGGCGATGTTGCCCGCCTTGCGGCCGGAATTGTCGGCGCGGCGGCGGTAGCGGATGCGCGGCATGCCGCGGCCCTCGCGCCGGCTCCAGGCCTGGATGCGGGCGAATTCGTGCTCCTCGACTGCGCTGATCGCGCCCTCGCGGGTATCGGACAGGACGAAGATGTCGACATCCGAACCGTCGCCGCCCTCGCGCTGGAGCGACCGGGCCATGACCCGGATCGCCGAGAACACCGCGAGCGGGTCCTCGGCATGGATCGCCACCACCGCCGCCGTGCGGCTGAGGCCGGTGGGACGGGTCGAGATCGTCGCGGCGCGGCGCTCCAGCGCGGACAGGGTACGGTCGCCCATCAGCGCGGCGATGAGCCCGTAGAGATACTGCCACGCGGTGAAGCTCTGCCACGCCATCAGCACGACGAAGAGCCCGAGTACGGCGCACCCGAGCCACGTCTCCGGCACGCCGTAGGCCGCGAGCGCCAGGGCGGCGATGGCGGCGGCGATGGCCAGCGTCGGCGCCGCCAGCGCGAGGCGGCGCCGGCGGAACGAGGCCGGCCGCGGCGCGGGGCCCGCGCCCCTCGGGCGGGTTTCACCCCCGGCCCCCGTCTCGACGGAGCGGTCCGCCTGCGGCAAGTCTGGGCTGGACATGATCGGCGTCGACACTCGCGGGAGGGATGAACGGATGGCAGGACCGTCGGACGCGGACAACGAGGCGCCCGAAGTAATCGACGTTTCGCGGCGCGCCATCGTCCGTGGCGCTTTTCGAGGTGCTCTTGCCGGTACGGCCGGCCTGGGCATTCCTGGCCTCTTCGACCTGAATGCCGCCAGAACGATGGCTCAAACGTTGCCAAACGCCTCATCCCAATCGCCGATCGAGGCCCGTCCGGTCACCTTCGAGGCCGTGGCGGAACGGGCCGAGCGGCTGGCGGCGCAGGTTTACGCGGCGCCGAGCAGCTCCCTGCCGCCGGAGCTGGCCGCGCTCGACTACGACGCCTTCCAGGCGATCCGCTTCCGACCCGAGGCGACGGTCCCGCTCGGACCCCGCTTCTCGATGCAGCCGTTCCACCGCGGCAACCTGCACGCCAAGCGAGTGAAAATTTTCCTGCAATCGCCCGACGGCGTGCGCCCCTTCGGCTACGATCCCGACCTGTTCGATCTCGGGCTGGCCTTGCAGGGGCGCCGCTATCCCACCTCGCTCGGCTATTCGGGCTTTCGCATCGCCCACGGGTTCGATGCGAGCCGGCCGATGTCCCACGAGGAATTCCTGGTCTTCCTCGGTGCCTCCTACTTCCGCATCCGCGGCCGGGGGCAGATCTATGGCCTCTCGGCCCGCGGCATCGCCGTGAATACGGGATTGCCGCAGGGCGAGGAGTTTCCCGACTTCACCAGTTTCTGGATCGAGGAGCCGCACGGCGGCGCGGCGACGATCACGATTCTCGCGCTGCTCGACGGTCCGAGCCTGACGGGCGCCTACCGCTTCGCCGTCACGCCGGGCGATCCGTCCCATGTCGCGGTCGAAGCCGCCTTGTTTCCGCGCCGTCCGATCGCAGCGCTCGGCCTCGCGCCGCTCACCAGTATGTTCCTGTTCGGCGAGAACGGGCCGGGCGTACGCGGCGCCGAGCCGTTCGACGATTTCCGACCACAGGTGCACGATTCGGACGGGCTGGTGGTGCAGACCACCGGCGACCGGTTGTGGCGGCCCCTCGTCAACGGCCGGCCCGCGCCGCAGATCTCGTCGTTCCGCGCCGCCCCGCTCGAAGGCTTCGGTCTGCTGCAACGGGAACGGCACTTTGCCGCCTATCTCGACGTGCAGGCGCAGCACGAGGACCGGCCGGGCCTGTGGATGACGCCGCAGGGCGGATTCGGCGCGGGTGCGGTCCGGCTGTTCGAGATCCCCTCACGCACGGAGGCGACCGACAACATCGTCGCCGCCTTCGTGCCGGAGGCGCCCGTCGAAGCAGGCAAGCCATTGCGGCTCGCCTATTCCCTCGTCACGGTCGGCGCCGAGCCGGCGCCGGCCCTCGCGCCGCCGCTCGCCCGTGTGGTTTCGACCCGCGTCGGTTCGGCTGAGCGTCTGCGGCCGACCGATCCGCCCTCGCCGCAGCGGCGTCTCTACGCCATCGACTTCGAGGGGCCGGGCCTGCCCGACGATCCGAAGGCATCCATCGACGTGGCGCTCTCGGCGAGCGCGGGCGCGCTGGTCGAGCCCTATGCCGAGCGGGTGCCGCAGACCGGCGGCTGGCGCCTCTACGCCGAGTTCCGGCCGCCCGATCCGCGGCCTGCGGGGGACGTGGTGCTGCGCGCCCGCCTCTCGCATGCGGGACGCGTTATCACCGAGACGTGGGACGGCGTCGCCTGACGCGGATGAACTGGCAGGGTCGCCGGCCGTTAACGGGGCACCAGCACGTCCGAACCCGGAGTCAGGGATGCGTCCCAACTTGTCCAGCGTCCCGCGATCCGCGCTCGCCGCCCTCGCCCTCTCACTCGCGGTTGCCCCGCTTCCCGCCCTCGCCGAGGCGGCGCCCGCCGGGCCTGCGGCCACCCGCTTCATCGAGCGGCCCGAGGTGGGCACGATGCGCGGCTCCAAGGTGATCGGCGTCGGCGTGGTCGGGGCGGACCATGTCCGGGTCGGCAAGATCGAGGACGTGCTCGTGGACGGCACGGGCCGCATCCAAGCGGTGGTGATCGGCGTCGGCGGCTTCCTCGGCGTCGGCGAAAAATACGTCGCGGTGCCCTTCGACCAGCTCGCCTGGAATTTCGAGGATGTGTCCCTCACCGGCGGCACGTCTTCGGTGGTGACGCCGGACAACGCACCGAGCGAGAAGGCCGCCGACAAGGCCAGTGCGGAGACGATGCCGGGCTCGAAGGTTTCCCCCGAGGTGCTAGGCGCGGTGCAGAACCAGCAGAGCGGCCGCGTCACAGAAGCGACCGGTTCGGTCGAGCCTCAGCAGCCAAGTTCCACGCCCGCGACGGTGCTCGTGGGCCACGATCTGATCCATGCCGAGGTGCGCTTGACCAAGGCACAGCTCAACGACGCGCCGGCCTTCCAGTTCGACAGGGCGAAAGAGTAACCGCCTTCGCCCGGGCGGCCTGCATCCTTGGAGCTTGCGTATCATGAGACATGCCGCCTTCGCCGTGACGGTCTGGCTCGCCGGACTTCATGCGGCGCTCGCCCAGGCCACCAACCCTGCCCCGCCGATTCCGGAATCGGGGCCGTCCGGCTCCAGTTCGGGCGCGGCGACGTCCGCGGCCACCGACTTCAACTGGGTCTGGGTCAGCGTGCTGATCGCGCTCGCCGTGCTGGCCCTGTGGGTCTTCGCCCGCAAGCGTCAGTCGGGTCCGCCGCGGTAGAGACGGGATCGTTGGGGTCTTCTTTTCAACCCGCCTCCTCACCCTGAGGTGGCGGCGCGAAGCGTCGCCCTCGAAGGGTCCGCCAGTCACCGCACGGGAACCGAAAGAATCCTTCGAGGCCACTGCGCGGCGCCTCGGGATGAGGCGGTGTAGACGGGCGTCAGCCCTTCTTCGCGCTCGGGAAGAACAACGGCTCGCCGTTGATCTTGTAATCGGCGATTGCCCGCTGTCCCTCGGGCGAAACCAGCCAATCGATGAAGGCTTGGCCTTCCTTCACCCTCACGTTCGGGTGCTTCTCCGGATTTACCAGCATCACGCCGTAGGGGTTGAACAGGCGCTTGTCGCCCTCGACGAGGATGGTCAGGTCGCCCCGATTCTTGAACGAGAGCCACGTGCCGCGATCGGCCAGAACGTAGGCGCCGAGCGACGAGGCGGTGTTGAGCGCCGGACCCATCCCCTGTCCGACATCGCGATACCAGTCGCCGCGGACCGCCGGGAGATCGACGCCGGCCTCCTTCCAGCTCCGCAGCTCGGCGCTGTGGGTGCCGGAGCGGTCGCCGCGTGAGACGAAGGGCGCTTGTCCCTCCGCGATGGCCTTGAAGGCGTCGTCCACCCCCTTGCCCCGGATGCCGGCCGGGTCGGCCTTCGGGCCGATCAGCACGAAGTCGTTGTACATCACGTCCTGCCGCCCCTTGGCGAAGCCCTCGGCGACGAACTTGTCCTCGGCCGGGCGGTCGTGAACGAGCACGACGTCGGCGTCGCCCCGGCGCGCGGCGTCGAGGGCTTGGCCGGTGCCGAGCGCCACCACCTTCACGTCGATCCCGCTCTTCTGCTTGAACAGCGGCAGGATGTGCTTGAACAGGCCCGATTGCTCGGTCGAGGTCGTGGAGGCGACGACGATCGAGGCGGGCTCCGCTGAGAGCGGTGAGGCCGTGCCGAGGGCGGCAAGGAGCGAGAGCGTCAGGAAGCTGCGGCGAAGGAGGTCCAAGGCAGTTCTCCGGTGAGGTAGGCCCGCGCTTCAGGGGTGCGGGGTGAGAAGAGGACGGATCGAGTCGGACCCCGCTCCACGGCGCGGCCGGCGGTGAGCACCACGGTCTCGTCGGCGAGCCGGGCGACCTGCCCGAGATTGTGCGAGACGAGGAGCACGGTGGTGCCGGCCCGCGCCATCTCGGTGATCAGGCTCTCGATGGTCTCGGTCGCGGCCGGATCGAGGCTCGCGGTCGGCTCGTCCAGGAGCAGGAGGTCCGGCCGCATCGCCCAGGCGCGGGCGAGCGCGAGGCGCTGCTGCTCGCCGCCCGAGAAGCGCGTCGCCGCGTCCTTCGCCCGCTCCGACAGGCCGACGCGGGCGAGCGCCGCCGCGATCCGTTCGACGCTCTCCCGGCGGGACAGCTTCAGCGAGACCAGCCCGAGGGCGACGTTGGCGGCCGCACTCGCGCGCACCAGAGCGGGGCGCTGGAACACGAAGGCGCGGCGGCCGGGCGTGAGGCGCACCGTGCCGGTATCCGGCCGCAACAGACCGTCGATCACCCGCAGGGTCACGCTCTTGCCCGCCCCGTTGGGGCCGATCAGGGCGGTGATGCCGTGCGCGGCGACGTCGAGGTCGAGACGGTCGAGGATCGGCCGTCCGCCGAACGCCAGGCTGACGCCGTCGAGACGGATGGCGGGCGCGGCGCTCATCCGTAGGCTCTCGCGACATGGCCGCGCAGGAGCGCGGCGGCGGCGTTCACCGCCAGCACGAGGCTCATCAGCACGAGGCCGAGCGCCAGGGCGAGGCTGAGGTCGCCCTTCTGCGTCTCCAGCGAGATCGCCGTCGTCATGGTGCGGGTATGCCCGTCGATATTGCCGCCGACGACGAGCACGGCGCCGATTTCCGAGATCGCCCGGCCGAAGGCGGCCAGTGCCGCCGTGACCAGCGAGAACCGCGCGTCGTAGATCAGCACACTTGCTCGGCGCGGTGCGGAGAGGTGTAGCGAGCGCAGCTGCTCTCCCAGATGCGCCTCGGCATCGGCGATGACCTGACGCGTCAGCGCCGCGACGAGCGGCGTCGCCAGCACCGCCTGCGCCGCCACCATCGCAGCGGGGGTGAAGAGCAGGCCGAACGCGCCGAAGGGACCCGAGCGGGAGAGGGCGAGATAGAGGATCAGCCCGACGATCACCGGCGGCAGGCCCATGAAGGTGTTGAGAAGCCCGACGACGGCGCCGCGCCCTGGAAACCGCGCCACCGCGATCAGCGCCCCGAGCGGAATACCGAGCGCGAGCCCGATCCCGACGGCGGTGACGCTGACGCGCAGGGACAGCCACGCGATCGCCAGGACATCCCGGTCGAGCGTCCACAGGCGCGAGAACGTCTCCTGAAGGGTTTGGCTCAAGGGGCTCGGCTCGTCGACATCATCGCCTCCGCACCCGGAGCGCAGCTGAGGCGTGTCCGGGGCTGCGCGGGGCAGGCCGGGATGATACGCCGGCTGACGCAAGATCAATAGGAAAGGCCTTGCATATGGTTGGTGAGGACGGGCGGCCCCTGGCTTCGGCCGCCTCCGGATGGGACGGGCTCCGCGTACGCCTCCATGTCGAGGGCCGCTGCGAGGGGGCATCCGACTTCGCGCTACGCGGTGCGTACCTGCTTCTCGAAGCGCTCGGCCGGACTGGCTCACTCCAGGGAGCGGCCGAGGCGCTCTCGATCTCCTATCGCTCGGCCTGGGGGCAACTCGATGCGCTGGAACAGGCCCTCGGCCAGCCCGTCGTGGTGAAGACCAAAGGGCACGGCAGCAGCCTCACGCCGCTCGGAGTCGCGCTGCTGACACTGCTTCAGGCCTCGCAGACCCGCCTCGCGCCCGCCCTTGCGGCCGAGGAGATGGCGCTGAGCGAGGGCCTGCGGCGGCTTCTGGAACCGGCCGATGCACGTATCCGTCTCGCGGCGAGCCACGACCCGCTGCTGCTGGAGGCGATCGAGGCGCGGCGCGAGATCGACCTGATGGTCGCCGGCAGCCTCGATGCCCTGGCGCGGCTGTGCGAGGAAACGGTCGATGCCGCGGGCTTCCATTACGGGTCGGACGGCCCGCCGCCAGCGCCCTTCGGCGCGGTGTTCGACCGTCGCGACCTCGTCGTCGTCCCGCTGTTCCGCCGGGAACAGGGCCTGATGCGGGCCTCCGGCAATCCGCTCGATTTGGGAAGTGTCGCCGACATTGCCGCGCGGCGGGCGCGCTTCGTCAACCGGCAACGGGGGGCCGGCACCCGAATCTGGTTCGAACGGCTCTGCGCCGAGGCGGGCATCGACCTCGAGCGCATCGTCGGCCATCAGACCGAAGAATTCACGCATCAGGCGGTGGCGGCCCTGATCGCCACCGGCGCGGCCGATGTCGGCATGGGCACCCGCGTGGTTGCCGAGCGCTTCGCCCTGGATTTCCAGCCCGTGGGTTGGGAAACGTATTTCCTCGCGATCCGCGCGCGGATCGATACGGAACGGCTCGGGGCGCTCCGCGAGGATCTCCGCAGCCGGGCCGGACGGACGCCCGGCTACGCGCCGCCCCTCTGATGTCTCGTGGTCGCGATCCGCGGCCCGGCCTCGCCGGATCAGGCCGAGAGGCGAGCCCTCACCACAGCAAGACGTGCGGATAATACGCCAGCAGATCGCCGGGGTTCACGCCCGTCGCGTCGTCGGGCAACTCGACGAGGCCATCGCTCTCGGTGAGCGAGGTCAGCACCCCCGCCCCGTCGCGCGGGAATTTTCGCGCTTCCAGGTCGCCCGTCTCGCTGTGGACGAGATTGACGCGGACGAATTCGCGGCGGCCTGCCTTCTTGCGGTAGCTGAAGCCCGCCCGTACCGGCCAGGACAGGGGCGGCTCGTAGCGCGCGCCGCCGAGCCGGGCGAGCAGGGGCCGCACCACGAAGAGCAGCGTGATGTAGACCGCCACCGGATTGCCCGGCAGCCCGACGAAGGGCGTGCCGGCGACCAGCCCCACCGCGACCGGACGGCCGGGCTTGATCGCCAGCCGCCAGAGCATCAGCCGGCCCTGCGCCTCGACGGCGGTCTTCACGTGATCCTCCTCGCCGGTCGAGACGCCACCGGAGGTGAGGATCAGGTCGTGGTCCCGCGCCGCCTCGGCGAGGCGGGCCGGCAGGGTGGCGGGATCGTCGCGCAGGATGCCGAGGTCGTCCACCGCGACGCCGAGCCGGGTCAGCAGGGTCACGAGAAGGACGCGGTTCGAATCGTGGATCGCGCCGGGGCGAAGGGGGATGCCCGGCTCGGTCAGCTCGTCGCCGGTCGAGAACACGGCGACCCGCAACCGGCGGCGCACGGCGAGTTGCGCATGGCCGGTCGCGGCGGCGAGGGCCAGATCCTGCGGGCGCAGGCGCCGTCCTGCGGGGATCGCAAGGGCGCCCGCCGCCAGATCCTCGCCGGCGGGCCGGGCATTGGCGCCGGGCTTCAGCCCCGGCGGCAGGACGACCCGCTCGCCCTCGCGGCGCACGTCCTCCTGCATGAACACGGTGTCGGCGCCGGGCGGCATCGGGGCGCCGGTGAAGATGCGGATCGCGGTTCCCGCGGGCAGATCTCTGGCCGCCGCGCCGGCCGCGAGCCGGCCGCTGACCGGCAGGACGGTCTGCGTCCCTGCCTCGAGGTCGGCGAAGCGCACGGCGTAACCATCGACCGCGGCGTTGGCGAAGGGGGGCAGATCGTGGCCCGCAAAAACGTCCGCGGCGGCGATCCGCCCGTCGGCGAGGCCGAGCGGCACGGTCTCCGTGCCGGCGACCACGGGGAAGCGCTCGGCGATCATCGCCACCGCTTCCTCGATCCGCATCGGCTTGCCCCCGAAGGCGAAGCAATCGTCGGTGAGCTGTGCCATGGCTCAGGATCTTTCCAGCCGGGCGAGCACGGTTTCAAGCGCCTCGGCGCGCTCGGTCACGAGATCGGCGATGGCCTCGACGTCATCGAGCCCGACCACCGGCACCGCCGCCTGCGGGAAGGGAACGTCGCTGGCGATGCCGACGATGCGCGGGTCTTCCTCGTGCAGGGGCGGACGGCCGTTGGCCGCGCGGAACACTTCGAGCTTCGGATGCGCCCCGCGCTTGAAGCCCTCCACCAACGCGAGACCGGTCGGCGTCAGCCGGCGCAGCAATTCGGGCAGGGTGGCCTCCGCGCCAGCCTCGACCTCGCGGATCTGCGCCCACCGCCGGGCGGAGGACACGATCACTTCGCTCCCCCCGGCCTGCCGGTGGACGAAGGAATCCTTGCCCGGCTGATCGATGTCGAAGGCGTGGTGGGCATGTTTGAGAGTCGCGACCCGCATCCCGCGGGCGACGAGGACCGGGATGAGGCGGGCGAGCAGCGTGGTCTTGCCCGCCCCGCTCCAACCGGCGAGGCCGATGACGCGCAGGTCGCTCACGATTCGCCTCTTCCGGGTTCGAACCCGAGTTCGTTCAGGGCCGCATCCGCCTCGCGCGTGCCGAGAAGCGCCAGGAAGGCGGCGAGCGCGGGCTTCTCGCGGTCGGCCTCGCGGTAGGCGAAGTCGTAATGCTCCTGAGCCAGCGGCAGGAAGCCGAGGCCGTAGGCCGCCGCGACGCTGGCGATCGCGACACCCCAATCGGCTCGGCCCTGCGCCACCGCCGCCGCGACGGCGTTGTGCGAGCGCGGCTGGTTCCAGAAGCCGGCCGGCCGGGCCGCGCCGATCAGGCCGTCGACGAGGAGCCGGGTGCCGGACCCGGCGTTGCGGCAGACCATCACCGCGTCGGGATCGGCCAGCGCCGCGTTCACCGCGTCGGCGGCGCTTCGGCCCGCGAAGCGGGGGTCGCCGGCGCGGAACACCACACCCTGGAGCCGGCGCCAGCCGGGGGCGAGTTTCATGCCCGCTTCGAGGAAGGGCGCGTTGTAGCGGCCGGTCTCGGGGTCGAGCAGGTGCATGGCGGCCAGATCGCATTCGCCCCGGCGCAGGGCCGCGAGCCCCCCGGCCGAGCCGACCCACACCGTGCGGGCACGAAAGCCCCGCTCGGCCAGCAGCCCGACCACCCGGTCGAGCCCGATGCAGTGGCTACCGATGATGGTGAGGTCCGGCGGCCGTACGCCGGCCCCGAGGCGAACCACCGAGACCGTCTCGCCCGCCTCGACGCCCGAGCGCGCGGCCGGCACGGCGAAGAAGCCATCGGCCTGCGAGAAAGCGGTGACGGAGCCGGAGCCTTTCGGCAGCGGCAGGGCGACCAGGCCATCGGCCGCCTGAGCGAGCGAGGCCATCACGAATTCGGTGCGGCCGAGTTCGGAGGTCAGCCGCTGCGGCAGGCGCGCCGACACCGCCTCCTCCTCCCGCGGCGGCAGGCCGGCGAGCGCGCGCACCAGCGGCACCACGAATTCGTGGAAGGTGAACATCGCGGAGGTCGGGAAGCCCGGCAGCACGACCACCGCCTTGCCCTCGGCGACGGCGAGGCAGAGCGGCTTGCCGGGTTTCAGAGCCACGCCGTGGACGAGGATGCCGGGCGGACCCAGCCGCGATAGGATGCGGTGCGAGACATCGCCCGCGCCCTTCGAGGTGCCCCCGGAGAGCACGACGAGATCGCTCCGCGCCAGCGCCTTGCGCAGGGCGATGTCGAGCGCCGCCTCGTCGTCAGGGACGATGCCGAGCGGCACGGGCTCGCCGCCGTTCTCGGCGACCGAGGCCGCGACGATTGCGCCGTTCGAATCGTAGATGGCGCCCGCGCGCAGGTC
The DNA here is from genome assembly GCF_004683995.1 of Methylorubrum sp. Q1. Taxonomy (NCBI): domain Bacteria; kingdom Pseudomonadati; phylum Pseudomonadota; class Alphaproteobacteria; order Hyphomicrobiales; family Methylobacteriaceae; genus Methylorubrum; species Methylorubrum sp. Q1. The sequence continues at coordinate 125,614 of NZ_SRHQ01000011.1, read as the reverse complement.
GCCGCCCGGTGCGACCAGCTCGTCGCCCGTCGAGAGCACGGCGACGCGGGGGCGGCGCACCACGGCAATCTGGGCGAGCCCGCAGGCCGCGAGCATGCCGATCTCGCGGGCGGTCACCACCGCCCCTTTGCGCAGGACGGTTTCGCCCGAGGCCATGTCGGCGCCGGCATAGCCGACGAACTGCCCCGGCCGGACCGGACCCGTCACGTCGATGGCAAGGGCGTCTTCGAAGAATTCGGTCTGCTCGACCATCACCACGGCGTCGGCCCCGCGCGGGATCATGCCGCCGGTGGCGATCGGCGTCGCAGTGCCGGTGGCCACCGAACGCGTCGGGGCGACGCCGCAGGCCAGGATCTCGCGGTTGAGAGCGAGCCGGCGGGGCCGCGCGGCGTTGGCGCCCTCGGTGTCGGCGGCGCGAAGCGCAAAGCCGTCGACCAAGGCGCGGTCGAAGGGCGGCACGTCGATCGGCGAGGCGATGTCGCCGGCGAGCACCCGCCCGAGCGCCCGGGCCAGCGGCACGGTCTCCGGCGGGAGCGCCGCGTGCGGGATCGCTGCGCGGAAGGTCGCATGCGCGTCCTCGCGGCTCATCACCGTCAGGAACTGCTCCTGCCGGGCGGCCGCGGTGAGCCGCCGGGTGAAATCCGTCTCGCGATCCGCGCTCACAGCGGCACCACCTCGACGAGGCTGCCGGCCGGATAGCCCTCCCGCTCCGGCGGGACGAGCACGATTCCGTCCGCCTCGATCAACCGGCGTAGGGGAAGGTCGGCTCCGCCGAGGGGTTCGATGTCCGTCCCCTGGACGCGAACGAAGACGATTTCGGCAAGCCCGACGGTCGAGGTGATCTTGCGCGCGGTCCGCCCCGCCCTCGGCGCGGCTTCGACGGCGCTGGTCAGCGCTGCGACCAGCGGCCGGCCGAGCGCCAGGACGGTCGCCAGTGCTGCATCGGGCCGGCCGGGCAGGAGCAGGACCGGGCGGTCTCCGGCATCGCCGATCCCCGCCGTCTCCCCGGGCCGCAGAGCGAGGCCGTGAGCGACCACGCGGCCGGCTTGCGCCAGCCCTTCGGCGCTGCGGTCGCTGCGTCCGAAACCCGTGCCGCCGAGGACGAACACCGCATCCGCCCCGTCGGCCGCGATGGCGTGGGCGATCCGTTCGGCGACATCCGGCACCGTCACCGTCTCGGCAATCCCGCCCGCCCGCGCGATCAGGGCACTGAGCGTCGGCGACAGGACGTCCGGCGCCCCCGTCACCACGAGGCGAATCCGGGCTTCGCGGATCGCAACTTCGAAAAGACCCGCGGCAGCGAGGCCGAGAAGGTGGCGCGGCTCGATCCGCTCACCCGCCGTCAGAAGGGCGTCACCTTCGGAAAAATCCTCGCCCGCGGCGCGGGTGCCTTCGCCCGGACCGACGTCCGCGACGGCGCTGCGGTGCTCCAACCCCTCGGCGGCCAGTATCGCGTCGGTGCCAGGCGGAAGGCGCTCGCCGGCTTCGACCCAGGCGGGAGCACGGGGCAGCGTCACCGGTGCGTAGGGCGAGGCACCGCTGATCTGCGCGGCCTCCACCGCGAAGCCGTCGCGCAGGGCGGTGAGCCCGGCCGGGATGTCCTGGGGAAACGTGAGCGACGTCGCGGCGATGTGCCCGGCCGATCGCGCCAGCGGCACCGATCGCGGCGCGACCGGCGCTGCATGCCGCAAAAGCAGGGCGAGCGCGTCGGCGAGCGGTGTCAGGGCGGCGGAGGCTGCGCGCATCGTTCAAGCCTCCGCGCGCGCCGGCAAGGCGGCGGGCCGAACGGCGAGGATGCGTGAGGCTCCGTCCTGTCTCATCACCGCGAGCGATGCGCCATCGCCGGTCGCGGATCAAGGTTCGGCAGACCACCGCTCCGGCGCCTGAGACACAAACCCTCACCTTCCGTGGGCGGACGGCGTCCCGACCGGTCGCGTATGGTCCGCCGGGAAAACGGAGTTGGATGACGATGCGGGCGACGCGGATTCTCGGTCTGATCGCGGCCTTCCTGCTCGCCGTGCCGGCGTCGGCGCAGATGCGCGGCCACGGCGGGCCGGTTCGTGCGCTCGCCGTGACGGGCGACGGTCGCCTCGCGGTCTCCGGCGGGTTCGATCAGGCGGCGATCGTCTGGGGTCTCGAGACCGGCGCGGCGCTGAGCGTCCTGCGCTTCCACGACGGCGCGGTGAACGCCGTGGCGGCCCTTCCCGGCGGGCGCTTCGCCAGCGCCTCGGAGGATGGGCGCATCGCCCTGTGGCGGTTGGGACAGGCCGAGCCGGAGCGCGTGCTCGAAGGACATGCCGGCCCCGTCGCCGGGCTCGCCGTCTCGCCCGACGGAACCATGCTGGCTTCCGCCGCCTGGGACGGCACCGCGCGGATCTGGCCGCTGGCGGGCGGACCGGCGGGGATTCGCGAAGGACACAAGGGCAACGTCAACGCGGTCGCCTTTCTGCCCGACGGCCGCCTCGTCACGGCCGGCGCCGACGCCAGCGTGCGGATCTGGACGCCGCAGGGGGAGACGGCCGTGGCCGCGACGCTGCCGAGCGCTCTCAGCGCGTTGGCGGTGACCGCGGACGGGGAGATCGCCGCGGCAGGGGCAGATGCCACGGTGCGGTTTCTCGCCCCCGACGGGCATGTGCGGTCAGAGGTCGAACTCGGTCCTGCCCCGGTGATCGCGCTGGCGCCGGCGCCCGACGGCACGCGGATCGCCGCCGCGAGCGCGGGCGGTACCGTCGCGATGATCGAGCGGGCCAGCGGAAAGATCCTGTTCACGCTGGTCGGGCCGGGCCTTCCGGTCTGGTCGCTGGCGTGGCGGCCGGATGGGAGCGAACTCGTCACCGGCGGCGGCGACCGACTCGTGCGGCGCTGGAACGCGGCGACCGGCGAGCCGATCGGCCCCCTCGCGATGCCTCGGCCCGCAGACGCGCTCGCCGCGTTTCACGGTGAGCGGGGCGCGGAGGTGTTCCGCGCCTGCGTCGCCTGCCACACCTTGACGCCCGACGACGCGCCGCGCGCCGGCCCGACGCTCGCCGGCCTGTTCGGCCGGCGCATCGCGGCGGTTTCGGGCTACCGCTACTCGGAGGCACTGAAGGGTATGGACATCGTTTGGACTCCGGAGACGGTCGCCCGCCTGTTCGAAGTCGGCCCGGCGCGCTTCACCCCCGGCACCCGGATGCCGGAGCAGACCATCAACAGCGCCGAGGACCGCGACGCGCTGATGCGCTTCCTCGCCAAGGCGACGGAGAAACACCCGACTGGGCCGAACTGAGCCGCACCCGGTCGAGCCTTCGGCGAATCAGCCGTGGCAGCTACAGCCCGCGTGGTCGCAGCCGGCATGATCGGGATGACCTTCGGCGCACTCGTCGCAGCAGAAGGCCTTCTCGTCGCGCTTCACCGCCTTGGTGACCGAGACCACGCACACGCAGTCCGGGCAGGCGCATTTCACCATATCGACATCGACGCTCGCCATCGGGGTCATCCTTCTCAAGACGGTTCTTTCCGCGCCCCGAAGCAGCGTGGCGCATAAACATCTTCCTGCGGGCCGATGCGGAGTGCAATCCTTGCGCGCGCGGGTTCACCGGAAGTGGCACGAATGTGTCCGGTAATGTGCGCTTGCGAGAGGGGCGGACCGTCCCTTGCGATGGGCTCGAGGCCCGGTCAGGCCGTGGTGTCGAGAAGCTGCGAGACCCGCGCCGCGAGTTCGGCGGAGGCGAAGGGCTTTGTCATCACCGGCAGATCCTCGGGAATCTGCACGGCTTCCGCATGGCCCGTCAGCAGAAGGATCGGCACGCCGGAAAAGCGCTGGCGGATCGCGGCGGCGAGCTCGACCCCGGTCATGCCGGGCATGGCGAGGTCGGCCACCACGAGATCGAAGCGCGCGCCCTTCTCCATCAAGTCCAGAGCCGTGCGCCCGTCCGCCGCCTCGGTTTCGCTGTAGCCGAAATCGCTGAGGAAGGAGGCGGTGACGTGCCGCACCTCCTCGTCGTCGTCGACCACGAGGATGCGGGCCGGACTTGCCGCGATCACCACCGCCGGGGCCGCCGGCTCTTCGGTGCCCTGGGCGGCGCTCTCGGCGCGCGGGAGGGCGAGTTCGATCCGGGTGCCCCGGCCGACTTCGCTGGTGATGCGCAGCCGCCCGCCCGCCTGCTGGGCAAGGCCGAACACCATGGCAAGGCCGAGGCCCGTGCCCTGCCCGACCGCCTTGGTGGTGAAGAACGGCTCGCAGACGCGTTCCAGAATTTCCGGCGGGATGCCGGTGCCTTCGTCGGCGACCGTGACGACGGCGTAGGTGCCGGGTTCGAGATCGGGATCGTCGGAGATCTCGGCGCGGCGGGTCGAGATGGTGACCGTGCCGCCGTCCGGCATCGCGTCGCGGGCGTTGATGCAGAGGTTGAGCACCGCGAGTTCGAGCTGGTCGGGATCGACCAGGGCGAAGGGCATGTCGGGTTCGAGATCCCGCACGACGCTGACATGGCTGCCGAGGCTGGAGCCGAACAGCGCGCTCATTCCCTCGATCAGCGCGTTCGGGTCCACGGGCCGCGCATGGGCGTCGTTGGAGCGGCTGAAACTCAGGAGCCGCTTGGTCAGCGCCGAGCCGCGTTGCGCCGCGCCGGTGGCGTTGTCCACGAGGCGCTTGACCCGAGGCTGGTCGGCGATCTTGGGACCGACGAGTTCGAGACTGCCGAGGATCGCGGTCAGCAGGTTGTTGAAGTCGTGGGCGATGCCGCCGGCCAGCGTGCCGAGTGCCTGCATCTTGTCGGATTGGCGCAGCCGCGCCTCCAGGCTCTTCTGCTCGGTTACGTCCCGCTCGATCGTCGCGAGATGCGTGACCTCGCCGGCTCCGCCGCGGATCGGCACGCGGATGACATGCGACCAGCGCTCGGCGCCGAGCGCACCGCGGGCGATCACCGTCGAGCCCGCTTCGCCGGCCGCGACGGCACGGCGGTCGGCGCCTTCCGCTTCGTGGGCCTGAGGCGTATCGGCGATCTCGACCTCGGTGCGGTCGAGGCAGGCCTCGACCGTGCTGCCGACAAGGCTGGCCTTGCGCGCGTTCAGGCGCACGAAGCGGCCCGACGCGTCCTTGAAGGAGATCGCCTCCTCGGCGTGATCCAGGAGGCCGCGCAGCAGGGCACGCTCCGTGGCGAGATCGCGGCCGAGGCGGTGGCGTTCGTAGGCGTTGCGCACCGTGGCGCGCAGAAGCGTCGGGTCCCAGGGCTTGGCGACGTAGCCGATGATGCCGCCGCGATTGAGCGCCGCGATCACCGCCGAGATGTCGGCGTAGCCGGTGAGCAGGATGGCCTGCGCCTCGTGGAAACTGCGTACCTCGGCCAGCAGCGCGTCACCGGTCATGCCGGGCATGCGCTGGTCGGAGACGACGACCGCGATGTCCGGGTCGGCGCGGAGGATGTCGAGCGCCTCTTCGGGCTTGGCCGAGGTGAGCACCCGGTACTCGTCCTCGAACAGGTCCTCCAGAGCGATCAGGATGTCCGGCTCGTCATCGACGGCCAGAATCGTGCCTTTGCTCATACCGGTGCCGGTTGCCTCGGAATTCCGATGACGAAGCTCGCGCCGCCGCCCGGCGCCGTCTCGACGATCAGCGAGCCGCTATGCGCCTGAACGACGCTGTAGGCAATCGCCAAGCCAAGCCCGGTTCCCGATCCGACCGGCTTCGTCGTGAAGAAAGGCTCAAAGATCTTTTCTCGTAACGCCTCGGGAATACCGGGCCCGGTGTCGCTGATGCGGATCATGTCGGTCTCGGCATCCGAATAGGTCGCCACCGTGATCGTCCCGTCGCCGTGGATTGCATCCGCTGCATTGCCGAGGATGTTCATGACAACCTGATTCAACAGGGCCGGCGTGCAGGAAATCTCCGCACGTCCCGAGAAGTCGCGGGTCACCGTGATCCGGGTGCCGAGCTTGTGCTGGATCAGCGCCAACACCGTCTCGATCGCTTCCGGCACGTTGACGAGGCCGCGCTCGCCCTCGTCGAGCCGCGAGAACTTCCGCAGATTGAGAACGAGATCCTGGATCCGGGTCAGGCCCAGACGCATCGAGCCGACCCGGTCGCGCGCCTTCATCAGCGCCCGCTGTCCCTCCGGCGCATCGGGCGGCGGCAAATCACCGAGCAGGCGTTCCACCGTGCCCTGGTGGGCGAGGATGAAGGCGAGCGGGTTGTTGATCTCGTGGGCGATGCCGGCGACCAACTCGCCGAGCGAGGCCATCTTGGCCGCCTGAACCAGCTTGGCCTGGGCCTCCGTCAGCTTGCGGTTGGCATCCTCCAGGTCACGGTTGGCCTGTCCGAGGGCGTCGGCGAGGGCGGCGCGGGCGGCGGCCGCCTCGGCCTCGGCGCGGGCGCGTTCCACCGCCCGCTCGCGGTCGCCGAACTCGCCGGAGATGCGGCGGTTGTCCTCTTCGAGCAGGCGGCGGCGGACGAGGCCGCGCACGCGCATCGCCAGGACTTCGCCGTCGGCCTTCGAGACCACATCGTCGGCGCCTGCGGCGAAGGCGGCGACCAGTAGGCTCTTGTCCGGCTTGTCACCGGCCATGCCGACGAGGGGGAAGGCGTTGCCGCCGCCCTCCGGTGCCTTCATGCGGCGCTCGGCGATCTCGGTGCAGAGCGCGATGCCGTCATAGGCGCTGCCGACGAGGTCGAGGGTCACGCAGTCGAATCCGGCGCCGGGTTCGTCGAGGGCCGCGAGCGCCCCCGTGCGGTCGGCCGCGGCGGCGACGGTGTGGCCTTCCTGGGTCAGCAGGCCGGTGAAGAAGGCGCGGTAGGTGGCGCTGCCATCGACGATCAGCACCCGGCCGCGGCGGAAGGCGGCGCCAGACGGTCCCTCCGTCGCGGAACTCTTGCGCTCGCGCAGGAGGGCGCGGATGCGCAGCACCAGCAGGTCGCGATCGGCCGACTTCTCGACATAGGCGTCGGCGCCGCTCTCGAAACCGTGGCGCTCGCCGTTGCGGGCGCTCGTGAGCATCACCACGGGCAGCGCCCGCGTGCGCAGCGAGAGCCGCATCTGTCGGGTGAACTCGTCGCCGTTCATGCCGGGCAGGTGGTGGTCGGCGACGACGAGATCGGGAAGGTCGGTGTTGAGCAGGTCGAGCGCGGCCTCGGCCGTGGCGCAGCGCTGCACCGAGAAACCCTGCCCTTCGAGCTGAAGCCGCAATTCGAGCGCCTGGGTCTCCGAATCCTCGACCAGCAGCAGGCGGTGGCCGGGTGGGGCGGATGATGCGCCGGAGGGCGATGCGCTCGCGGTCATGCCGGCTTCCTCTGTGCGAGCCGCACGAGATGGGGCGCCACTTGATCGATGGGGAGCACGCGGGACGCCGCGCTGAGGCGCACCGCCGCCGCGGGCATGCCGTAGACGACGGCGCTGCTCTCGTGCTCGGCCACCGTGGCGGCGCCGGCCTTGCGCATGTCGAGAAGGCCCTGCGCCCCGTCCTCGCCCATGCCGGTGAGCAGCACGCCGATGCCCTGCGCGCCGGCCTGCCGGGCAACGGAGCGGAACAGCACGGTCGCGGCCGGGCGCTGTCCGCCGACGGGGGCGCCGTCACTCACCCGCAGCGTGCCGTTCCCGCCGAGTTCGAGATGACGGTCGCCGGGGGCGACGTAGACATGGCCGGCCTGCATCACCTGACCGTCCCGCGCGACCCCGACGGGGAGCGGCACCACGCCGTCGAGCCAACTCGCAAAGCCGTCCATGAAGGCGGCGCCCATATGCTGAACCAGCAGGATCGGAAGCGGAAACTCGGCCGAAAGACCGCCGATCACCTTGGCGAGTGCCGGCGGGCCGCCGGTCGAGGCGGCGACTGCCAGCACGCTCGGTGCGGCTTCCGTTTCCAAGGAGGCCGGCAGGTCGAGCGGGGGCGCGGTCTTGCGCGCATTCCATTCCGCCCCGATCGGCCGGCGGCGGATGACCGGGACCGCGGCCATGATGCGCAGCTGCGTACAGATCTGGCCCGCGACCGCCTCGTAGCCGTCATTGGTCGTGGCCACCGGCTTCTCGACCACCGAAAGCGCGCCGGCCCTGAGCGCGTTCATCGAGATCTTGAGCGAGGAGTCCTCGACCGAATCGGCGATCACCACGATCGGCGTCGGCCGGCTCGCCATGATCCGGCGGGTCGTCTCCAGTCCGTCGATGCCGGGCAGGCGGATATCCATGGAGATCACGTCCGGGCGCACGGTCTCGATCGCCGCGAGCGCCGCCTCGCCGGATTCCACGGCGCCGGCCAGTTCCAGCCGCGGATCACGGGCGATGATGTGGGTGAGGAGGATGCGCACCACGAGCGAATCCTCGACAACCAGCACGCGCACGCGCGGATTCCCTGCCCCTCCGTTCACAGCAACTGACCGATGGTGTCCAAGAGTTCGCGCTGATCGAATTTCTGCTTGGTGAGGTAGGCGTCGGCGCCGAGTTCCAATCCCCGGGCGACGTCTTCCTCGTCGCCGCGCGACGTCATCAGCACGATGGGGAGACGCGCGAAATCCTCTTCGGCGCGCAAAGCCTCGACGAGACCAAAGCCGGTGAGGCGCGGCATCTCGACGTCGGCGACCACGAGATCGACCGGCTCGATGCGCGCGCGCAGACGGTCGAGCGCCTCCTGCCCGTCGACGCAGACGATCACGCGGTAGCCCGCCGCTTCCAAGATGCTTTTCTCCAAGGTGCGGGTGGTGATCGAGTCGTCCACGACAAGAATCGTCGAACGTCGCGTTTCCGGGATCGTTCCGCTGCCGTCCCCAAGTCCTCTCGACGGGGACCGGCCGGCGCGCAGGCCGGCGCGGCCGATCCGGTCGATGAGTCCGTCCGGATCGAGGACGAGGGCGGGGGTATCGGTGCCGAGGATCACCGTGCCGGTGACGAGGGCAGGATCGCTGCCGATCGGCGGTGCGGGCAGGACGAGGAGCGTGCGCACCTCCTCCAGGCGATCGACCGCGAGCAGGCAGCGCCCCCGCGTGCCGCGCAGACGCACGATCGGGATCATCGCACCCTCCGGGCGGCTGCTGCCGAGGCCGAGCAGATCGCCGAGTTCGGCGAGTGGCAGCGTCACGGTCTCGCCGCCCTCCCCCGCCACCTGCGCCACCGGTCGGCCCGCCACCGTGGACAGGGCCGAGGCATCGAGCCGCGAGAGCGCTTCCGCGGCACCGCTCGGCAGGGCGAAGCGGGTGCCACCAGCCGAGACGATCAAGACCGGCCGCCGCGCGGCCGAGAGCGGCAGGGTGAGGATCAGCGACGTGCCGTGCGGATGGCGGCGGACGAGCTGCACTTGTCCGTGCAGGGAGCGGGCGACCTCGGCCACCACCGACAGGCCCATGCCGCGGCCCGACAGGGCATCGACCGAACCGGCGGTGGAGAAGCCCGGCTCGAACGGCAGCGCGAGCAGCATATCCGGATGGAGGCTCTCGCCCGGCGCGATCAACCCGCGAGCGCGACCCGTCGCCTCGATCGCCGCGAGGTCGGGCCCGCGGCCATCGTCGTGAATGCCGAGGACGAGCCGCCCGCCCTGTGCCTCGACGGTGAGCCCGATCGTAAGGGAGGCGGGCTTGCCCTGGCGCTGCCGGCTTTCCGGACTCTCCGCGCCGTGGCTCAGCGCGTTGCGCAGGGCGTGCAGCACCGGATCCTTGAGCGCCTGAAGCATTGCCCGGTCGACCGGCAGGTCGAGCCCGCGCGTCGCGACCTCGACGTCCTGTCCGTCGGAGCGGGCCATATCGCGCACCGCGCGGGCGAGGCCGCCGAACACCGTCTCAGCCGGCACCAGCGCGAGGCGCTCGGCTTCCTCGCGCAGGCGGCGCGCGGCGATCTCGACGGACAGGATGACGGTCTTGTGCCCTTGCGCGAGGTCGGAGGCTTCGCGCGACAAGGCGGCGAGCCCCGATTCGATCTCGGCGAGCGCCCGGCGCAAAGCCGCGGTCTCCGTTTCCTCGGCCCCGCCGGGGATGGTATCCGGAACGCGGCGGGCGGCCTCCGTGCGGCGGCGCAGGGCGCCCGCGTTCGCCGAGAGACGCGTGATGCGCTCGGCGACGGCCCCCTGCCCCGGCAGCGCGGCCCAGAGCCCGTAGCTCGCCCGCGTCAGGGCTTCGACGGCCGAGGCCGGCACGCGAAGAATGGCTTGCGAAGGCTCCGCGGCCGGTTCGGTCGCGGCAGCCGGAGCGGCCGTTGGCGCGGCGGTCGGGGCAACCGGCGGCGAATCCGACTCGGGCCGAGCCGGTTCCGAAGCGGCGGCCTCGGGGTCGAGGCAGGCATTCAGCGCGGCCAGCGCATCCTCGGGCATGCTCGCCTGCCCCGTCGCGGTCGCGGCGACGTAGGCCTCGATCCGATCGAGGGCGAGATGGGTCGCGGCCCGTGCCGCCCGGTCGAGCGGGCGCTGGCCGGCACTGATGCGTTCGAACAGCGCTTCGAGCTGGTGCGAGACCGCCTCCACGGGAGGCAGATCGACGGCGCGGGCCGCGCCCTTCAGGCTGTGGGCGCGACGGAACACGTCGTGCCAATCGACCGGCCCCTCCGCCGCGAGGGCGGCGCGGATCGCGTCGAGATGCTCGCGGTGCTCGATCTCGAAGGCGGCGAGAAGCTGCTGGCGGATGTCCATGCGGCGGGACGCTCGGCCGGACCGCTAAAGCCGGTAGCGCTCGGCCAGAGCCATCAGCCCCTGTGCCAGCTCGGTCAGGTTGGCCGAGGCGGTTTCGACCTCGCGGGTGCCGGCGGCCGTCTGCTGGCTCGCCTGCCGGATGTTCTGCAACGCTCCCATCACCTGCTCGATGCCGAGCTGCTGCTGGTTGGTCGAGGCCACGATCTGCTGGAAGGTTTGCACGCCCTCCTCCACGCGCGCCGCCATCTCCTCGATGGTGCGGACGGTCGAATCGGTGCGGTTCTTGCCGGCGGCGGCGCGCTTGACCGCCTCCTCGGTCAGCATGACCGAGGCGTTGATGCCGCGCTGGATCTCCCCGAGGATGCCGCGCACCTGCGCGGTCGCGCCCTTCGCTTGGTCGGCAAGGAGCTTCATCTCGGAGGCGACGATGGCGAAGCTGCGCCCGCTCTCGCCGGCCGCCGCTGCCTCGATGGCGGCATTGAGGGCGAGCAGGTGGGTGCGCTCCGAGATGTCGTTCACCGTGACGATGATCTCGCCGATGGCTTGTGTCTTCTCGCTGAGAGCGACGATGTTGCCGGCAACCGCCTCGCCCTGCTCGCGGATCGCATCCATCGCCTTGGCGGTGTCGGTAGCGGCGCGCAGGCCCGAACGCGCGGTCTGCGCCGCGGCCTGGGCGGTGGCGATGACTTCGGTGGCGCGCTTCAAGATCTGCGCCCCCGAATGGGTGATCTCGTCCACGGTCGCCGCGGTCTCCTGGACGGCGGCGAACTGCTCCTCGACGCTGGCCGCCTGTTCCTGGGCGGAGGCGCGGATCTCGGCCGCGGCGGCGTTGAGGTCGGCAGTGGCGGCGCGGTTGGTCCGGGCAAGGTCGGACAATCCAGCCACCATCCGGTTCAACGTGTCCCCGAGCCGACCGACCTCGTCTGTGCCGGAGCGGTTCAGGCGCCCCGTCAGGTCGCCGTCACCGATCTGTGCGACGAAGCGCATCACGTCCTCCAGTGGGCGGACCACCGCGCGGCTGATCAGCGCCGTCACCAGGATGGAGAGCAGGATCGAGGCGGCGACGGTGATCGCAACGGAGATCACGCTGTTGCGATAGATGTCGCTGACGCTGCGCTGGCCGGCACCGATGACGCCGTCGAGGGCGGTACGGGCGTTGGCGATGCTGCGCAGCAAGCCATCATGCAGCCGGTTGACGTCCTCGTTTCTGGCCTCGACCGTGGCGATGTCGCGGGCATCCACGGCGCGGAGCTGCTGCTCGCTGGCGTTGCGGACCTGGCGGAACGCCTCGCTCGTCTCGGTCAAGACGGCTCCGAGCCGGCCCCAGGCCACAGCGCGTTCTGCGGAGAGTGCGGCGGATTGATACTCCTTCACCTCGCCGGTCATGGTGGCGAGGAGCCGTTCCAGCTCCGCCACGTTCTGGCGCCAGCTTCCCAGGAAATCTTCCGAGCGGCCCGAGTTCGACGCCGGGTTTGCCTGCGCCTGGGTCAGAACGGAGATCACGGCGTTGCGGCGCACCAGACCCATGTTTCGCGCGACGTTGCCGAGGTCGTCGAGCTGGCGCAGCACGCCGACGTCGCGCGTCACGATGAGGTCGGTCGTGTCGCGCACGCTGCCGATCTGGCGCAGAGCGTATGCGCCGAGAGCCGCGACGATCAGGCTCGCCGCCACGAAGCCGAGGAGGATGCGTTTTCCGATCGAGATCGACACGGGCGACATGACTCCGGCAGGCGGCGCGGGGAGAGGGTTCGGGTTCTCGGGGCCGCCTCCGTCGCGGGCGGCTCCAAGCTTCTGTTTTGACGCGCGCTCGACCGAACCGGCTTCCCGGTCGGCGTAAGAACGCGCGCGACGGTCACGTCGTGAAGCGGCCCAGCAGGGCCGGGATATCGATGAGGGAGAAGTCCTCGGGGATCCCGCCCGTTCTGTCCGAGCCGGGCGGTGCATAGCCCGAAAGCGGTCCGCGTCCCAGACTTTCCGACTCCGTCGTTGGCCGGGCCAGCGTGGTTTCGATTTGCGCGATCCCGAGCACGCGATCGACGGCGAGCGCGACCGGCGGCTCCTGCGCGCGCAGGCGCACCACGTGTCCGCCTTCTTCGGTCTCCGCGCGGTCCAGTCCCAGGCAGGCGGCGAGGTCGAGAACACTGACGATCACCCCCGACACCGCCGTGATGCCTCGGAGCGCCGGCGGTGCACCCGGCAGCGCCGTGCAGGCTCCCTCAGGCGTGACGCCCGCGACCGCCGTGAGCGGCACGCCGTAGCGCTCCGCCCCGCAGGCGCAGACGAGATAGGGTGCGGTCTCGATCGTCCGCTCCTGCCCCACCGTTCGGGCAGCGAGTGCGGCGGCGCGGGCATCGAGCAGCGCGGCGGTGCGCGCTTCGGCATCCGCTCCGGCGGTCACGCCGATCTTCATGCGTCTCGGCCCGTGATTCCGGCCAGGGCACGGCGTGCGCTCTCGGCCAAGCGTGCGGCGCTCACTCCGTCTCCCTCCGGCAGGATCGTTTCGGGCGGCAGTCCTTGCGCGAGGCGCAGGGCGTTGTCGAGGGCGCGGGCGGCCTCGCTCCGGCGTCCGACGCGGGCGAGCAGCAACCCGAGCTGAAAATGGGCCATCACGAAGCCGCGGTCGAGGAACAGCGCCCCCCGCAAGGCCCGTTCGGCCTCCCGCTCCCGCCCGAGATCGAGGGCGAGCAGACCCTCATAGTAGCGCAGGGGCGAATCGGTGGCGTAGCCGTCGATCTCTTCGTGCAATCGGCGCCACGCCCGCGCGGTCTCGCCCGCATCGGCCAGCACGCGGATCTCAGCGAGGAGATCACCCGGCGACAGCGGATGCGCGATCGCGGCCGGTGCCGGGATCGGCAACGGCAGGGCAGGCACCGGGTCAGGCGCGGGTTCCGGCAGCGCGAACAGGATCGGCGCCGGTTCCGGAGGCGCGGGCCCGAGGACAGGCGGCGGCTGGGGCGCTGGCGTGTCGATCGGGCGGTAGGCGACCGTTCCCGGCAGGGCCACGGGCTGCAGCCACTGCGAGAAGGTGGGATTGGGCTCGGCATGCCCGATCAGGAGCCAGCCCTGCGGGTTCAGCCGCTCGCCGAGCGCCCGCACGATACGGGTGACATGGTCGGCGCTGAAATAGATCAGGACGTTGCGGCACAGGATCAGGTCGAAGCCCCCCTGTATCCGGTCGCTCCCGTCGATCAGGGTGAGCAGGTTCTGCCGTTCGAAGCGCACCATGCGGCGAAACGCCGGCCGCAGGGCGTAGCCGCCATGCGGCAAGCCCGGTCGGGCGGGGGTGCGGCGAAACCAGCGCGCGCGCTCCTCGGTGTCCAGGGTCCGCAGGGCCCAGGGGCCGAACTCCGCCTCGCGCGCGACGGCGAGCGCGGCGGCGCTGAGATCGGTGCCGAGGATCGTCACGGACCAGTCGGCAAGGGCTTCGCCGAGAAGATCGTGCACGAGGATGGCGAGGGAATACGGCTCGGCCCCGGTAGAGCAGCCGGCACTCCAGATCCGCAGACGGCGGATCTCGCGGCGTGCCTCGATCACTTCCGGAAGAATCGTCCGGCGCAGGGCGGCGAATTGCTCGGCGTAGCGAAAGAAGAAGGTCTCGCCGATGGTGATCTCGGCCTCGAGTGCGGCCCATTCTTCCCGGCCGGCCGCGCCGTCGAGCAGGGATGAATAGGCGGCGCAGTCGGCGACCCCACAACTTCGCATGCGCTTGCGCAGGCGATCGTAGAGCAGGTCGTCCTTGTCTTCGTAATAGTTGTGTCCGGTCCGGGCGATCACCCGATCCTTCAGAGCCGGAAATCCGGGATCCACCGTCGCGCTGGCGACGCGTCGGGATCGCTCGACCGGGGCCGTCACGACCGGTGTCCTCAGACGGCTCGCGCCCCAGCGGGCTCGAACCGGGCAAGCCGCGTCGTCGCCTGCCGGGTCAGCGCTTCGAGCCGGGTCCGCTCGTCGAGGGTCAAGATGCGGTCGAGGGAGAGGAGGTGCACGAGTTGGTCACCCATTGCGAATTCGCCGACGACGCAGCCGTTGAGGCTGCGGGCGGATTCGACCGGCCGCAGGGACTCTTCCTCGACTTGAACGAAGTCGAGCGCCCGATCGACGAGAAAGGCGATGCCGCCCCCGCGGGCTAGCACGACGTGCCGGTAGGGATCGCGATCGCCGCCCGCGTCGCGAAGCGCGAACAGGGCGGCGAGATCGATGACGGGCACCGGCTCGCCGGCCAGATTGAGAAGGCCCGCGAGCGGACCGCCCGCGGCCGGCGGCGTGTGCAGGCGCGGCAGCGGGAGAATCTCGCGGATCTCGGCCTGCGGCAAGGCGCAGGTCGTCCCGGCGATGTCGAGAAGTAGGGTGGGCAAACGCGCCATCGCATGTCCTTGGGGCGGTTCGCCGCGGGAGCGGACGACGGGACCGCTCGTCACCTCGATCATGCGGTTGACGCTCGCCGAACGCAAAGGTTTCACGAACGACCGGTCCGGCCGTCCGTTCCTGCGGCGAGCGCCGTATCAGGCGACCTTCTGGCGCGACCGCGACTTCGTTGCCGGCTCGGGCGCGGGGGCCTCTTCCTCGATACGACCGCCCGGCCGGCCGAGGCCGATCGACTTCGCGAGGGCGGAGCGCTGCGCGGCGTAGTTCGGCGCGACCATCGGATAGTCGTTCGGCAGACCGTAGCGCTGGCGATACGAATAGGGATCGAGGCCGTGGGTGCCGAGATGGCGCTTGAGCGTCTTGTACGGCTTACCGTCGATGAAGCTGATGATCGCTTCCGGCGTCACCGACTTGCGGACCTGCCCGGCGGATGGCTTCTCGATCACTTCCTCGGCGGGAGCGGCCACAGCCTCGGGGCTGCTGAGGGTGGTCAGCGCCGTATGCACGCTGATGATCAGGCCCGGAAGCTCGGAAGCGGGGACTGAGTTGTTCGACACATAAGACGAGACGATGTCGCTCGCCAGTTCGACGAAATCGTTGAACGATTTCTGGTTTTCTTCTGTCATTCTGCTTGTCCGTTCCGTAGGCCCCCGGGCGCCAAAATCATACGTGATGCGCACCGATGCAAGAGAAGAATTCAAAAAACTACGCCAGGCTTGTGGGTATTGAGGATGGCACACTCAAGTCCAGCGTCGCCGTTGAAGCGTAGAACGTTAAATGGAAGACGTGCTCGCACGGTCCAATGATGTGTCATAGCTTAACTTTTTCGACGCCAAGCCGGAGCGTTACGGCATCCGGAACGTCCTATAAGCGACGGACGGATCGAGAGTTTCAGCGCGGCGTCCGCACTTGGCGCAGCGGCGCGGAAGGAGGATGCACGCATCGTGCCTGCCCTCTGGCCGACCCGCGAGGCGCTGGACGGGAAACGTGCGACGTGTCGGCCTCTTAAGCACCCATATTCTACACTATACAACCTATGCGAGACGATCCGTCGCGCCGTCATCAAGCCTCGATTTGTGTCTCCAAGTCCATCGAAGGTGGCGGTTTCGGGCGGGGTATGCCGTTCTTGTGAACGCGGCCGTCGCGGCTCTCATCGCCCGCCGGCCTCTGTTGACGGCGACGTGTCCATGCTACGGGTCACGCACAATGAAGTCCGTTCGTCTCATAGCGCTGTGGCTGGTGGCGGTGATCCTCACGATCGCCGCCGTGCTGATGCCGTCCGGCGCCCGCGCGCACGGCGTGCACGAGCACGTCGCTCAGGCGCAGCCGGTCGCGGCCTCGGCGCCTGACCTCGCGATTGCCGGATCGGACGTCCGGCGCGCCGCTCTGATGTCGGTCGTTCGAGCGGATGCGATACCGGTAATCGGGCAATCCCGGATGGACTGCGCCTGCCCGGCTTGCGCGGCCGGCGGTGTTTGCGGCCATGCGCCGTCGTCCTGCTGCGCCACCGGGCTCGCCCCGTCACCGGTTCCGGCCCTTCCGCCGGCCGCCGCGCAGGCCTGTGCCCCTGCGCGCGACGGACCGCGTCTGTCGGGCATCGTGCCCGAGGCGCAGATCGAGCCGCCCCGAATCCTCGCCTGATGCCCGATCCCCATCCGGTACGCTCCGTGCCGGGTGATGTCGTTGCTCATCCGGCGAAGGATTCGTTCCCCATGTCCATCCGTCTCGCGGCGGCGCTTCGGGCGCTGGCTGTCTCGCTCGTGCTCGCCGCCGCATCGGCAGCGGGCAGTGCCGCCCTGGCCCATGAGGGTCACAGCCACGGTGACGAGGTGCCGGCTCTGCCTGCACAGACCACCCCTCGGGCCGAAGCGGCCTCGGCCACCTTCGAACTCGTGGCGGTGGCGTCCGGCAACCGGATACGATTCTATCTCGATCGGTTCAGCAGCAACGAGCCCGTGAACGGCGCCGAGATCGAGATCGAGACGCCGGACGGCCCGGCCGAGACGCGGGCCGTCGGCGACGGCGTCTACGAGATCGCGGCCCCCTGGCTGGCCGGTGGTCGACGATACGACCTGCTCGCGACCGTGACGGCCGACGGTATGACGGACGTGCTGGCCCTCGATCTGCACCTGCCCGAGCCGGAGGCGGCAGCGATGCCGGTCCAGGCCGAAGCGTCGGCCTGGCTCGCCCATCTCCGCCGTCATCTCACCCATCAGGGTCCGATCGGTGCGGCCGCCGGCGGGTTTCTGCTCGGGCTCGCCGTCATCATGCTCGTGCGCGCGCGCCGGGCGCTCCCCGCCTTCGCGGTCCTCGCTCTGACCCTCACGCTTCTCCTCGGCACGGCCGCCCTTGCCCATGAGGGACATGCTCATGAGACAGATCGGCCCGGCGAAGGGGGGGCCGCAGCGGTTGAGGGCGTGGCTCTCACCGCGCCCATGGCCGTGCCCGTCGAGCGCGCCCGGCGCCTGCCGGGCGGCGCGGTGTTCGTCCCGAAATCGACGCAGCGCCTGCTCGCTTTGCGCACCGGCCTCACCGGCATCGCCGACCATCGCCGCACCGTCGAATTGCCGGGGCGTGTCATCGCCGATCCGAATGCCAGCGGCGTGGTGCAATCATCGGTCGGCGGCCGCCTCGCCCCCCCGCCCGGCGGTTTCCCGAATCTCGGCACACGGGTCCGCAAGGGTGAGGTGCTCGCCACCGTCACGCCGCCGGTCCAGGCGGTCGATCTCTCCGACATGCGCCAGACACAGGGCGATCTCGACCAGCAGATCGCCATCACCGGCCGCAAGGTCGCCCGCTACGAGCGCCTCGCCGCGACCGGCGCGGTGGCGCAGACCGCCTTGGAGGACGCCCGCGCCGAACTCGCCGGCCTGAAGGACCGCCGCGCCGCCCTCGACACGATTCGCCGCGCACCCGAAGAGCTGATCGCCCCGGTGGACGGCGTCGTCGCCGAGCGGGCGGCGGTGGCGGGCCAGATGGCGGCGGCGGGCACGATGGTGTTCCGCATCGTCGATCCGGACAAGCTCTACGTCGAGGCGCTCAGCTTCGTCGGCCTGGAGCCTGGCGCCACTGCCACCGCACGGCTGCCCGATGGGCGCACGCTGGCGCTGGCATCCCGCGGCGCCGGCCTCGCCGACCGCAATCAAGCGGCGCCGGTGCAGTTCGCGATCACCGGAAGCACCGAGGGTGTCCGGCTCGGTCAGTTCGTGACCGTGATGGCGCCGACCGGCGAAACCATCGGCGGATTGGCCGTGCCCCGGGCGGGGATCGTCCGAACCGAGAGTGGCGCGGTGGTCTACGAGCACGTCTCCGCCGAGCGGTTCGAGCCGCGGCCCGTGCGGGTCGAGCCGCTGGATGCCGAGCAGGTGATCGTCGCCGGTGGCCTCGGCGCCGGCCGGCGCGTCGTGGTGCAGGGCGCCGAACTGCTCGATCAGGTCCGCTAGAACATCGTCCCGGATATCGGATCCGGTTCGATGCTCTAGCCTGTTGTTTCGCATCCTCTTTTTCCGAAAGCCGGACGCCACCTTTCGGGATGATGCTCTAGCCTGTTGTTTCGCATCATCTTTTTTCCGAAAGCCGGACGCCACCTTTCGGGATGATGCTCTTGCCTGTTGTTTCGCATCATCTTTTTTCCGAAAGCCGGCAGCCACCTTTCGGGATGATGCTCTGGGGACGCCTCGCTATGTTCGCCCTTCTCGTCCGCGGCGCCCTGCTCAACCGGGTGCTGGTCCTGGCGCTCTGTCTCGGCCTGGTGCTGGCCGGCGGCCTCGCGCTCACGCGCCTGCCCGTCGATGTGCTGCCCGATCTCAACCGCCCCACCGTCACGGTGATGACGGAGGCCGAGGGCTATGCCCCGCCGGAGGTGGAGCAGCTCGTCACCTATCCCATCGAGACGCGGATGAACGGCCTGCCCGGCGTCACCCGTGTCCGCTCGGTGTCGAGTGCCGGGCTCTCCATCGTCACCGTCGAATTCGGCTGGGAGACCGACCTCTACCGCGACCGCCAGTTCGTGGCCGAACGCCTCGCCCTGGTGCGATCCGAGCTGCCGGCGGGCATCGTCCCGCAGATGGGCCCGGTCGCCTCGATCATGGGCGGCATCCTGCTCGTTGCCGTCACGAGCGAGACGTCGAGCCCGATGCAGGTCCGCGAGACGGCCGACTTCATCCTGCGCCCGCGCCTGCTGTCGATTCCCGGCGTCGCACAGGTGATCCCGATCGGCGGCGAGGTGCGCCAGTTCCGCGTCAGCCCCAATCCGGCGGCGATGCGGGCGCTCGGCGTCAGCAACGAAGCGCTCGTCACCGCTTTGTCCGGCTTCGGCACCAATGCCGGCGGCGGGTTTGCCGACGCCAACGCCCGCGAGATCCTGATCCGCAACATCGGCCGCACCCTGAGCCTGGAAGACTTGCGCAACCTCGTGATCCCGACGGGCCCGCAGGGTGCGACGGCAGCGGCCGACCTGCCCGGCACCGGCAACCCGGCGATCGAGGGCCGCGTCTATCTGCGCCAGATCGCCGAGGTCGCGTTCGCGGCGCGGCCCAAGCGCGGCGATGGCGGCTATCGCGGCGAGCCGGCGGTGATTCTCTCGGTCGAGAAGCAGCCCGGCGTCGATACCGTGCGCCTGACGCAGGCCGTCGAGGCGGCGCTGATGGAGATCGCACCCACTCTGCCGAAGGGCATGGACGCCCAGAAAATCCTGTTCCGGCAGGCGGACTTCATCGAGACGTCGCTCGCCAATGTCGAGCGGGTGCTGATGGAGGCGGTCGCGGTGGTGGCCGTGGTGCTGTTCGCCTTCCTGATGAACGCGCGCACGACGCTGATCTCGCTCACCGCGATTCCGGTCTCGATCCTGACCACGGCCCTGGTGTTCTGGCTCTTGGGCTTCTCGATCAACACCATGACGCTCGGCGGGCTCGCCATCGCCATCGGCGAATTGGTCGATGACGCGGTGGTCGATGTCGAGAACATCTTCCGCCGGCTGCGCGAGAACCGGGCCGAGGGCTCGCCCCGCAGCGTGTTCGACGTGGTGGTGGCCGCCTCCAGCGAGGTGCGATCCGGCATCGTTTACGCGACCGCAATCATCGTGCTCGTCTTCGTGCCGCTGTTCGCGCTCTCCGGCATTGAGGGCCGGCTCTTCGCCCCGCTCGGCCAAGCCTATATCGTCGCGATTCTGGCGAGCCTGCTGGTCTCCGTCACCCTGACGCCGGTCCTCGCCTCCTGGCTGCTGCCGGGGATGAAGACCCTGGCCGAGCGCGAACCGCTCTTGGTGCGGCGGCTCAAGGCCGGCAATGCGGCGCTGCTCAAGCTCGCGCTGGCCCATCCGCGGGTGCTGATTTCCGGCATCGCCCTCTGCGTCGTCGCGGCGGGAATCGCTGCGGCGCATCTGCCGCGCGCCTTCCTGCCGGCCTTCAACGAGGGCTCGCTCACCATCAACGCCACCTTCCGCCCCGGCATCTCCCTCGCCGAGAGCAGCCGCGTCGGCGCCATCGCCGAACGGCTGGTGCTCGACGTGCCGGAAGTCGCCACCGTCGGGCGCCGAACCGGCCGCGCCGAACTCGACGAGCATGCGGAAGGTGTCCACTCCTCCGATCTCGAAGTGCGGCTGAAAGCCGGCCGCCCCCGCGAAACGGTGATCGCCGAGATCCGCGAGCGCCTCGCGGTTCTGCCGGTGACGGTCAATGTCGGCCAGCCGATCTCGCACCGGCTCGACCATATGCTCTCGGGCGTGCGCGCCGAGATCGCCCTGAAACTGTTCGGCGACGACCTCGATAGCCTGCGCGCCGCGGCCGAAGGCATCCGCGAGCGGATCGCGGCAGCGGTGCCCGGCGTCACCGACCTTCAGGTCGAGCGGCAGGTGCGCATCCCGCAACTCGACATCCGGGTCGATTACGGCCGCGCCGCGCTCTACGGCGTCTCGCCCTCGACTGTGGTCGAGACCATCGCCCGGCTCGCCAACGGACGAACGCTCTCGACCATCGCCGACGGACCGCGCCGCTTCGACGTCACCCTGCGCCTGCCCGAGGCCCGGCGCAGCCCGCAGGCGCTGGGCGACCTCCTGATCGAGACGCCGTCGGGCTGGGTGCCGGCCCGCGAGATCGCCGACATCCGCGAGACCGACGGGCCGAACCAGATTCTGCGCGAGAACGGGCGGCGGCGAATCGTGGTGCAGGCCAATTCCGACGGCCGCACCGATATGGCGGCCATCGTCGCCGGTATCCGCCGCGTGCTGGCCGAGACGCCCCTGCCCGAGGGGGTGAGTGCGCGGCTGGAGGGCAGCTACGAGGCGCAAGGGGAGGCTGCGCGCACCATCGGCGGGCTCAGCCTCGTGTCGCTCGCCCTCGTCTTCGCCCTGCTGCACGGGCGCTACCGCTCGGTGCCGCTGGCCCTGATCGTCATGGGCAACGTGCCGCTGGCCTTGATCGGCAGCGTTCTGGCACTCTGGATGGCCGACCTGCCGCTGTCGGTCGCCTCGATGATCGGGTTCGTCACGCTCACCGGCATCGTTGCCCGCAACGGCATCCTCAAGATCAGCCACATGCTGAACCTCGCCCGCGACGAAGGGCTGGCCCTTGGCCCTGCCCTCGTGACCCGGGCAAGCCTGGAGCGGATGACGCCGGTGCTGATGACGGCTTTGTCGGCCGGCATCGCCCTGGTGCCGCTGCTGATCGACGGCACGGCGCCGGGCAAGGAGATCCTGCACCCCGTTGCCGTGACGATCTTCGGCGGCTTGATGAGCGCGACCCTGCTCGACGCCGTGCTCACTCCCGTTCTCGTCCTGATGTTCGGGCGAGGTGCCTTTGCTCGGCTTCATGCTCCGGCCGGAGCCGACGCGCTGCACGCACCCGTGCGTGAAGCCTTTTGATCCAACCGCATTCCAGGAGACGATCGATGAACCGCCCGATGTCCTGCGCCGTGCTGGCTTTGCTTCTGCTGGCCGCACCCGCGAGCGGCCAGCACGCCCATGACCATCCGCCCGGCCCCAATGGCGGTCGCGTCGAGGATGCGGGCGCGTGGCACGCCGAACTCGTGACACGGGCCGAGACCGTCTCGGTCTATCTCAGCGACGGTGACGGCAAGCCCCTGCCGGCCGAGGGGTTCAAGGCGGTCGCCATCCTCAAATCCGGAGCCAAGACGGCCCGCATACTCCTCAGTCCAGCGGGCAATCGGCTCACCGGAACGGCCGAGGCCGCCCTGGGGGACCGTCCCGGCGGCGCGGTGCGCATCACCGGGCCGGGCGGCGTCACAGCCAGCGCCCGCTTCGACTGATTTCTATTCGCGATACCAGGAGCATTCTCGATGTCGAAGACAATCCTCGCGGTTCTCGTCGCCAGTATTTTGGCCGGCACAGCCCTCGCTCAGGACCCGCACCACCATCACGGGCACGGTCAACCGGATGCGAAGGCCGCGGTGCAGGACAGCGCGGCGACCAAGGCGTTTCGCGAGGCCGACGCCCGCATGCACCGCGAGATGGACATCCGCTACACCAACGACATCGATCTCGATTTCGTGCGCGGGATGATCCCGCATCATCGCGGCGCGATCGAGATGGCGAAGATCGCCCTCGAACACTCGAAGGATCCCGAGATCCGCAAGCTCGCCGAAGACATCGTGAAGGCGCAGGATACGGAAATCGCGCAGATGGAAGCCTTCCTCAAGCGCAAGCAAGCGGCCAGGCACCGCTGAGAGGCCGTTGCCGCTCTCCTCCGGGGACCGTGACAGTTCTACCGGGTGAATCGCTGAGCTTCGAAGCACGGCGCAGCGCGTCCCCGCAGAAGCGATGCCACGGGATCGACCCTGCGGGATGCTTCGAGGCCGAGCTTTCGCGCGGGACCTCACGGCGAGGACAAGCGAAAGCACTGAGTGATCGTGGCGCAACGATCGTCGGAGCGCGCGCCGTGCTTCGACGACTGTATTTTTTTACGATCATATCGAGGCCAAGCAACGGCGCGGATTGAAAATCGACGGAGATCACTCCGCTCTGAAGGTGTCCGCCCGGCTTGAAGACATTTCGATCGACGGACGATCGATCAAGCGTCGCTGCTGATATCCTCGTCCGCTCTTTGAAAATGCCCCTCGCCGGCGCGGCTGCTCTTTGCAGCTCACCGCTCTGCTCCGACGAAACGTCAGTCGTTCCAAGTCCGCCGCTCCGATCCGGTCGTCTGGCGACGGCTTGATCGGTTCGCGATGGAGGCCGCCGCCCTGGTTCAGGCGCTGCGCTGTTTCGCGGGATGGGCGACCTTGATGATCGACCGCTGCTCTTATCGTCGATCTATGATTAGGTAGTTCAGCGAAGTGCCGTCGGATTTAATCCTGACCAATCGCAATCAATTTTCATCCCTCGATCACGTCTAGTTTATCGTTGAAATGTGCCGTTGCGCACCGGGCAAACAATCTGCCAGGATTAAATCATGAGTATATTCCGGTGATAAAACGCACTTTCCAAATATAATTCGTGGAATTACTGTCTCATTGCGACACCTGAAGAAGACGAAAAATAATTCGCAACTCAGGGATTACGAGAGGATGTTCGATATGAAGCGCATTGTGACACTCGGTTTCCTGGCGGCTGCGGCCGTTGCTTTGCCGCTCACGGCGCAGGCTCAGGACGGTGGAAATGGCAGCCGCCAGCAGGCGGGCGGCGGCTTCATGAGCAGCTACGTGGACGATCCCTACCACGACCCCCGATCGCTTCACTCGCAGCGTTCGGGCTCGGGCCAGATCCTCGGCGCGCCGATGCTCAGCGAGAACGCCGGCGCCAAGGGCGGCGACATTCGCCCTGCCGCACGCATGGGCTCGGTCGAGTCGCGCTGGTCCGCCGGCACCGCTCCGCGCCGGGCGCGCTAAGCAAGGCTTGTCCGCCGGCGGCGCTCAACCCCCGCTGCCGGCCACGTCCCCGCCATCCGACTCCGGCCGCCCCGCTTCGGGCCGACCGGGTATCCCGGACGACACCGTACCGGCTCACACGTCGTCGCAGTCCTTGCGGCGGCGCGGGCGGCCTTATGCCTGACGGAGGCGTCGGCATCACCGCGTCTCGCCTGATCGGACTTCGCGGAGCGACAGGCGGGATGCGCCTGTCATCCAGCCAACATCTCATGCGTCCCGGCGTGTCGGCTCACGCGTGGTGACGGACAGCGGGGTTTGACGTGGACGGCATCATCCAAGGCCTCTCGAACTTCCGGGGAACGGTCTTTCCGGGCCAGCAGCAGATGTATCAGCGGCTGGTGCGCGACGGCCAGCAGCCGCAGGCGCTCATCATCGCCTGCGCCGATTCCCGCGTCTCGCCCGAGCACATCACGCAGGCCGGTCCGGGCGACCTGTTCGTATGCCGGAACGCCGGCAACATCGTGCCGCCCTTCTCGCAGCAGAACGGCGGCGTGTCCTCCGCGATCGAGTACGCGGTCGTCGCACTCGGCGTGCTCGACATCGTGATCTGCGGTCATTCCGATTGCGGCGCCATGAAGGGACTTATGAATCCCGAGGCGCTGGGCAACATGCCCAACGTGGCGGCGTGGCTGCGCCACAGCCATGCGGCGAAACAGATCGTCTGCGAAGCCTATCCCGAGGGCATGGACCCGAAGGAGCGCCACCGCGCCGTCGCCCTCGAAAACGTCGTGGTGCAGCTCAGCAATCTTCGCACCCATCCGAGCGTGGCGACGGCTTTGGCCCGCGGCAAGCTCAGACTGCACGGCTGGTTCTTCGAAATCGAGAGTGGCCAAGTGCTCGCCTATTGCGGCGAGCGCAGCCGCTTCATCCCCATCGACGAAGCCACGGGGGTCCCCGTCGCCCAGGCTTCGGCGTCGCGGATCGCCACCCCCGAATTCGCCGGCCCCGAAGCCGTCCCCCACGCCATCGCAGCGGAGTAGATCTCGCCATGCGCGCCTCCCTCGCCCGGCTGATGCCGTCGACCATCGGCCGGGATCTTCCGGCCTCCTTCGTCGTCTTCCTCGTGGCGATGCCCCTCTGCATGGGCATTGCCATGGCCTCCGGTGTGCCAGCCGAGCGCGGTCTCATCACCGGCATGATCGGCGGCATCGTCGTCGGCTTCCTCGCCGGCTCGCCGCTTCAGGTCAGCGGCCCGGCCGCGGGCCTTGCCGTCATCGTCTTCGAGTTCGTGCGTGAGCACGGTATCGACGCGCTCGGGCCGGTCCTCGTCGCGGCGGGCGCCATCCAGCTTCTTGCCGGGGCGCTCCGGGTCGGCGGCTGGTTCCGGGCGATCTCGCCGGCGGTCGTGCACGGCATGCTCGCCGGCATCGGCATCCTGATCGTGCTGGCCCAGATCCACGTGTTGACGGACGCGCTGCCCAAGGCCAGCGGCCTCGACAACCTCGTCGCCATCCCCGCCGCGTTCTTCAACTTCGTCTCCGGTCCGGACGGCAACCGCCCCGGGGCCGTGATCGTCGGCCTCGCCACCATCGTTGCGATGATCGGTTGGGAGAAGGTCCGTCCGGCCAAGCTCAAGCTGATCCCCGGTGCGCTGATGGGCGTCCTGGCCGGCACGCTCGTCGCGGCCGTCGGCAGCATGGATGTCAAGCGCGTCGAGGTGCCGGAGAACATCTTCTCCGCCGTGACCATGCCGGGGATGGGCGACTGGAGCCGTCTGGCCGAGCCGGCGATGATCCTGATGGCGGTCACCCTTGCGGTCATCGCCAGCGCGGAGAGCCTGCTCTCGGCGGCGGCGGTGGACCGGATGCATGACGGCCCGCGCACGCAGTACAACCGCGAACTCGGGGCGCAGGGTATCGGCAACATCCTCTGCGGCCTCGCGGGCGGCCTGCCGATGACCGGCGTGATCGTCCGCTCCTCGGCCAACGTCCAGGCGGGCGCGGCGACGCGAGCCTCCACCATCCTGCACGGGAGCTGGATCCTCGCCTTCCTGCTGGTCCTGCCGATGGTGCTGAAGGTCGTGCCGACGGCCTCCCTCGCCGGAATCCTCGTCGTGACGGGCTGGCGCCTCGTGAGCCCCGCCCACGCCTTCCACCTGCACAAGCGTTACGGCCTGCCGACCGCCGCGATCTGGTTGGCTACCATGGTGATGGTCGTCGCCACCGACCTGTTGACCGGTGTTCTCACGGGCCTCGCGCTCAGCCTCGTTCAGGTGATCCCGCACTACCTGCGTGGCCCGCTCAAGATCGAGGGTGGCGCGGCGCAGACCATGCAGGGCGGAGCGCTTCAGGCGGTGCCGGAACTGCGGCTCTCGGGCTCTGCGACCTTCCTCCAACTGCCGCACCTCACTGCGGCGCTGGAGCGGACGCCGGAAGGCTCGCCGGTCCGGCTCGAGGCGCAGGATCTGCGCCACGTCGATCACACCTGCCTGGAGATGATCCGGGAATGGGCGACGCGGCGGGCGAAGACCGGGTCCAGGGTCGAGGTCGTCGGCGGCGGCGCGAGCGGCCTGCACCACAGCCTCGCGATGGTCGCCCACGCCGCGCCGAAGGACTGACGGCAAGCGCAGAGACGCGACCCGAAAGCCGGCGACTGGCTTTCGGGACGAAGCTCCGGAACAGGAAAAGGCCGGTGCCGCGATGGGCGGCACCGGCCTTTTCGTTTGCTGGAATCTTCTCTGCGCCGAATTGCCACCCGCAAGCGGACGAGGCCCTAAGCGGCCGGAGAACTCTGTGGACCGCCGACGCGCTGGGCCGCCTCGAACCGGTTGAGAAAGCGGGGTTCCTTCTCCGGCGCGATGCGGATCGTCAGGGCGATCGCGCCGCCGGTCTCGGATTGGCGATCGAGGACCTCGGCGTTCTCGTAGAGCCAGTTGAGAGCGGCGCCGTCCTCGGGCGGAAGCGTCACCGCGAAGGTCGAGCGCGCCCGCGCCACCTGCCCCTCGATCCGCTCGGTGAGTTCCGGAAGACCTTCCCCCGTCAAGGCTGAGATGAGAATCGGGGCCGGTCCGGCACCGCGATGCGCGGCGCTGAGATTGAGCAGACGGGTGCGCTCGCCCTCGTCGAGGAGGTCGGCCTTGTTCCACACCTCGATGATCCGCTCCGCATCCGCCTCGATTCCGAGTTCGCGCAGCACGCCCTCGACATCCTCGGCTTGGGCCTGGGTATCGCCATGCGAGACGTCGCGCACGTGCAGCAGGATGTCCGCCTCGATCACGTCTTCCAGCGTGGCGCGGAAGGCGGCGATCAGGGAGGTCGGAAGGTCGGAGATGAAGCCCACCGTGTCGGAGAGAATCACCGTCTCGCCGTGCGGCAGCTTGGTCGCCCGCGCGGTTGGATCGAGGGTGGCGAACAACATGTCCTGCGCCCGCACCTCGGCCTTGGTCAGGGCATTGAACAGCGTTGACTTGCCGGCATTGGTGTAACCGACCAGCGCCACGATCGGATAAGGCACCCGCGCGCGGCTCTTGCGGTGGAGACCACGGGTACGGGTGACGGCTTCGAGATCGCGCTCGATTCGGGTCATCCGCTCCTGAATCATCCGCCGATCAGCCTCGATCTGGGTCTCACCGGGGCCGCCGAGGAAGCCGAAGCCGCCGCGCTGCCGCTCCAAGTGGGTCCACGACCGCACGAGACGGGACTTCTGATAGGCGAGATGGGCGTGCTCGACCTGAAGCGTGCCCTCGCGGGTCGAGGCGCGCCGGCCGAAAATCTCGAGAATCAAGCCGGTGCGGTCGATGACCTTGGCGCCCCAAGCCTTTTCGAGATTGCGCTGCTGCACCGGCGAGAGCGCGCAATCCATCACCACGAGGCCGATCTCCTCGGCCTTGATGAGCCCGGCGATCTCCTCGACCCGGCCCTTGCCGAGATAGGTCGAGGGACGCGGGCGCTGGAGATGCACCGAGATCGCCTGGGTGACGTCGAGTTCGATGGCGGCCGCCAATCCGACCGCTTCGTCGAGCCGCGCCTCGTCGGAGCGCACGGTTTCCGTCTGTCCGGGTGCGAGCCGCTGAGCGGCGCGTGTGAGATAGGGGCCGAGAACCAGCGTGCGGGTCGCGGCGGCAATCTCGCCCTCGGGGGCGGCCTTCGCCTGCAGGCGCGCTTCGCCGGGCGGAAGGATTTCAGTCATGGCGTCTCCGTGTCATCGTTCCCTTATGTCGGAACGATGACGCAATTTTACATCCGCTGGCTGCCGCAAATAAGGGGAGCCGGCCCGCTTCGCGCGCTCAGGCCTTTTCAGGCGCCGTTTCGTCCGGCTCGAACAGCTGCACCGGATGACCCGGCATGATCGTTGAGATCGCGTGCTTGTAGACGAGTTGCGAGTGCCCGTCCCGACGGAGCAGGACGCAGAAGTTGTCGAACCAGGTCACGACACCTTGAAGCTTGACCCCATTGACGAGGAAGATCGTCAGCGGGATCTTGTTCTTACGGACATGATTCAGGAACGTGTCCTGGAGGTTCTGAGCGCGCTCGCCCGCCATTTCTTTTTATCCTTAGTTCGAGACTCGCGCCACGGATCAGCAGGGTCCCGTGGCTGAAGCGCGGGGCGGCGCTCTCACATGCTGGGACCGCTCTGCCGGGCCATTTCTATTACAGGGCGAAGCTTGCCGCGATGCAAGAGGCCCCCCGCAGCGCAAAGCGTCAATATCCACCCCTTGCAACCGCTCGCGCCGCCGATTCGCCCGCCGAACCGGCAGCGGCCGATGAGCCTCTGTCACAACACGCCCGCCGAGCCGCCGTGCCCGGAGGGCAGACGATCGGCGAGCGGGCGTTTCGCGAGTGACGTCTTATGGGCCGATGCCGAGCGACTTCAGCTTCCGGTGGAGGGCCGAGCGCTCCATGCCGATGAATTCGGCCGTGCGGGAGATGTTGCCGGAGAAGCGGGCGATCTGGGCGATGAGGTATTCCCGCTCGAAGATCTCGCGGGCCTCGCGCAGGGCCAGACTCATCAGCTTCTCGCCGCCGGCACCCGTCGGCGTCGTCGGCACCAGCGCGCCGATCTCGGTCGGCAGCATCTCGGAGGTGACGTCCTGCTCCGGATCGCTCTGGGTCAGGATCATCAGCCGCTCGACGTTGTTGCGCAGCTGGCGGACGTTGCCGGGCCAGTCGTGCGACTGGAGCACCGCCATCGCGTCCTCGGCGATGCGCCGTCGCGGCAGGCCGGTGGCGGCCGAGATCTGCTCCATGAAGAAGGTGATGAGCTCCGGCACGTCCTCACGCCGTTCGGCCAGCGAGGGAATGCGGATCGGCACCACCGAGAGGCGGTGGAAGAGATCCTCGCGGAAGCGCCCTGCGGCGATCTCCTCCGTCAGGTCGCGGGACGAGGAGGAGATGATGCGCACATCGACATGGACGCGGGCCGTGCCGCCGACGCGCTGGAAGTTCTGATCGACGAGGACGCGTAGAATCCGGCTCTGCGTTTCCTTCGGCATGTCAGCGACTTCGTCGATGTAGAGCGAGCCGCCATGCGCCTCCTCCAGGGCACCGACGCGCCGCACCCGACCCTCGCCGCCCTCGACGCCGAACAACTCGGCTTCCATCGTGTCCGGCGTGATCGTCGCGGCGTTGATGACGACGAAGGGCCCGCTCGCCCGCGAGGAGGCGGCGTGCAGCGTGCGCGCCGAGAGCTCCTTGCCGGCGCCCGGCGCCCCCGAGATCATCACGCGGGCGTTGGTCGGCGCCACGCGTTCGATGGTCTGGCGGAGCTGGTTGACCGCGACCGAGCCGCCGACGATGCGGCTGGCTTGGCCCGAGCGGACCTTGAGGTCGCGCACCTCGCGCTTGAGGCGCGAGGCTTCGAGCGCCCGCTCGGCGACGAGGATCAGGCGGTCGGCCTTGAACGGCTTCTCGATGAAGTCGTAGGCGCCGGATTTGATCGCCGCCACCGCGGTCTCGATATTGCCGTGGCCCGAGATCATCACCACCGGCAGATCCGGGTGGCCCGCCTTGATCAGGTCGAGCACCTGCAACCCGTCGAGGCGCGAGCCCTGGAGCCAGATATCGAGGAAAACGAGGTGGGGCCGGCGTGATTCGATCGCCGCCAGCGCCTCGTCGGACCCGGCGGCGGTTCGGGTGCGGTGCCCCTCGTCGTCCAGGATGCCCGCGACCAGATCGCGGATGTCGGCCTCGTCGTCGACGATCAGGATATCGGCGCTCATGGCTGCACCTCCGCGACGCGTCGCGCTTCCATGGCGTCCTCCGTATTCTTATCCATCGTTGTCCTGTCACGCGTGTCCGGTGTGGCGGAGCGCTCCCGCTCCTGTCCCGCACCGGTCCCGGAATTCCGTTCGTCCGGCCGCCCGACTTCCCGCGGCAGCCGCATGCGGACCTGTCCGCCGCGCCCCTCCGGGTTATCGTTCAGCTCGATCCCCCCGCCATGCTCTTCGAGCACCTTGGAAACGATCGCGAGTCCGAGGCCGGTCCCGCCCTCGCGGGTCGTCATATAGGGTTCGAGCAAGCGCTGGCGCCCCTCTGCCGGAAAGCCTTTTCCGTTATCGGTGACCTCGATCACCACGAATGCCTCTTCGACGACCAGCGTCAGGGCGACCCGACCCTTGCCACCATCGGCCGTCAGCACGTCCTCCGGCACCGCTTGAACCGCCTCGACGGCGTTCTTGAGGATGTTGGTGAGCGCCTGGGAGAACAGCCGCACGTCGAAGGCGGCGACGACGCGGCCCTTCTCGTCCTCGCCGACCGTTTCGAAGGGGAAATCAAGATCGGGATGCGCCATGCGCAGCATGAACAGGTTCTGGCGCGCGATCTCGGCCAGATCCTGCTGCGTGATCGCCGGCTTCGGCATCCGGGCAAACGAGGAGAACTCGTCCACCATCCGCTTGATCTCGTCCACCTGCCGCACGATCGTGGCGGTGCACTGCTCGAACACGTCCTTGTCGGTCGTGATCACTTTTCCGTATTTGCGCCGGATGCGCTCGGCCGAGAGCTGGATCGGCGTCAGCGGGTTCTTGATTTCGTGGGCGATGCGGCGGGCCACGTCCGCCCAGGCCGAGGTGCGCTGCGCCGTGACGAGATCGGTGATGTCGTCCAGCGTGACGACGTAGCCCCGCGCCTCGCCCTGCGCCTGCTCGCTGGTGACGCGGACGGCAATGGTGCGCTCGCGGCCGCCGCGCACGAGCTGGATCTGCTGCTGCAGGGCGCGGTGGCGTCCCTCCGCCTCCGGGAACAAAGCGGCGATCTCCGGCACGACATTCGTCAGCGGCTGTCCGACGAGTTCCTGGGCCGTGAGGCCCAGAGTCCGTTCCGCGCCGGGATTGGCGATGGTGATGACGCCATCGGCATCGACGCCGAGCACGCCGGGCGAGACGCCCGACAACACGGCCTCGGTGAAGCGGCGGCGGCGGTCGATCAGGTCGTTGGCCGCGCGTAGGCCATCGTGCTGGCGGCGCAGCTCCTGCGTCATCGTGTTGAAGCTCTCGCCGAGATGGGCGAGGTCGCCGTCGGATTTGCGCGCCGGAACGCGGGCGTAGAAATTGCCCGCGGCGACCTCGTCGGCGGCGTTGATGAGCCGGCGGATCGGAGCGACGAAACGGTTGGCGAAGTTCAGCCCGAACCAGACCGCCGACAGCAGCGTGATCAGCGCGATCAGGATGAAGACCGAGGCGAAGGCGATCTGCACGTAACGGCGCAGTTCGTCGAAGGTCAGGTACTCGGCCGCCGCGGCGCGGGCGACACCGGGAAAGTCGATCGCGAGCTGGCTTACCTCGCGCTGCACCAGCAGCACGGCGTTGTCGTAGGCCGGCATCCGCATCAGGGCGGCGAAGACCCGGCCCTCGTTCGGCAGCAGGCAGATCGGGTCGCTCGACTTCGCCGCATCCTCGAAGGCGGCGGCCGAGGGCAGGCGCGTCTGCTTGAGCACGTCGATATTGGCACGCGCCACCACCTCGTTCGGCCCGCGCATGATCTTGACGATCGGCAGGCCGAGCGCCTGGGCGCGGGTGGTCATGAAGCCCTCGAACCACTCGCGGTTCACATCAAAATTCGGCCGCGCCCGCGTCAGGTCGTCGGCGAAGATGCGGATTTCGCGGGCGAGCGACTGGCAGTGATTCTCCTGATAGGCGTCGGCGACCTGAACCGATTTGAGCACCACGTCACGGACGCGGTCGGTGAAGCCGAGCGACAAGCCGACATCGATCGTCACCGAGGCGACGATGGCGAGCAGGATCGTCGGCAGGATCGCAATCAGGCTGAACAGGCCGACGATGCGGGTGTGCAGCCGCGCCACCGAGGCGTGGGTGCGCCGGGCATGCAGGAAGACCCGCGCCTCCCAGGCGATCACGACGACCAGCGCGAGAACCAGCGCGGCGTTGACCGAGAGCAAGGCCACGCCGGTCGTCGGCGTCCGCGTGATCTGGATGATGCCGGCGAGGATGAGGAAAGTGACCGAGGCGGAAATCAGCGCCGTGAGCACCACCGCCGCCCCGATCCAGCCCGGCCCGCGCGGGGGCGAGTCGAACCGGCGCGCGACCGCCTCGGCGCCGTCCTCGGGGGACGGGGCATCGGACGGCACGTTTTCAGAACGTCGCGACAGAAGCGGCATCACTGATGCGGGGCCACATCAGTG
The DNA here is from genome assembly GCF_004683995.1 of Methylorubrum sp. Q1. Lineage (NCBI taxonomy): Bacteria > Pseudomonadati > Pseudomonadota > Alphaproteobacteria > Hyphomicrobiales > Methylobacteriaceae > Methylorubrum > Methylorubrum sp. Q1. The sequence goes on along the minus strand of NZ_SRHQ01000011.1, from coordinate 93,214 downwards.
TGGCGAAATTAATACGAATCGGCCCCTACGAGGATCCGATCAGGCGGCCAGGGTGCCCCAGCGGCGCAGGTCGCGGAACCGCCGCCCGTCGGAAAAATGCACCGTCACGCTCTCGGAAAGCCGGCCGGCGGCCTCCACCCGGAGGGTCTCCGGCCGCTCCAACTCGTCCGTCCGTTGCAGCGCTGCGGCGACCGACATCGGCACCGGATCGGCGCCGCCGAACGCGCGCCACCATTGCACCGCCTTCTCGCGGGCATGGCCGGAATGCTCCAGGCAGACCTCGACCCGGCAGCCGCCGCCTCGCCAGCGCAGGGCGACGACGAGCCGGTCCGGGCCGGAGCCGCCGGGACCGCGGTCGAGGCACCAGCCGGTCACCTCGCGCCAGGGGCAGATCGATTCGGACAGGATCGGCATGGCGTCCTCCGCGCTCGCGGCGTGAGGTGCCTCCTCGTCCTCCGGTTCGGGCTCCACCCAGCAGGCTTCGCAGGTGCTGGCGTTGAGCGCGATCAGCGCGCCACAGCCGGGGCAGGGTTTGGCCCGCGCCATTCCCGACGCCGCCGGGCCGAGCGCGACGCTGCGGGCGGTCACCGCGTCCACGGGACCGTGCATCCGCACCAGTCCGGCATAATCGAGCACGATCGCATCCGACTTGCCCGGCGCCCGGCGCAAGGCCCGGCCAACCTGCTGCACGTAGAGCCCGGCCGATTGGGTCGGGCGCAGCAGGGCGATGAGATCGACTTCCGGCACGTTGAAGCCGGTGGAGAGCACGCCGACCGAGACGAGGCAGCGGATCTTTCCGGCGCGGAAGTCGCGCACGATGCGGTCACGCTCGCGCTTTCCCATCTCGCCGGTGACGGTCTCACAGGAGATTCCTTCCGCCCGGATCGCATCGCGCACGGAGGCCGCGTGGGCGAGCCCGGCGCAGAAGGCGAGCCACGCCCGCCGCTCGCGGCCATAGCCTACCATCTCCTCGACCGCCGCGCGGGTGATCCATTCGCGGTTGACCGCCGCCTCCAGCGCCGAGGGGATGTAGTCGCCGCCGCGCTTCGGCACCCCCGACACGTCGAGGGCGAGCGCGGTCGCCTTGCAAACCAGGGGCGCCAGAAAGCCCTGATGGATCAGGTCGCCGACCAGCGATTCGTAAACGATCCGCTCGAACACGCGGCCCTCGCCCTCGTCGAGCCGGCCGGAATCGAGCCGGTAAGGCGTGGCGGTGAAGCCCGCGACCTTGAGATCCGGGTTGCCGGCCCGCGCTGCGGCGAGGAAGCGGCCGTATCCCGTCTCGCTCGCACGCGGCACGAGATGGGCCTCGTCGATCACGATGAGGTCGATGGCGCCGAACAACGCGGCCCGGTCACGCACGGATTGGATCGAGCAGAAGGTGACCTGCGCGTGAACTTCCCGCCGGCCGATGCCGGCGGAGACGATGCCGGCGGGCGCCTCGGGCCAGTAGGCCAGCAACTCGCCGTGGTTCTGCACGACGAGTTCGCGGACATGGGTAAGAACGCAGATCCGCGCCTCCGGCGCCCGATCCAGCCATTCGCGGATCAGCGCGGCGATGACGAGCGCCTTGCCGGCGCCGGTCGGCAGCACGACGAGGCCGGGCCCGCCGCCCTGGTCCCAATGACAATCGAGCGCGTCGAGGGCGGCGCGCTGGTACTCGCGAAGGCGCAGCATGGCGCGCCTTTAGCGGAGTTGGCGAGCCTGGAACAGGAGCCGCTGCCGGTCGCGATGCGAGGGGCCATGGCGATCCGCGCCGCCGCGCCGCAAACCAGCCGCAGCGTCCGGGACTCGGCGCAATATGCCTATGGACAACCTAGGGTAATAGTCTCGGCAGGTGGATTTCATGTAGGGTGGTGGTCAGCTCGCTTCGGACCCGTTCTCTGCTGAAATGTCAGAATCATTCCCGGAGCGACTAGAACAAGCTCTAGCGGCACGAGGTATCCGCAAGTTGTACGCTTTAGCCGATGAAATCGGTGTGAATAAAATCGCTTTGACGCGATGGAAATCTGGTAAGAATATCAGCATCGAAAACATCTGCCGGCTGGCCGAGTGCCTCGATATATCTATCGATTGGCTTTTTGCAGCCAAAAGCGCGACAACAGGAGGGATCAGCCAAAACACTTATAGCGGCACGATCGATGTCGGGGAAATCCTGAACTCTCTCCTGTCTACTTACTTCGGGCCCACCGAAATGGCAGGGTACGAGGCCCTCGCGCAACTGATGTCGAGTGACCCGGGCGATGATGGAACCAAAGACTTCCTAACATTCTGGTGGAATGCAGCCTCATCGGACACCAAGAGGACCAACCTCGCTTTCGGTCCCCTCAAGGTCGATCAAGGGCAGGCGTCGGTCACGCTCGTCTATCTGAGCATGGATATCGCTTTCCAGGATTGGCGGTCCATGTTCGTCTCGTTCCATCACGAGGGCGTTAATGTCACGAGTTCCGCGATCACCCTCGACTTGGATATGAACGTTTGGGAATCAGTGTCCCAGAATATCACTGACCAGAAAAAATCACAGATCACGAAGCACATCGCTTCGACGACATTGAACTTCGGATGATCGGCGCATCCGCCAGGTCGTACCGTGCCTCGACGGGACGCTTGGCGGATGGCGAGACCGTTGCCATCGAGAGAGGTGATCCGATCCTGAAAGATCGGATCACGTCTCAGGGCCGCCGTTGCGTCTGGCCCGGATACGCAACCGAACGCGGACGCCTCACCGCGAAGTGCGGAACACCTGCAGATCGAGATCCCGCACCTTCTTGCGCAGGGTGTTGCGGTTGACCCCCAGCAGTTCCGCCGCGCGGATCTGGTTGCCGCGGGTGGCGGCGAGCGCCGCACCGATCAGGGGGCCTTCGATCTCGCGCAGGATGCGGTGGTAGAGGCCGGGCGGGGGAAGGGCGTCGCGGTAGCCCGAGAAGTAGTCGGCGAGGTGCCGCTCGACCGCGCCGGACAGGGTCTCGCTGTCGGAGGCGCCGTTTGCGTTCTTGCGGGCCGCTCCGTTGCCGTTGGCCGTGGGCTGGGCGAGCGGCAGGGTGTCGAGTTCCGCCTCGATCACCGGGCCGGTGATGGTCTCCTGCGGGTAGAGCGCCGCCAGGCGCCGGACGAGGTTTTCGAGTTCGCGCACGTTGCCGGGCCAGCGGTAGCGCTTGAGCCGCTCCATGGCGTCGCCGTCCAGCGTCTTGCGGGTCAGCCCCTCGCGCTCCACCAGCACGAAGAAGTGGCGGATCAGGTCCGGCACGTCTTCGGCCCGCTCGCGCAGGGCCGGCAGCCGCAGCGGCACGACGTTGAGCCGGAAGAACAGGTCCTCGCGGAAGATGCCCTGCTGGATCGAGACGCGCAGATCCTTGTTGGTCGCGGCGATGATGCGGACGTTGGTCTTGATCGGCACCCGCCCGCCGACGGTGGTGTACTCGCCCTGCTGAAGCACCCGCAGCAGCCGGGTCTGCGCCTCCATCGGCATGTCGCCGATCTCGTCGAGGAACAGCGTGCCGCCCTCCGCCTGCTCGAACCGCCCGGCCGAGCGCGAGAGCGCGCCGGTGAAGGCGCCCTTCTCGTGGCCGAACAGCTCGGATTCGATGAGGTCGCGGGGGATCGCCGCCATGTTCACGGGCACGAACGGTCCGGTGCGGCGGCGGCCGTAATCGTGCAGCGCCCGGGCGACCAACTCCTTGCCGGTGCCGGACTCGCCCGTGATCATGACCGTGAGGTCGGTCGGCATCAGCCGGGCCAGCGCCCGGTAGATCTCCTGCATGGCCGGCGAGCGGCCGACCAGCGGGATGTCCTCGTTCTCCGGCCCGGCGCCGGGCGCGGGCGTCCCGCGGGGGCGTGACAGCGCCCGGCCGACGATCGCGATCAGCTCCTTCAGGTCGAAGGGCTTGGGCAGGTACTCGTAGGCGCCGCGCTCGGAGGCGCGGATCGCGGTCATGAAGGTGTTCTGCGCGCTCATCACGATGATCGGCAGTTCCGGCCGAACGCGCTTGATGCGCGGCAGCAGGTCGAACACGTTCTCGTCCGGCATCATCACGTCGGTGATGACGAGGTCGCCCTCGCCCTGCGCGACCCAGCGCCAGAGCGTGGAGCAGTTCGAGGTGGTGCGAACCTCGTAGCCGGCCCGGGACAGGGCCTGGTTGAGCACGGTGCGGATCGCGGCGTCGTCGTCCGCGACGATGATGTGGCCGTTGGGCATAGCTCTCGACTCAGCGCTCCGCGGCCGATTCACGCCCGTCGCGGGCGCTCGACATGGGAAGGAGGATCCGGAAGGCGGTGCGGCGGGGTACGGGATCGCATTCGACGATGCCCCCATGGTCGCCGACGATCTTGGCCACCAATGCAAGTCCGAGGCCGGAGCCCTGCACCTTGGTGGTGACGAAGGGGTCGAACAGGTCCGACAGCATGTCGGTCGGGATACCCGGCCCGTTGTCGCGCACCGCGACTTCGATCGGCAGGCTGACGCGCTCGCGCGATCCGGGGATCTGGAGGCGCAGGCCGGTGCGGAAGGCGGTCGAGAGGGTGATCTCGCCCTCGACCGTGTCCGTGCCGATCGCCTCGGCCGCGTTCTTCACGAGGTTCAGGATCACCTGGATCAACTGGTCCCTGTTGCCGAGGACGGGCGGCAGCGAGGGATCGTAGTTCTCGACGAAACGGATGTGACGGGCAAAGCCGGACTGGGCCGAGCGCTTCACCTGATCGAGCACGCCATGGACGTTGACGGGGCCGCGCTCCACCGGCCGCTCGTCGCCGAACAACTCCATCCGCTCGACGATGCGCACGATCCGGTCCGACTCGTCGCAGATCAGGCGGGTCAGTAGCCGGTCCTCTTCGTCGCTCTCCTGTTCGAGAAGCTGCGCCGCGCCGCGGATGCCGGCGAGCGGGTTCTTGATCTCGTGAGCGAGCATCGCGCCGAGCGCCACCATCGAGCGCGCGGCGCCGCGATGGGTGAGCTGCCGGTTCATCTTGTCCGCGATGGTGCGCTCTTGCAGCATCAGCACCACCGAATCGTCCTCGTCCCGCAGGGGCGTGGCGAAGACGTCGACGCTGCGCTCGGTCCCCGAGCGCGGCTGGACCAGCTCGACCCGGTATTCCGACACGGAGGAGCGGCGGCGGCGCACCTCGGTCACCAGCGCGATGATCGGCGAGGAGAACGGGATGATGTCGCGCAGCCGCCCCCGCAGCATCAGCCGGGCCGAGGCGTCGAAGAACAGTTCGGCGGCGTGGTTGACCCGCAGGATCCGCTCGTCCGGCCCGATGGTGAGGACCGGCAGCGGCAGCGAGTTCAGCACCGCCTCGGCCGGCGGCAGGGATTCAGGAGTGGGCTCGTCGGAAAAGGGCATCAGGCCGCCTTGCCGAGGGGCGTGGTCGCCACCCCGGCCGGTTCGAGGAACGCGCGTTGCAAGAGGCGGAGCGCCTCCGCCGGATCGTGCGTGGTGACGAGACGGCGCCGGTCGTCCGGGGTCAGTCCGCCGGCCGCATCGGCATAGGCCGCGAGATGCTTGCGGGCGTGGCGCACGCCCATCGCCGCGCCGTAGAGCGCGATCAAACCCTGGTAATGCTCGGCCGCGACCGCCGCCCGCTGCTCGGCCGAGAGCGGCGGCGCCACGCGCCCGGCGAGGCCGGCGGCGATCTCGCCGACGAGCCAGGGGCGCCCGACCGCCGCGCGCCCGACCATCACGCCCGCCGCACCGGATTGGCTGAGGCAGGCGCGGGCCTCCTCCAGGCCGGTGATGTCGCCGTTGGCGATGACGGGGATGCGCACCGCCTCGACCACGGAACGGATCGCCGACCAATCGGCCCGGCCCTTGTAGAATTGCTGCCGGGTGCGGCCGTGAACCGTCACGCCGTCGAGCCCGAGCGCTTCGGCGCGCCGTGCCAGTTCGGCGGCGTTGAGGCTCGCGTGATCCCAGCCGAGCCGCATCTTCACGGTGACGGGCATGTCGACCGCGCCGCGCACCGCCACGAGGAGGCGCGCGGCGTGGTCGAGGTCGCGCATCAGGGCCGAACCCGATTCGCCGCCCGTCACGGTCTTGGCCGGGCAGCCCATGTTGATGTCGATGGCGTCCGCGCCGTTCGCCACGGCGATGCGGGCGGCCTCGGCCATCGGTTCGGGCGCGCAGCCGGCGAGCTGCACCACATGCGGGTCCACCCCCGCGCCCTCGGCCCGGACCTGCGATTCGGCGTCACCCTTCGCCAGTTCGGCCGCCGCGACCATCTCGGAGACCACCGCGCTGGCACCGAGCCGCTGGGCGAGACGGCGCATATGGAGGTCGGTGACGCCCGACAGCGGTGCCAGCAGGACCGGCGGGCTCTTCGCCCCCGGATCGTCAGCCCCACGCAGTGCGCTCAAATAATGGTCACGTGTCATTGTGCTCAATAAGTAGCCAAATGGCGGGCGGACGCAAGCGCCTGCTGCGTTTGCCTTCGCGCATCTTGACGCATAAGGACGCGGCGATCCCCATCCATCCCCAGATGATTTCCATTCGAGGCCCAGCATGTCCGACCAAGCCGCGCGGCCGCCCGGGCAGGGATCGGGGCGTAAATCGGTGGCGGCGGTCGTGGTGGCGGCCGGCAAGGGCCTGCGCGTCGGCGGCGATTTACCCAAGCAATATCGCCGCGTCGGCGGCCGAGCCGTCCTGACGCGGACGCTTGCGGCGCTGGCGCAATCGCCCCGCATCGCCCGCATCCAGCCGGTGATCGCGCCGGATGCGCAGGACTTCTATCGCGAATGCCTTGCCGATCTCGAGCCGGCGCAGCGTGAAAAACTCGCCGAGCCGGTGCCGGGCGGGGCGACGCGCCAGCAATCGGTGGCGGCCGGGCTCGAAGGGCTCGCCCGCTTAGGCGCGCCCGATCTCGTGCTCGTCCACGACGCGGCGCGGCCCTTCGTGGACGAGGCGCTGATCGCCCGCGCGGTCGCGGCCGGCTCCGAGCACGGCGCATCGGTGCCGGGCATCGCGGTCTCCGACACGATCAAGCTCGTGGAGGAGATCGCGCCGGGCATCGGCCGCGTCCACGAAACCCCGGCTCGCGAAAATCTTCGCGCCGTGCAGACCCCGCAGAGCTTCCGCTTCGGTCTGCTTCTCGACGCGCATCGCCGAGCCGTCGCCGAGGGCCGCGATGGCTTCACCGATGACGGGGCGCTCGCCGAATGGGCCGGGCTGCCGGTCGTGGTGTTCGAGGGCGACGCCCGCAACCGCAAGATCACCCAGGCCGCGGACCTGATCGAGGCCGACCGGGCATTCTCCGGACGGTCTTTCTCTGAACCTGCGCCCGCGATATCGGATGACCCCATGACCACCTACGTGACCCGCCTCGGCACCGGCTTCGACGTCCACGCCTTCACGGAGGGCGACCATGTCTGGCTCGGCGGCGTGAAGATCCCCGCCGACCGGGGCGTGCTCGCCCATTCCGACGGCGACGTGGCTCTGCACGCGCTCACCGACGCGCTGCTCGGCGCCATCGCCGACGGCGACATCGGCACGCATTTCCCGCCCTCCGACGAGAAGTGGCGCGGCGCGGCCTCCGATCAGTTCCTGGCCCATGCCTGCGAATTGGTGCGCGCGCGCGGCGGCAAGATCGACCATCTCGACATCACGGTGCTCGCGGAAGCCCCCCGCATCGGCCAGCACCGCGAGGCCATCCGCGCCCGCATCGCCGAGATCGCAGGCGTGCCGCTCTCCTCTGTCTCGATCAAGGCGACCACCACGGAAAAGCTCGGCTTCGTCGGGCGCGCCGAGGGCCTCGCCGCCCAAGCCGCCGCGACGGTGCGGCTGCCGGAGGTCTGCGCGGAGCTGGAGACCGAGGCGGAGACCAACGAGCGCCGCTCGTGATCGCTGACGCCGCTCTGCTGGCCCGCGCCGAGGCGCTGGTGCGGGCCTACGCGGCAGCGGGCCAACGCATCGCGACCGCCGAGTCCTGCACCGGTGGTCTCGTGGCCGGGCTGCTCACGGCAGTGCCCGGTTCCTCCGCGGTGGTGGAGCGCGGCTTCGTCACCTATTCCAACGAGGCGAAGGCCGAATCGATCGGCGTGCCGATGGACCTCATCGCGGCGCACGGCGCGGTGAGCGAGCCGGTCGCCCGCGCCATGGCGGAAGGCGCGCTCGCCGCGTCACACGCGGACGTGGCGGTCTCGGTGACCGGCATCGCCGGGCCGGGCGGCGGCAGTGACGCCAAGCCGGTCGGCCTCGTGCATTTCGGGCTCGCCGTGAAGGGCGGCGCCACCCGCCACGTCGAGCGGCGTTTCGGCGATCCGGGCCGGGCCGAGATCCGGCGGCTGTCGGTGGCGGAGGCGCTGACGCTTCTGGAGGAAGCCGTCGATTTGCATCGCCCCGGCTCGCCATCAGGCGAAACCATCTGACCCCACTTCTCCCATCCTGATCCTCATCCTGAGGTGCCCGCGTCAGCGGGCCTCGAAGGATCTTCCAGGGATCGAGCGGGATCTGGACGATCCTTCGAGGCCGCTTCGCGGCACCTCAGGATGAGGGCGGTGTCTTGGAAGCGCCGATCAACCCAGCAATCGGTCCAGCGTGATCGGCGTCTTGCGCACCCTGATCCCCGTCGCGTGATACACCGCGTTGGCGATGGCGCCCGCTGTACCGGTGATACCGATCTCGCCGACGCCCTTGATGCCGAGCGGGTTCACGTGCGGGTCGTGCTCGTCGACGAGGATCGCCTCGATCGACGGCACGTCGGCGTTCACGGGCACATGGTACTCGCCGAGATTGGCGTTCATCACCCGGCCCGAGCGGGGATCGACCGCGGCGTTTTCGTGGAGCGCGAAGGACACGCCCCAGATCATGCCGCCGTAATATTGGCTCGTGACGAGGCGCGGGTTGACGATCCGGCCGGCGGCGAAAGCACCGACGAGCCGGGTGACGCGGATCTGGCCGAGATCGGGATCGACGGTGACCTCGGCGAAGACCGCGCCGTGGGCGTGCATCGCGTAGGCCTCGCGTGCGGCCGGATCGGGGGCGGCCTGCCCTTGCGCCGAGACCGATGCGCGGCCGGCCCGGTTCAGGATCTCGGTGAACGACTCGCTGCGTCCCTCGTCGTCCCGTCGGATCAGTCGACCGCCGCTTGCGTAGACGCCGGCATTACCGGCGCCATACAGGGCCGATCGTTCGTCGTTGGTCGCGAGGTCGGCGAGTTGCGCCAGCACCGCGGCAGCGGCGGAATGGATCGCCGTGCCGGCGGTGGCGGTGTGGGCCGAGCCGCCGGCGATGCCGGCATTCGGCAGGTCCGACGTGCCGCTCTGGAAATCGAGTTGCGCAAGGCCAATCCCGAGACCGTCGGCGGCGATCTGCGCCAGCGCGGTCCACGCGCCTTGCCCCATATCATGGGCGCCGAGCGCGACGGTGCCGGTGCCGTCGGCGCGAATCTCGGCCCGCGCTTCCGCCTGCATCATCAGAGCCGGGAACAGGGCCGTGCCCATGCCATAGCCGACGAGGTGCCCGGCCGAATCGCGCATCGATCGGGGCACCGGGGCACGTCGGTCCCAGCCGAAGCGGGCGGCGCCTTGGGCGTAGCATGCACGCAGGGCCTTGGAGGAGAAGGGTCGGCCGGAGATCGGCTCGACCTCGGCATAGTTCTTCAAGCGGAATTCGAGCGGATCGAGGCCGCAGGCTTCCGCCATCTCGTCGATCGCGCCCTCCAGGGCGACGCTGCCCGAAGCCTCGCCGGGCGCACGCATGAAGAGCGGCGTGCCGGTATCGACCCGCACGCCGGAATGGCGCGTCGAGACCGCGGGCGCGGCGTAGAGGTAGCGGGAGATGGCGCTGGCCGGCTCGTAGAATTCGTCGAAGCGGCTCGTCGCCGTCAGTGTGTGGTGGTCGAGGGCGGTGAGTGCGCCCGACGCATCGGTGCCGAGCCGCAGCGTCTGCCGCGTCTCGGCGCGGTGGCCGACGGGGCCGAACATCTGCTCCCGACGCAGCACGAGCTTCACCGGACGGCCGACGAGTTTGGCTGCCATCACGCCGAGAACCTGCGGCCCGGACAGGAAGCCCTTCGAGCCGAAGCCGCCGCCGAGAAAGGGGGAGCGGACGAGAATGTTCTTCGGGTTGAGCCCGAACAGGCCGGCGAGCCGCATCTTGGCCATGGTGAGCCCCTGGCTCGGCGTGTCGACGACGAGCCGGTCGCCGTCCCACTGCGCCACGATGGCGTGGGGTTCGAGCGCGTTGTGATACTGCGCCGGTGTTTCGTAGGTCGCCTCGACCCGGCGCTGCGCCTGTCCCAGCCCGGCCTCGACATCGCCGCGCGACACGATCGCCTTGTCGCCGGCACCGACGCCCTCGGGCTCCTGCGGCGCCTCGGCATCGAGCCCGATACGCGGCGAATCCACCTCGTAACGCGGGGCCAGCAACGCGGCGCCCTCGGTCGCGGCCTCCAGGGTCTCGGCGATCACCACCGCGATCGGCTGGTGTGCGTAGCGGACGCGGTCGTTCTGCAACAGATCGAGCCGGAACATGAAGGGGTTGTCCTTCGCGTCCGGGTCCTGGGCGAGCCGCGGCGCGTTGGCGCCCGTCATCACCTCGACCACGCCGGGATGGGCCTTGGCCGCCGCGACGTCGAGGCCGGCGACCCGGCCGCGGGCGATCCGGCTCACCGCCACCACCGCGTGAAGCAAGCTCTCCGGCCGGTTGTCGGCGGCGTAGGTCGCCTGCCCGGTGACCTTCAGGAGGCCGTCGCGGCGGGTGAGCGGCTGGCCGATACTCGACCCGTGCCGGGCCTGCTCGTAGGCAATGTCAGGCATGGAGCGCGTCTCCCGAGAAGGCGGAGGCCGGAAGCGCCGGCATGCGCTCCGGGGTGCCGGCGGCGGCAAGGGTCAGCGCCCGCACGATCAGGCGGCGGGACAGCTCGATCTTGTAGGCGTTGTCGCCGGAAGGCCGAGCCTCGGCCAGGGCCGCATCGGCAGCCTCCCGCAAACTCCGCTCGCTCAGTTCCGCGCCGGCCAGCGCCGCCTCGGCCGCGCGGGCGCGCCAAGGCTTCAGCGCGACGCCGCCCAGAGCGATCCGCGCCTCGCCGACCCGCCCCCCATCGAAGCGCAGCGAGGCCGCGGCCGAAACTACGGCGAAGGCATAGGAGGTGCGGTCGCGGACCTTGAGGTAGCGGGAATGCCCGGCAAAGTCCGCAGCTTCCGCCGGCAGGCGCAGGGCGACGATGAGGTCGCCGGGTTCCAGCACGGTCTCCCGGTCCGGCCGGTCTTCCGGCAGGCGGTAGAGTGCGTCGAGCGGCACCTCGCGGGCGCCGGCTCGGCCCTCGATCTCGACGGTGGCATCGAGTGAAACCAGGGGCACGCAGAAGTCGGAGGGGTGGGTGGCGATGCAGTGCTCGCTCCAGCCGAGTACGGCGTGGAGCCGCGTCTCGCCGCCGCGCGCCTCGCAGCCGGCGCCGGGATCGCGTTTGTTGCAGGCGCTGGCCGGGTCGTAGAAGTAGGGGCAGCGGGTCCGCTGCAGCAGGTTGCCAGCCACCGTCGCCGCGTTGCGCAGTTGCGCCGAGGCCCCCGATAGCAGGGCTTCGGCCACGGCGGGATGCGCTTTCGAGACGTGCGGATCGTAGGCGAGGTCGCTGTTGCGCACGAGCGCACCGATACGGATGCCTCCATCCGGCAAGTGCTCGATCCGGTCGAGGCCGGGAAGATGCGTGACATCCACAAGGCGGCCGGGGCGGGTGATGCCGCCCTTCATCAAGTCGAGCAGGTTGGTGCCGGCAGCGAGATAGGTCGCGCCCGGCTCGGCGGCCGCGGCGACGGCTTCGGCAATGCTGCCGGCGCGGATATAGTCGAAGCGGTTCACGCGGCGTCTCCCTGATCGACGCCGGCGCTGCGGGCCTGGGCGTCGAGCACGGCCTCGGTGATGCCGATATAGGCGCCGCAACGGCAGAGATTGCCGCTCATGCTCTCGCGTACCCGCTCGGGATCATCGCCCGCACGGCCCTCGCGGATCAGTCCGACAGCGCTCATGATCTGTCCCGGGGTGCAGAAGCCGCACTGGAAGCCGTCATGCTCGATGAAGGCGGCCTGGACCGGGTGAAGCTGCTCGCCGACCGCCAGACCCTCGATGGTCAGAACCTCGGCCCCGTCCAGGCTCACGGCGAGCGCGAGGCAGGAATTGATCCGCCGCCCGTTCAGCAGAACGGTGCAGGCGCCGCATTGGCCCCGATCGCAGCCCTTCTTCGAGCCGGTGAGGCCGAGCCGTTCACGAAGGAGATCGAGGAGGGTGACGCGCGGATCGTCGAGTTCGATCGCGCGCGGTTCACTGTTGACGGTCAGCGTCAGACGAAACGTCATGCGGAGACGGCTCCCAGGCTCGCATCCTGTCTGGAAGCGTTTCAATTAGCCCGGCCGCTGCGCGCGACCAGGGGATGCGACGGAACCGACCGTCACGTCCACCTTCCATGCCCGCCTTCAACGCCGATGCCACCCCCCTTCCTGGGCGCGCGCCGCAGCAACGAGCGCCCTAGGCCGGTCCGCCCGGCCCATGGGCACTCAGGCGTAGCAGCGCGGCGATGAGCGGCTGGGCGGAGTCTGCGACGGCGTGGTCACGGGTCTGGAGCGCGAGGTCCGGTTCGGTCGGTGCCTCGTACGGAGCCGAAATCCCGGTGAAGTTGGGAATCTTGCCCGCCCTCGCCCGATCGTAGAGGCCCTTGGGATCGCGGGCTTCACAGACCGAGAGCGGCGTGTCGATGAACACTTCGAGGAAGGGGATGTCGCCCGCAATCGCCCGGGCCGCCGCGCGTTCCGCGCGAAACGGCGAGATCAGGGAGACGATCACCACGAGGCCGGCCTCTGCCATGAGGCGGGCGGCCTCGGCGGCGCGGCGGATGTTCTCGATCCGGTCGTCCGCGGTGAAGCCGAGGCCGCGATTGAGGCCCTGACGCAGGTTGTCGCCATCGAGCACCATGGTGCAACGGCCCGCCTCCGTCAGCGCGCGATCGACCGCATCGGCAATGGTCGATTTGCCGGCACCGGACAGACCCGTCAGCCATGCGATGGCCGGGCGCTGTCCCATCTGCGCCCAACGTCTCTCACGCGGTTGCAGCACCTGCCAGGTCAGGTTCGACGGGGGACCTGCGGGTAGCGTCATCGGCACTCCATCTCGTCATTGCGAGGCAGTGACCTCGATCATGACGTATCGCCTTCTGCACTGCTGTTTACCTACTTGCTGCGCGCTGTCTTCGTCCTGCCTTTGGCCGAGACGGCGTCGGCTCTGTCATGCCAGGCAAGTACGGCGCGACACGGGAAGTCGCAAAGCGCGAAGATGTTGCATAACGAACGAGCGATGCGTGCCTTCCTGGACTTCGCCGGTGCCGCTCTCCGACAAGTGGACGGTCGGGCGGACCGGTATTGGACGTTGCGAATCGAAACCCCGATCGTTATCGGTCGAGCCGGTCGCGTTCGAACAGGGAGACGCAGCATGGTTGTCGGCATCGTCTTCCGTCGTGCAGGAATCGCTGTAGCGCCTGCCGGAATTGCCTAGGCGCATTCCCCCGCCGCCCGGCCTGACGGCCCGCGCAGCTCACGCACCCTCCCCGATCTGACCTCGCCGGACCGCGCGTTCCAATCCGCGGCGCCCGCGTATTTCGGAGCCGACGCTTCGTCGTCGGGCACTGCCATGTCCCTGTCTTCTCCCCGGCGCGCGGATGTTGTCCGCCGCGTCCTTGCCTTCGTCGTCCGTGGCTGGCGCCGGCGCCTCGGCCTCGTTTCCGCCCTCGTGGCCGCGATCACGCTCGCCACGCTGGCCGACGTGATGCTGCCACTCTATGCCGGGCGCCTCGTCGATGCGCTCGCCGGTGCCGAGCGACACGCCGCCCTTGAGGCTGCGTTGCCGGCTTTCGCCATCATGACCGCGCTGAGCCTCGCGGCCGTGCTGTTGCGCCATGTCGCCTGGAGCCTCGTGGTGCCGCTGACGCTCGGCACGATGTCCGACGTCGCGAGCCAGAGCTTCGCACGCGTCCAGCGCTTCTCGACCGAGTGGCACGCCAACACCTTCTCCGGCTCCACCGTGCGCAAGATCTCGCGGGGGATGTGGGCGCTCGACGGGCTCAACGACGTCCTCCTGCTCTCGATCCTGCCCTCCGTCGTCGTGCTCATGGGCACGACCGTGGTGCTCGGCCTGCATTGGCCGGCGATGGGCGCGGTGATCGGGTTCGGCACGCTCGCCTATGTCGGCACCGCCGTGTTCCTGGCGACGCGGGTGATCGCCCCTGCGGCGACGCTCTCGAACGCCCTCGACACCCGGCTCGGCGGCGCGCTCAGCGACACGATCGGCAACAACGCGGTGGTGAAGGCGTTCGGCGCCGAGGCGCGGGAGGACGAGCGGCTCGCGCGCGTCCTGTCGAAGTGGCGGCGGCGCACCCGGCGCACCTGGATGATCGTGACGTGGAGCGGCACCATTCAGCTCGGGCTGCTGCTGGCCTTCCGCAGCGCCATCGTCGCCACGGCCCTATGGCTGTGGTGGCAGGGCCAAGCGAGCCCCGGCGAAGTGGCCTACGTGCTCACCACCTACTTCGTGGTGCATGGCTATCTCCGCGACATCGGCGGGCACATCAACCACCTGCAACGCTCGGTCAACGAGATGGAGGAACTGGTCGCCCTCGAAGCCGAGTCCTTGGGCGTCGCCGACCGTCCGGGCGCGGTGCCGCTCGCTGTGAGTGGCGGCGCGATCCGATTCGACGCGGTGCGCTTCCACTACGGCACCCACGGCACGCCACTCTACGACGGGCTGTCGGTGACGATTCCCGCCGGCCAGCGCGTCGGTCTCGTCGGGCGCTCCGGGTCGGGCAAGACGACCTTCGTCAAGCTGATCCAGCGGCTCTACGACGTGAGCGGCGGGCACGTGCGCATCGATGGGCAGGACGTGGCGGGCGCGACGCAGGCGAGCCTGCGGGCGCAGGTCGCCATCGTCCCGCAGGAGCCGGTGCTGTTCCACCGCTCGCTCGCCGAGAACATCGCCTATGCCCGGCCTGGCGCCTCGCTCGAAGAGATCGAGCGGGCGGCGCAGCTCGCCAACGCGCACGATTTCATCGCGCGGCTGCCGAAGGGCTACGCCACGCTGGTGGGCGAGCGCGGCGTCAAGCTGTCCGGCGGCGAGCGGCAGCGGGTGGCGCTGGCCCGCGCCTTCCTCGCGGATGCGCCGATCCTGATCCTGGACGAGGCGACGTCCAGTCTCGATTCGGAATCGGAAGCGCTGGTGCAGGAGGCGATGGAGCGGCTGATGCGGGGGCGCACCGCGATCGTGATCGCCCACCGTCTCTCGACGGTGCGCGCCCTCGACCGCATCCTCGTGTTCGACCGGGGCCGCATCGTCGAGGACGGGGCGCACGCCGCACTGATGCGGCGCCCGAACGGGGCCTACCGCGCCCTGTTCGAGCGGCAATCGGAACTGGCGGAGAACGCGTGAGGATCCTGTTCGTCTGCGGCCGGGCGCGCGCCCGCAGCCCGACCGCCGAGCAGCTGTTTTCGCTGTGGCCCGGCCTGGAGACGGCTTCGGCGGGTGTCTCGGACGACGCGGACGAGCCCGTGGAGGCCGATCACCTCGCCTGGGCGGAGATCATCGTGGTGATGGAGCGCGCGCATCGGCGCAAGCTGATGCGCCGCTTCCGGCCGGCGCTCCGGCACGCCCGGATCGTCTGCCTCGATGTGCGCGATGACGACGCCTTCATGGAGCCGGCGCTGGTGCGCCTGCTCGAAGCGCGGGCGGGGCGGTTCCTGCTGCCCGGATGCAAGCCCGGTTGAGCTTCGCCCACAGAACCCGCGCCGCGCTTTCGTCGCCGGAGCGCGAACACTCATCACCAAGAGTTTTGTGTCAAGCACGCCCGGTGTTTGATCTCGCCCTCATGTGAGCTGCCCTGCAGCCGTCGCAGCGCAGCACGGTGAGAGGCGGATCATCCTTGAACGGGGCAGTTTCCCAGGGCTTGGATCGGTCTCGCGCCAGCCTGAATGAGAGCCGATATTAATAATTTGTTGAGCATAGAGTCCTTACCGTGCTGCCTTCTCAAGGAGCGTCGGGCATGCGCGAACATCGAAAATCGCGGACGATCGAGCACGCTCACGCCGCGGATTCGGTCGAGCGCACCCTCGCCAAGGCCATCGCCCACCGCACCGCCGGACGTTATGAGAAAGCCCGCCGCAACCTTCAGCGCGTGCTGGACGCGGTGCCGCATCACGCGGGCACGCACCACGAACTCGGCCTCCTGACCAGCAAAGCGGACGGACCCGGACCGGCGGTCCCGCATTTCGTCGCCGCCCTGAGGGCTGAGCCCGAGCAGCCACGCCATTGGCTGGCTCTGGCCGTGACGCTCCTCGTGCTGAACCGGCTCGACGAGGCGCGTGCCCTGATGGAGCAATTCCGGAATCGGGACATCGCCGACGATGCATCACGCGCGATCCTCAAGGATTTCGCCGACCATGCCTTCGCGCGGGGACAGGAGCGCTACATCGCGGGCGACCTCGCCGCTGCGGAGACCCTGGCCGACCTCGTCATTGGCCTGGACGAAACCCACGCCAACGCGACCCATCTCGCGGGCGCCATCGCCGCGGGGAAGGGCCGACACCAGCAGGCGTTCGACCTGTTCAGCATCGCGATCTACCGCGACCCCGACAACGCCGGCTATTTCAGCAGCCTCGGTGCGGTCCTGATCACGCTGGGCGACTACACCGGCGCCATCTCGGCTTTGGAGCGGGCGGTCTCCCTCAATCCCAACCTCGCGATCGCGCATTCGAACCTGTCCGGTGTCTATCAGCGCGTCAGTCATCACAGCGCGGCCGTGACCCATGCGCGGCGTGCCGTCGCGCTCGATCCCGGCCTCTCCAACGCGCACAACAATCTCGGTTGCAGCCTGAAGAGTCTCGGCCACTTGCCCGAGGCGCTCGCAAGTTTCGACCGGGCGCTCGCGACCGATCCCAGGCATATCACCGCCCATTCCAACCGGCTGTTCACCAAGCTCTATGCCGAGGGCGTTCCGCACACCGACTACGCGGCCGACGCGCGCAGCTTCGGCGCACGTTTCGCCGATCCGCTGCTGCGCAGGCGCCCCTTCGCCAACGATCGTGATCCCGACCGCCGCCTGCGAATCGGATTCGTCTCGGGCGACCTCTGCACCCACGCCGTCGCCCGCTTCATCGAGCCGTTCCTGCGCCACCTGGATCGGACGCAGTTCGAGGCGCGCGCCTACATGACCCATGCGGCGGAAGACGCCGTTTCGGCCCGCCTGCGGACTCTGTTCGATGGTTGGCACAACATCGCCGGCCTCAACGACGACGAGGCCGCAGACCTCATCGAGTCGGAGAAGATCGATATCCTCGTCGATCTGTCCGGCCACAGCGCCGGCCACCGTTTGCTTGTCTTCGCTCGGAAGCCGGCACCGGTTCAGGTCACGTGGATGGGCCACCCGGCGACCACGGGGCTGCGCGCCATGGATTACCGCCTGACCGATGCCCGTCTCGACGTGCCCGGCCAGACGGAAAGCCTGCACACGGAGACGGTGTGGTGGCTGCCGGGCGTCTCCGCCACCTACGAGGCGCATCACGATATCCCGCCCGTGCGGGAGCGACCGCCCTTCGAAGACAACGGCTTCGTCACCTTCGGTGTCATGAACCGCTTCGAGAAGATCAGCGACGGCGCTTTGAAGACCTGGGCCGCCATCCTGCAGGCGCTTCCCGACGCGCGTCTGTTCATGGTCGTGGCCGACGTCGAGACGGCCGTCATTCGGGAACAGGTCAGTGCACGTCTGTCGATGGCCGGGATACCGCTCGACCGTGTGCGGCTGCATCCGCGCGTCACGACGACATATTTCGACCTCTACCACGAGTTCGACATCGCCCTCGATTCGTTTCCCTACAACGGTGGGACGACGAGTTGCGACACGCTCTGCATGGGCGTCCCCTTCATCGCGCTGCGGGGCAGCCAAGCGGTCTCGCGGGTCGGTTCATCGCTGCTGGAGGCGATCGGACTGGAAGAACTCGTAGGCGACACGCCCGACGGTTATGCGACCCGCGCGCTGGAACTCGCACATAATCCGGATCGCCTCCGCGCCATCCGCACGAACCTGCGCGAGCGCATGTTCGATGGTCCGGTCATGGACCATGCGCGCTTCGCGCGGGACATGGGCGACGCTTTCCGCTCCATGTGGAAAGGTTGGCTCGAGACGCACCGCTCCGCGTGAGCCGGGTGTGGTCTTGATCCCTTTGCGTGAATAATGTTGTTAACCAGCGCTTGAGCCGGGGCATTAGAAGGCGGGCAAAAATCTCATTCAGCGCACGGCGTTGAGAAGCGAAGAATTGTCAGCGCAAGAATTGATTCGATCAGAAATCGCTCTGTCCGAAATTTTTGGATTTCGAATTCCCGCTGCCGCTCAGCTTTTTGGCTTCATCGAGAGCTGCTTGGCAGGAGCGGCGAACACCGTCATGTTCGGTTTAACCGAGCGGACCACGATCGAACCTGCCCCGATCGTCGCACCGTCGCCGATCGTCACCTTCGGCAAGAGACGTGCCCCCGAACCGATCAGGACATCCCTGCCAATCCGCACATAGCCCGTGACATCGACCATCGAACTCAGCGTCGTGAACTCGCCGCACACGCTGTCATGGCCAAAGCCCGAATAATTGTTCAGCGTCACGAAGCGCTCGATACGGGTGTCGGGCAGCGCCATGGTATAGGGGCACATGATGACGCCCTCAGCAATCGACGCCGTGCGCACGACGGTCGCGGTCGGATGGCGCAACGTCGCGAAACGGGCGCCACGCGACTGAAGCAACTCGACCACGCGGCGCTTCTTGGCAGGCGCGCCCAACGCGACCACGAACAGATCGCCCGGTGTCGGCGTGTAGTCCTGCAGGCTTGAAATTCGGGGTAGGTCATAGCCGGGCAATTGTTGGACTACGTCATCGATGTACCCGGCGAGGGGAGGCAACGTCCCTGCCGCGTGGCAGTCTCCTGCCCAGAAGTACACTTCCCGCCCGAATCCGCCGGCGCCGACCAGAATAAGGCGTTCCCGCGCTGCCATTTTGCCGACCCTTCTTTGCTTCTATGTGTTTTCCCCGATATTCGAGGTGTAAACATTCGCATGCTAAGCTATTTTGTTAGGTTGGCATTGCATTTCACCGCACGGACGGGTCTTGCCTCGGGTCGTCGACATAGGGCGACCTAGTGCGCTACTTTACATCAACTGATGGTCATCATAATCCTGTTCCGCTCCTCCTTCGCCGCCACGAACTTGAGTGGTGCGGGGAAAACGCCTTCGGCATGGTCGCCGCCTGACCTCGAAAGAGAGGCGAGAATGTCGAGAGAGTTGTGAGAAGGCTGGTTCGAGAACGAAACGCCAATGCTGCCTTGCGCAAATTACTACCGTCCCGAGATCCTCGGCGACGAACTGAACACTCTGTTCGATCCACTTTGGCAATTCGGAGCGCTGGCAGGAGAACTCGCCGCGGATCGCGATTTCGTCTGCGTCGATTACAAGAACACGGCGACCGTCCTGCAGAACTTCCGCGGCGAGATCCGGGCATTCGCCAATGTGTGCAGCCATCGGTTCAACCGCATCCAGCCGGGCGAGCGCGGCAACCGGCCGCTGATGTGTGCCTATCATGGCTGGAGCTTCGACAGCACCGGTTTCCCGCATGGCATGCCGCGCCGCGACGGATTCGCGCTCGATGATCGCGAGCGGTTATGCCTGACCCGTTACGAAATTGAGACGTGTGGGATTTTCGTATTTTTTCGTAAGCGGAGCGGCGGGCCGTCTCTGCGCGAGTATCTGGGTGCATTCTATCCACTGCTCGAGCAGATCGGTTCCTATTTCGGGCCGGAGATCGATACCGGAACGCTCATCCATGCAGCAAATTGGAAGCTGCTCGTCGAGAACGTTCTCGAATGCTACCATTGCTCCGTCGTCCATCAGGACACCTTTGTGAAAACGCTCGGGATTGGCCGGGCAGGCATCGAGCAGGAACGGTTCGACGGACCGCATTCCAGTAGCCACTTCCCGCGCACCGCGACGGCCGGAGAGGCCCGGCGACAGAAGGCGCTCGCCTACCTCGACACGCGCGCGTTCACCCACGACTCCTTTTTTCACATTCACATCTTTCCCAACCTGTTCATCTCATCGACGCAGGGTCTGTCTTTCTATGTCGGCCACGCTTTGCCTCTGTCGGCAACGGAAACCGGACTGCGCTTTCGGCTTTTCGAACCGAAGCTCGACCTGACCCGCGCGCAGCGAGCGGCACAGGATATGATCAATCAGTCGGGCAAAGCGCTGGGTCGCGCGGTGATCGACGAGGACCGCGCGATCCTGGAGAATGTTCAGCGGGGCGTCGAACTGTCGGAGAAGCCCGGTGTGATCGGTCGCGACGAGATCCGGATCGCCGCGTTCATGCGCGCCTACACACATCTCATCGGTGGCGGCTCACTTGGCGGTATACCCCCCGTCGACGACCATATTGCTGCCTGTGATCCAGCGCGAAGCATCGCTGAGTAGAAACATCGCAGCATGGGCGACATCGTCGGGTCGGCCGAAACCGAGCATGTGCAGCGCCTCGTAGTTCCGCACCATTTCGCTGCCGACGGATTCCGTGAAATCACGGTGCATCGCCGTCTCGATCCCGCCTGCAACGATTGAATTCACCCGGATGCGACGGTCGGCCATTTCCGACGCCAGCACGCGCACCATACCGTCCACCGCAGCCTTGGCAGCCGAATAGGCGCTCATGCCGGGGCGCCCGCGCATTGACGACACCGACGACATGAACACCAGAGATCCGCCATCCATCACGACGTCCTTCTTCGCAGCCGCCCGAGCGACTCCGAAAGCGCCGCGGACGCCCGCCGCGAAGACATCGTCGAGATGGCGGTTCTTGGTGGCCCGCGCCGGAAGGATCAGTGCCGTGCCCGCAGAATGGAAAATGCCGCAGAAACGACCGTGCTGCTTGGCGATCCCCTGAACGAGGTCCGCGGTTACCTCGGCGTCGCTCAGATCGGCGGAATGGCTGGAATGGCCGTTGCCAGCGAGCAAGGCAGCGATCGCGGCAAGGCGTTCGGTGTTGCGGCCGATCAGGGCCACCCGCGCTCCGGCCTCCGCCAGCCGCACCGCCGTATGCTGACCAATTCCCGATGAGGCTCCGGTGATCAGGAAGTGACGTCCCTCGAAGGCTTCGCGGGAGAAGATCACAGCGAAATCGTCTCGCAGCAGCGGAGCGGGCCGATCCGCATCGAGGCCGCTGCCCACGAGTAGCCGACCCCGAAGCCGAACAGGGCCACCTGGCAATCGCCTGTCATCAGCGCATCCGCCCGGTCGGTGGTCATGAGCAGCGGCAAGGTCGCGCTGCTGGTGTTGCCGTAGCGGTCGATGTTGATCGGCACCTTCTCCGGCGGCAGCTTCGCCTTCTTGGCGAGGTGTCGGATCATGAACGCGTTCGCCTGATGGAGGAGGAACATGTCGTAATCCTCGAACTCCTCGCCCGCCGCGGCCATGGTGTCCCTGATCAGCGACGGCACGGCCTTGAGCGTGAAGTTGAACACCTCACCGCCATCCATGAACAGCTTGTCGAGGGGATGGCCCTCCAATCGGCCGGTGGCCTCGCGTTTGCGGAAGGCACCCTGGGGGACGATGAGGTTGTCGGCCCCCTGGCCGTCGGTACCGAGAATGAACCAAGCAGGATCGGCGTCGGGAACGGTCGCTTCGATCGCGGTCACGGTTCCGGCATCGCCGAACAGAAGGGCGGTGCTGCGATCGTCGGGATCGTTCATGATACTGCTGGTGTCGCCGACGGCGAGGAGGATCCGCTTGGCCGCGCCGGTCTGGACCATCATCATCGCCATCCAGAGACCGTAGGGATAACCCGAGCAGCCCAGCGACACGTCGAAGGCGAGAATGCCCGTGCGTAGGCTGAGCCGATGCTGCAGCACGCAGGATGTCGCCGGCAGCCGGTAGTCCGGCGTCTGCGAGACGAAGATGATGCCGTCGACGCTCCCGCGTTCCCAGCCGAGACGGTCAAGCAAGCATTCGGCAGCGGCGGCGCACAAGTCGGAGGTCGTGGTGCCGTCCTCGACCCAATAGCGGGTCCTGACGCCGGTCATCTTGACCACCTCGTGGACCTTGTCGCCGAAACGATCGAGGAAGTCCTCGTTCTCGATTCGACGCGAGGGCAGACAGGAGACGACCCCGGCGATTCGGGATCCCGACGTGCGCGCGGTCTGCCCGCTCGAGGCCATCTACGCCTCGCTCTCGGTCGGGTGTGCTGCAATCAAGCGCTCGATGTCGCCGACTGTCTCGCACGCAGCGAGGGCCGTGGCGTTGACAGCCCTGTCATACTGCTCATCGATCAGGGCAATGGTGGAGACCACAGCCAGCGAGTCCCACGACGTATTTTCCAGGCGCAGGTCGGCCGTCATTTGGTCCGGCTCGACCTCGAGGATTTCAGCGAGTTCTTCGTAAAAGCCGCTCATTGTCATCCCTTCATGAAGCTCAGCAGACGATCGAAGCCCCGGCCCACGAGAGTCCGACGCCGAACCCGATCACGACGAGGCGGCGACCGAGTGCCATTTGCCCCTTATCCCGCAGGTTTGCCAGAACGAAGGGGATGGTCGACGACACGGTGTTACCGATGTCCTCGTAGTGGTGGGGCACCTTTTCGGCGGGGAGGCCCATCTTGCGCTGCAGCGCGTTCAACATAAGCTTGTTCGCTTGATGAAGGACGACGTGATCCACGTCCGCTTGGGCTAGGCCGCTTGCCTCCAGCAGGCGCGCAAAGGTGCGTGGCACCTCCCGCAAGGAAAAGCTCATCACATTGGCACCATTCATGTAGAGGTGTTCGCGCGAACGAACATTGCCGTGTGAATCCTCTCCTGCCAGACCGGTCTCCGGCCCCCGAGGTGTGCGAAAGCCACCCGCTTCGACGATCAGATCCTTGCCGCCCGCGCCATCGGTGCCGAACACAAAAGGGCCGATTACGGACTTGCTGCTCGCCGTGATCAGTGTTGCTGCGGAACCGTCACCGAACAAGGTGCGGACGCTCTTGTCGCCTTCATGGATGAACTTGGAATAGGTGTCGGCCGTCAGGAGAAGCACGTTGCGCGCTGCGCCCGCCGCGATCAGCCCGGTTGCCAAAGCGAGACCGTAGACGAAGCCGGAGCACCCGAGATTCACGTCGAGCGCGCCGACATGCCGACCCAAGCCGAGCCGGTCTTGGAGGAGGCAGGCCGTGGTTGGCAGCAGATAGTCGGGCGCCTGGGTGCAGAAAATGAGGAAATCGATATCCTCGCGCGCGCAATCGCCTGCCGCAAATAACTTCTCGGCGGCATGAAAGGCCAGGTCGCCTGCCGTCTCGTACTCCGCAGCCACACGACGTTCGCGGATGCCGGTCTTGTCGAGAATCTTCTCGGAGGACCAATCTGGATAAAGTTCGGCGAGATGTTCGTTCGTGAGGACACGCTCGGGGAGATGCGTCGCGATCGCGGCGATACGCGCGCCGACGGTCCGGCCTTCGGATTGAATGGCAGAAATCATCGGCCTACGACAAAAAGTGCACAGTCCTCATTCCGAGAATCTTTGGCCTGTCGGCATCATGGCGTCTTATTCTCTGGAGGCATCATACAGAACCACGTGGCTTGTGCCGAGCTTGTGCGTGGGTATTCGCCTTTCACAACCTGAGCCCCCGGTTTCTCCCGGAGGCTGATGGTGATGCGTCCTCGGTTTCGAAGAACGCGTCGCACGGGCCACCGACTCTCTGTACGAGCCAGTTACGCCGCTTGCTCGTACCCGATGCCCGGTGAAAAGACCGACCCGAACAGATCTTTCGGGTCCTCCGGCTCGGGGATAAGGTCGAGCCCCGGCCCGGGGCCGGCGATATCCTTCAGGCAGCACAAGGCCGAAAAGTCCTCCAGCGCAAAGCCGACCGAGTCGAACAGGGTGATCTCGTCGCAGCCGACGCGGCCCGGCGCGTCGCCGCGCAGCACGCGCCACAATTCGGTGACGGGATAATCCGCAGGCATCTGCTGGATCTCGCCCTCGATGCGCGATTGCGGTTCGTATTCCACGATCGTGCGGGCCCGGGCCACGATGTCCGGGTGCAACTCGGTCTTGCCGGGGCAGTCGCCGCCGATGGCGTTGAGATGCTGGCCCGGCTCCACGAGGCCGGGGGTGAGGATCGTGGCGCGGGTCTTATCGGCGGTCGCCGTAGTCACGATGTCGGCACCCGCCACCGCCTCACCGATGGAGTGGGCGCAGACGAGCCGCAACCCATGGCCGTCGAGGTTGGCCCGCGCCTTCGCCATCGCCGCCGGATCGACGTCGAACAGCCGAATCTCGCTGATGCCGAGTGCCATTTTGAAAGCGAGGGCCTGGAACTCGGCCTGCGCGCCGGTGCCGATCAGCGCCATGGAGCGGCTCTCGGGCCGTGCGAGAACGGACGCCGCGAGTGCTGAGGTCGCCGCCGTGCGCAGGGCCGTCAGCACGCTCATCTCGCAGATCAGCAGCGGATAACCCGTCGCCAC
This sequence comes from Methylorubrum sp. Q1, assembly GCF_004683995.1. NCBI lineage: Bacteria > Pseudomonadati > Pseudomonadota > Alphaproteobacteria > Hyphomicrobiales > Methylobacteriaceae > Methylorubrum > Methylorubrum sp. Q1. The sequence goes on along the minus strand of NZ_SRHQ01000011.1, from coordinate 68,735 downwards.
GTCCGCGAGCATGCCGAAGGCGACGACAGTCTGCTTGCCCAGCCGTGTGTTGCCGGGATGACCGTTGACGAACTTGAATGTATAGAGCCGCGCATCCGCGATCGGCATCAGCTCGATCACCCCGCCGGCCGAGTGGCTCGCGAGACGCGGGGCGAGATCGAATTCGGGCCAGCGCAGGAAATCGGCGCGGAGTTCGTCGATGAGACGACGCAGGATCGGCTCCGGCCCCTCCCGGCGCAGCAGAGCCGCCATCTCACCACTGCCGATGTAGCGCGTCACGTCCGTCTCCCGAATCTTCCGTGGCGCAAGCATGGCTGAGACAAGCGGATAATCGACAGCGGGAGAATTGCTCGATCGGGACAGACAATCGTCCGATCTGCTAAGCTGAACTGCTCAAAGTGGAAAGACCATGCTCGACGCGACCGATCGTCAGCTCATCGCCCTGCTGCGAACCGAGGCGCGGATGCCGGTGGCCAAGCTCGCCGCGGCGCTCGGCGTCACGCGGGCGACGGTGCGGGCCCGGCTCGACCGTCTTGTGATGTCCGGAATCATCACCGGCTTCACCATCACGGTGCGGAACCCGGAGCCCGGGGGCTTGCGGGCGGTGACGCTGATCGAGGTGGATGGGCGCCATGCGGAGAGCGTGATCCGCCGCCTGTCCGGCCTGCCGGAGATCCGGGCGCTTCACACCACCAATGGCCGCTGGGATATCGTCGCCGAGATCGAGGTGCCGACGCTCGGCGATTTCGACGCGCTCCTGCGCACGATCCGTCAGTTCGACGGGATCGCCAATTCCGAGACCAGCATCCTGCTCGCGGCCCGGAAGGGTGGATGAGCCGGGGGCACAGATTGAAGTGCCCGATCACGCATCGTTCTCGGTCCGGCGACGAAGGCGCGGAGGGAATTCCGTCCGTGGCGCCTGCGTGTCTCTCACACAATTCCTGCCGCGCTGTCATCGCCAGAGCGAGATCGGTCAGGGACCGGGAGTTTTGTCAGTCACTCTAAGCCGGCACGCCGTAGATCGCGTTGGCGCGGGCCTCGAACGCATCGGTGAATTTGCGGAAGGCGCGGTCGAACATCGTGCCCATAAGGAGGCCGAGGGTCCGGCTCCTGAACTCGTAGGTGATGAAGAAATCGACCTCGCAGCCACCGCCCTCGGCATCGCGGAAGGACCAGCGGTTCTCCAGATGCCTGAACGGACCGTCGATATATTCGGCGACGATCTTGCGGTTCTCGCGGTCGAGACTCACGCGGGTGGTGAACCGCTCGCGGATCGCCTTGTAGCCGACACCCATCTCCGCGACCCGCACCGTCGAGCCGTTCGGCCCCTCCGCGTCGCGCAGCACCCGCAGCGATTCGCAGAGCGGCAGGAACTCGGGATAGCGCTCGATATCGGCGACGAGGTCATACATCTGCGTCGCCGTGTGACGCACTTTCCTCGTGATGCGGAAGGATGGCATTCGGGCTCAGGCGTTGACGGCGCGGATGCTGGCAGCCACCGGTGCGGGCCCGAGCTTGGCCAGACGAGCCGCCTTCAGCCGGGCGAAATCCTCGCCGGCGTGATGCGACGAGCGCGTGAGCGGCGTCGCCGAGACCAGCAGGAAGCCTTTGGCATAGGCCGTGGTCTCGTAGGCTTTGAACTCGTCCGGCGGCACGAAGCGCACGACCTCATGGTGCTTGCGGGTCGGTTGCAGATATTGGCCGATGGTGAGGAAGTCGACCTCTGCCGAACGCAGATCGTCCATGAGTTGCACGACTTCGTTCCGCTCCTCGCCGAGGCCGACCATAATGCCGGACTTGGTGAAGATCGTCGGATCGAGTTCCTTCACCCGCTGGAGCAGGCGCACCGAGTGGAAGTAGCGGGCACCGGGCCGCACGGTGACGTACTTGCCGGGCACGGTCTCCATATTGTGGTTGAACACGTCGGGCTTGGCCGCGACCACCACTTCGAGGGCGCCGGGCTTGCGCAGGAAGTCGGGCGTCAGGATCTCGACGGTGGTACCGGGGCTTGCCCGGCGGATCGCGGCGATCGTGCGCGAGAAATGCTCGGCGCCGCCATCCTTGAGGTCGTCACGATCGACCGAGGTGACGACGACATGGTGCAGTCCGAGCTTGGCCACCGCCTCGGCGACCTTCTCCGGCTCGGCCTCGTCAAGCGCCGCCGGCAGGCCCGTACGCACGTTGCAGAACGAGCAGGCGCGGGTGCAGGTGTCCCCCATGATCATGAAGGTGGCGTGCCGCTTTTCCCAGCACTCGCCGATATTGGGGCAGCCCGCCTCCTCGCAGACCGTGACGAGGTTGTTGGCGCGGACGATGTCCTTGGTCTCGGCCCAGAGCTTGGAGCCCGGCGCCTTCACCCGGATCCAGTCCGGCTTGCGCTGGATGGCGGTGTCCGGCCGGTGCGCCTTCTCGGGATGGCGCGGACGCGCGGGCGCATCCAGCTTGGGCCGGGTGTCTTTGTTCAGGAGATCGAGGACAACGGCCATGGCGATGCGGGGTGAGCCTCACGGGAGCCGGACCGGGCAACCCGGCCGCATCTCTGACTTAAGGCCTTGCGGTGGCTGCGCCTAGGGCGGGGGCGACAACCCGCCCCGGCCGTAACCCCGTCGCTGGACGGCTCCGCTACTGCTTGTCGCGGCCGGGGGCCGAGGCGTAGCGGGCTGGACCGGGGATGCGCAGCTCGGGTGCCGTCGGGGCGGTGTACTCGGCGGTCAACGTCGGCTGGACGCGACCGGTGAGCGGAAGCCCGATCATGCCCGAACTCGCGGCGGCGACTTGGAGCGGCATCAGGCGGCCGGTGGCCGTCTGCACCACGGCGCGGGGCTGGACCGCCGGGAGATAACCTTCGCGGTCGCTCTTCTCGTAGAAGACGTTGCCGCCGGCCGCGACGACGTAGTGCATGTTGTTGTACGGGAACTTGTAGCCTGCGGTGTGGAAGTGCAGCGCCGGCCCCACCCCGTCGTGGCGCTTGCCCGAGAGCAGTGCGTCGGCGACCCGCTCCAGCCGCGGCCGGTCCTGGTCACGGACGGGCTTCGTCAGCACGCCGTTGGCGAACTGCCGCTTCTGACCGACGACTTCGCAGATCCGGCCGGGATAGGCCGGCGCGTCCAGGCGGTTCATCACCACCGTGCCGACGGCGAGCAGTCCATCCTCGTCGCTGCGGTTCGATTCGAAGTACATCGCCCGGGCGAGGCATTCCTTGTCGGCAGGGGTCGGCGGCTGCACGACTTTGGCGTTCATTGCGATCGAGCCGGTGGTCAGCTCAGCCTGATGCGGAAACAGACCGCATCCCCCAAGACCCGAACCGGTCAGCGCTAGCCCGAAAAGGCAGAGGAGACGGAGGGTCCGGTCGGCTCGCATGCAGGCTCCTGAAGGCTAACGACGCTGGGTAATCAAGCTGGACCATTCTGCCCACAGGTGCAAAGAAACTGTTAAGCCTGGGCATCGAAACCGGGGTGGTGTGTCCTTTGGCACACGCTCACCTTCCCGTTCACCCGCGACCGACATTGAACGGAGTGGCGAGCACGGACGTTGACGACATTGGAGCAACGTCAGCGAAGGGCCGGGCCATGATGGAAACGCGTTCGGAAACGCCCGCCGCTTTCGAAGAGCGCATGCGCGAGGAGGCGGCCGCGGCCGGGCGTACCGCGTTGGAGGCCTCGCTCCAACGCTTCCCACAGGAGCAGCGCGACGCATTCTGGAACGCGATCGGGCTCTATTATACGAGCCGCCGCCATCCGGGTGCCGACGGGGCGGCCGTGCAACTGGCCGCCACGACCGCCTGATCGGGTATCGCGGAGTTTTCGATGCGCACCCCTGCCAAGGTCGGCCTTGCCGCACTCGCCGTCCTGCTGCTCGGTGGGGCGGCGTTCCTGCGTTTCGTCGTCTATCCGGAATCCGCCTCGCTCGACGTAGCGGCGAGCAGCGGGTCGAGTCCGGCCCTGCCGGCGCCGAACCCGACGCTGATGCCGACTGTCAACATTGCCCGCGTGGTGCGCTGGGCGGAGGGCGCCAAGCCGAAAGCTGCGGAGGGCCTGAGCGTCGCCGCCTTCGCCACCGGGCTCGACCATCCGCGCTGGCCTGTCGTGCTGCCCAACGGCGACGTGCTCGTCGCCGAGAGCCAGGCACCGAAATCGGGCGACCACTCGACCAGCGTCACCGATTGGGTGGCCGACAGGGTGAAAAGCCTCGCCGGAGCCGGCGGCGCGAGTCCGGACCGCATCGTGCTCCTGCGCGATCGGGACGGGGACGGCGTGGCCGAGGAGCGCCACGTCCTCCTCAAGGGGCTCACCTCACCCTTCGGTATGGCGCTTGTCGGCTCCGACCTCTACGTGGCCAACGCCGACGCGCTGGTCCGCGTGCCCTACGCGGAAGGGCAGACCGAGATCACGGCGGCCCCCGAAAAGGTCGTCGATCTGCCTGCCGGCATCAACCACCACTGGACCAAGAACGTGGTCGCGAGCCCGGACGGACGAAAGCTCTTCATCACCGTGGGCTCGAACAGCAATGTCGGCGAGAACGGCCTCGACATCGAGAAGGGCCGGGCCGCGATCTGGCAATACACGATCGCCACCAAGGCGATGCGCGAATACGCCACCGGCCTGCGCAACCCCAACGGTCTCGCCTTCGAGCCGGTGACCGGCGGCCTGTGGACCGCGGTGAACGAACGTGACGAGATCGGCAGCGATCTCGTGCCGGACTACATCACCCGCGCGAAGGAGGGCGCCTTCTATGGCTGGCCGTGGAGCTACTGGGGTCAGCACGTGGACGAACGGGTGCAGCCGCCGCGGCCGGAAAAGGTGAAGCAGGCGATCGCCCCCGACTACGCCGTCGGGACCCATACGGCCTCGCTGGGTATCGCTTTCGCAACGGGGTCGAGCCTGCCGGATGCCTGGAAGAGCGGCCTCTTCGTCGCTCAGCACGGTTCGTGGAACCGTCGGCCGAAGAGCGGCTATAAGGTGATCTACGTGCCCTTCAAGGATGGACAGCCATCCGGTGCCCCGGTTGACGTGCTGGCCGGCTTCCTCAACGCCGATGAAAAGGCCCAGGGGCGGCCCGTCGGCGTCGCGATCGACAAGGCCGGCGCGCTTCTCGTGACGGACGATGTCGGCAATGCGGTGTGGCGGGTAACCGGCGCGGCGGCGTCGAACTGATCGATGGCCGGGACTTTCCGGCCTGACCGACACGCGACGAGGATGGAATTCATTCTCTCGTCATCGCGAGGCGGGGTTAGGGCAACATCGACTGGCCGAGGATCGCCGACCTTACGCAATAGCCGGTGCCGGGCTCATTCGACGGTCGGGGGGTATGTTGCCTGACGCTCAATATAGATCGCCATACCCGACGCCCGAACCATAGCCGTCGTCGAACACATCCGGGTAGCGGCGGCGCACGGGCGCGCCGTACGTTTCATCCTCCCAGGTCCCTCCCCGGGAGCGCACGGCGACCACACCCTCGCCGCCGTCATAGCCGCGCCCGACCGAGCGCGCTCGGCCGGGGCGTTGGGCATCGGCGACCGGGGCATCGCCGACACTACCCTCGAGGACAACGCGGGTGTTGGCCATCTTCTGCTGCTTCACCAGGGTGAAGAGCGTCGCGGCGTTGCGTTGCGAGAGGCGGACGCAGCCATGCGAGGCGGCGCGGCCAAGACGGCGGGTGTGCGTGGTGCCGTGGATCGCGTGGCCGACCTGCGTAAAGAAAATCGCGTGCGGCATCGGTGCGTTGTCCCATTCGCGGGAGAAATGCGTCTTCTCCATGCGGAACGGGCGATGGCTGCCGTTCGGCGTATCGTGACCTGCGACCCCGGTCGAGACCGGCCACTCGTAGCGCGGTGAGCCATCGACCACCACGCTCATCCGCTGCGCATCCTTGTCGATGGCGATGAGAAGGTCGGCCCGCGCCGCCGGTGACGCGGCGACGAAGGCGAGCCCCGCAAGAATCGTGAGGAAAGACAGGCGCATATCGGTCATCCCGGACAACGTCCCTTCGAAGATGCGCCCCACCTCCCCCGCTTCAAGCGGTGCGTCTCACCGCCACGCCCCAAATCGCTACCAAAGTGGCCGTGTGTTACGGACAAAGCCACGCGAGATGAGACGGCTGTTCTCACGGTCTCGCCGCTCGGCCTCCATCAGGTCGGACAAGGCGTCGGTGATCGCGCAACGCAACGCGATGCCTGCATCGCCACCCGTGCTGCTGAGATAGGCCTGGGCAAGCTCCTCTACGGGGCAGGAGGCGGCCCTCTCCTCCCCGAGATCTGCTGCGGATGAGACCGTGCTTCGGCTCCGCTCGGCAATTTGAGGCTTAGGCATCATCCTTCTCCGACTCGGCACGAGAACGAAGATAGAACATATCGAAGTGGTGAGCGAGATCTTACCGAGGCTGACTCAGACTGTGGACAGCCCGGCACGGTGCACGTTCCCTTGCCGTCAGCGCAGACCGGAGCCGGAGAGCGGATCGAAATAGGCATCGGTCGGTCTGCGGGAGAAGCCTGCGCTACCGGCGATGCCGGCGCCTGCGGGCGCACCCCCTCCCCCGCCCGATCCGGCACTGGCGGCCACGTCGTCGAGGGGGCGGCGCCCGACGGCACTGGTCCCGCCGCCGGTCGAACGCAATCCGGAGCCGCCGACGGCCGTCGCCGCCGCGCCACCGAAGCTCAAACCTCCGGCATTGCCACCGGACGGTGTCGAGGCGCCGAGCCCCGAGACGCGGGAGGCGCCGCCGAAACTCAAGCCGCCGGGATTGGCGAGGGCCATCGTCGGACTCGGCGCCGCCACTGTCGCGACCGACGAAGTCGGGCCAAAGGGAAGGCCGGGTGCAGTGAAGCCGGAGGGCAATCCTGCGCTGCCGGATGTCTGGGCAAGAGCGGGCACGCTGCCAAGGCCGACCCCCGAGACCAAAAGGCCAACCCACACCGTGCGCATCATGGTCATGGTGGTTTCCCGCTTTCGCGCCGGCTTTCGTATGGATGTGCAACCTCAACGCCGCCCGGGTGCCCGGGTTTCCCCGTGGCGCCGCGCGTTGCGAGCCCTACGGAATCGACGCTGCCGGCCCACCGCACCCGGCGCGACGGCGAAGCGGGGGGCGTGGCAGGGACGCCGAGATGGCGCCGACGCGATCCTCGAGTGCCGACCGAGGCAACCTTCGCGGAACGGAGGTGTTGGCGTTCGAGCGTCGGCGCCTCGCGCTGGGCCGCTCATGTCGCAGGCAACCTGTAGGAACCGGGAGTAACCATGTCCGTATCGCGACGCCGTGAGGAGCGGCTGCTAGATGCCGGTGAGACCGAGTTGGTGAAGCGCTCGCATCACCCCGAGTTGGATGCGGAAGATGATAAGGCACTGCCCGATTTGATCCGCCTGCTCCGCGAACGGCGCGACCGCGCTCGCGATGTGTCTCGCCGCCAAAGGCGCGAGCTGCGTGGCAAGGCCGCCCCATCCGGAGCAAATCGGGCCTCCGACAACTCCGGCACCCGCGAGAAGGCGGCCTTGCTCGCCGCGGCCGTGAAGCGCGTCAGCAAGGAGCATGAGCGCCGCCGCAACGCCGATGCCCGCGGCCGGACGGTCTCCGGGGCCCGGCGTGCCCTCGCTCTGAAACGCGCGGCCGGAAACCCGGCCGACGGCCGACCGTCCTCGCGGACCGCAAACGAGGGCATGAATCCGGTCCCCAACGAGCGGAACGCCCCCTCGGGCGCGGTGAATCAGGAAGGTCAGGAGATCGCCATGCGCCGCGGCGGCGGCCCGCGCTGACGGAGAGCCGTATCCGACCTGATGACACCAAGCCAACGTCTCTCGGTCTTTGATTATGACGCGCATTCTTTCGACGAACCGGCAGCCATTTCGGCGGAATGCGCTCTCACCACACTGTCCGATCCATGCAAAAAGGGCGTGTCCGCCGAAGCGAACACGCCCTTTGCCGATCGAAGGGGCTCCGAAGTGCCTAGCGACGCCTATTCGTGCTCTTCCCGGAAGACGAGGTAGCTCAACGGCCCTGCACTCAAAAACAGAAGCAGAAGAGTGACGTAGAGGTGGACGCGCAGCGACGTCAGCGCAGCGTAGATAGCTCCGAGCCCGAGGCCGATCAGAAGAACTCGTAGGATCATGAAGGGGTGAGCTTCCGCATCAAGGGCGCACCAACGCTGGTATACGGCACGCCTCGACTCCAGAAGTTCAAACGAACAGATTCATCCGGCATCCTTACCGAATTCCACCGGGAAATTCTTTGCGCCGGCACGGCACGCCGCGGAGTCGAACGAGCGTGGAGGCGCGTGGAAAACAAAGTGGGCGCGCAGGGCCGGGGCAACGAGCCCGATCCTGCACACCCATCGACGTTTTTAGTTGTCCCTCACAATACTCCCGCCGCGCTGTCATCGCCAGAACGAGAACGGTCGGGGACCGGGGGCTTCGTGAGGCACTCCTAACTTCGCAGGGAGCGATCGCTCCGGGTCAGGTGTGGATCACGCGACCATACGCATCGAGCACGCTCTCGTGCATCATCTCGGAGAGCGTCGGATGCGGGAAGACCGTGTGCATCAGCTCTTCCTCGGTCGATTCCAGGGTCATCGCGACGACGTAGCCCTGGATCAGCTCGGTGACTTCGGCACCGATCATGTGGGCGCCGAGCAACTGTCCGGTCTTGGCGTCGAAGATCGTCTTGATGAGACCGTCCGGCTCGCCGAGCGCGATCGCCTTGCCGTTGCCCGCGAAGGGGAAGCGGCCGACCTTGATCGAGAGACCAAGCTCCTTCGCCTTCCCCTCGGTGACGCCGACGCTGGCGATCTGCGGATGGCAATAGGTGCAGCCCGGAATCTTGGCCTTGTCCATCGCATGGGTATGCAGGCCCTTGATGGTCTCGATGCAGATGACACCCTCGTGCTCGGCCTTATGGGCAAGCATCGGCGGGCCGGCCACATCGCCGATGGCGTAGACGCCCGGCACGTTGGTGCGTCCGAGCCCGTCGGTCACGACGACACCGCGCTCGATCTTCACCCCGACCTTCTCAAGACCCAGATTCTCGATATTGCCGACGACGCCGACGGCCGAGATCAACTTCTCTGCGGTGAGCTGCTGCGTCTTGCCCTTGTCGTCCTCGACCGTGGCGGTGACCGAGTCGGCGCCCTTCTCAACCTTCGTCACCTTGGCGCTGGTGAGGATCTTGATGCCCTGCTTCTCGAAACGCTTGCGGGCGAGACCGGCGATCTCCGCATCCTCCACCGGAAGGATCTGCGGCAACAGCTCGATGACCGTCACGTCGGCGCCCATCGTGCGGTAGAACGACGCGAACTCGATGCCGATCGCGCCGGAGCCCATCACCAGCAGGCTCTTGGGCATTTTCTCCGGGACCATCGCCTCGTAATAGGTCCAGATCTGCTTCTTGTCGGGCTCGATGCCGGGCAGTACGCGCGGGCGGGCGCCGGTCGCGACAATGATGTGCTTGGCCGCGTAGGTGCCCGCACCCTTGGCGCCCTTCGGCGGCTCGGCGCGCTTCGTCTCCTTGACCGTGACCTTACCCGGCTCGTTGCCCTTGGCCGCCGAGTCGATCGAGGCCTCGCCCCAGATCACATCGACCTTGTTCTTCTTGAGCAGCATGCCGACGCCGCCGTTGAGCCGGCCCGACACCCCGCGTGAGCGCTTGACGATCGCCGCCGCGTCGAAGCTGACCTCCTTGGCGGAGAGACCGTAATCGGAGGCGTGCTGCATGTAGTGGTAGATCTCGGCCGAGCGCAGCAGGGCCTTGGTGGGAATGCAGCCCCAGTTCAGGCAGATGCCGCCGAGATGCTCGCGGTCGATCACGGCGGTCTTGAAACCGAGCTGTGCCGAGCGGATTGCGGTCACGTAGCCGCCGGGCCCCGCGCCGATGATGAGGACGTCATAGGTTTCGGACATCAAGGCCTCCTGCTCCCCTCCCGCTTGTGGGGAGGGGGTGAGAATGAGGATCGGGCGGCTTGGCCGGCGGTGACGGACGGGATCACGAGAGCGGCCGGCTCGAGCCGATTCGCCTTCCCGCCCAGCTCCGCACCGTGGGCGAAGGTGCGCGTTGACGGCCCTTAGACGAGCATCCCCATCGGGTTCTCGATCAGCCCCTTGAAGGCCGCGATCAGCTCGGCGCCGAGCGCGCCGTCGAGGACGCGGTGGTCGCAGGAGAGGGTCGCCGTCATCACCTGGGCAACGGTCGGCTGCCCATCCTTCACGACGACGCGCTTCTCACCTGCGCCGACCGCGAGGATGCTCGATTGCGGGGGGTTGATCACCGCCGTGAAGTGCTTGATGCCGAACATGCCGAGGTTCGACACCGAGGTGACGCCGCCCTGGTACTCTTCCGGCTTCAGCTTCTTGGCGCGCGCGCGGCCTGCGAAATCCTTCATCTCATTGGAGATGGCGGAGAGCGTCTTCTGGTCGGCCTTGCGGATCACCGGGGTGAACAGGCCGCCATCGATCGCCACCGCGACGCCGACCTCGGCGTGCTTGAAGCGCAGGATACGGTCTTCCGCCCAGACGGCGTTGGCGGCGGGAACGCGGGTGAGCGCGAGGCCCATCGCCTTGATGACGAAGTCGTTGACCGAGAGCTTGAACAGCGGCTTGCCGTCCTTGTCCTTGCCGGCCGAGCCGTTGAGCGTCTCGCGCAGCTTCATCAGCGCATCGAGTTCGCAATCGACGGTGAGGTAGAAGTGCGGCGCGACCTGCATCGCCTCGGTGAGGCGCTTGGCGATGGTCTTGCGCATACCGTCGAGCGGCACTTCCTCGAAGCTGCCCTTCTCGTAGAAGCCCCTGACCTGATCGAGGCTGAGCCCGGCCGGTGCGCCGCCGGAGGCCGCCTTCGGCGCGGGTTTCTCGGGCGCGGGGGCGCTTTTGGCCTCGGGATTGGCCGCCGCACCGGCTTTCGCCGTGCCGCCTTCGATCGCCGCCTGCACGTCGCGCTGGATCACGCGGCCATGCGGACCCGAGCCCTTCACCGCCGAGAGATCGACGCCCTCCTGCTTGGCGATGCGGCGCGCGAGCGGCGAGGCGAAGACGCGGTCGCCGGAGCCTGCCGACTGCGCGGCGCCGCTCGGCTTGGCCCCTTCGGGCGCTTGATCGACGCGCGCGTAGGAGGCGTGGGCGCCGTCGGGCGCGGCGTTCTGGTCGGGCGTGCCCTTCGGCTCGACGGGGGCGGTCTTCGCCTCAGCGCCGCCCTTGGGGGCCTGGACACTGCCCGGATCCTCGCCCTCTTCGGCGATCAACGCGATCAGTTCATTGACCGGAACGTCGGCGGTGCCTTCGGCCACGAGGATCTTGGCGAGCACGCCCTCATCGACCGCCTCGACCTCCATGGTGGCCTTGTCGGTCTCGATCTCGGCGATGACGTCGCCGGACTTGATGGCGTCGCCCTCCTTCTTGAGCCACTTGGCGAGGTTGCCCTTCTCCATGGTCGGGGAGAGCGCGGGCATCAGGACGTTGATCGGCATCGTATCGTTCCCGAGCGGCCTTGAGAGGAAGGTTCAGTTGAGGGCGTTGTTGGGATCGAGGCTTTCCGCCTCCCACCCGGCACGGATGCGCTCGAAGGCTTCTTCCTCCGAGGTGTCCGTTTCCATCGCGTAGGCGCGGGCGGCCTGCCGCGCGAGGTCGATGAGCAGGCGGCCCCAGGTTGCTGGGTCGTCGAAGGCGCGCCGCAGCGCCACGCTCACGGCGCCATCGACGATCGAAGCGCGCACGATCTCGATCCCGCCCTGTTCCAGGGCGTCCGGCGGGATGTTGAGAGCTTCGAAATTGTCCGTCATTGGCCTACGGTCGCTTCTCACTCCAAAATGGTTGCGCATGTGAAGCCTACCGGCTGACGCGGCCCGCAACAGAGAACCCGCAACTTCTGCCGTGACGTTCCCAGTATCATGACTGCATAGTCGGGTGGCAGCCGTGGCTCGCCGCAACTGAGATTCCAAAAGCCGCTGCGGGTCCCAATCTCTGCATTGACAACATTCTGAATGCGGCAGGCATTCGGATTTGCGATGTGCACAGCTCGATCAAAAAGCTGAATCCTCCTACTGAGGGGCATCTTCAGAATCTCTGATACGGAGCTGACGAGCGGTTCGCGCTTCTGTTCGGTGCTTTTTAGATCGCTCGCGCAGGATGGTGATTCTTCCGCAGAAAAGGCCGAATTGCTGAGGTTGGCTAAACATCCCAAGACCAAAACCATACAGCTAAAGGCGCTTGATAGACGGCCGGCTATGCGTGTGTGACCATTGCCCATTACAGATCTACCTGTAGCACACGGCCTTGACCGCCTCGATGACGTCCGCCACGCTGGGCAGGGCGAGCTTCTCGAGATTGGCGGCGTAGGGCATCGGGACGTCCTTGCCGGTGACCCGCAGGACGGGCGCATCGAGATAGTCGAAGGCATCGACCATCAGGCGGGCGACGATCTCGGCGCCGACGCCCGATTGCGGGAAGCCCTCTTCCACGCAGACGCAGCGGCCGGTCTTCTTGACCGATTCGACCACCGTGGCACTGTCCATCGGGCGGATCGTGCGAAGATCGATCACCTCCGCCTCGATGCCTTCCTCGGCCAGCGCCTGGGCCGCCTTGAGCGCGTAGGTCATGCCGATCGAGAAGGAAACGATGGTGACGTCCTTGCCGGGGCGGTGGATGCGCGCCTTGCCGATCGGCAGGACGAAATCCTCGATCTCCGGCACCGGGAACGACTGGCCGTAGAGAATCTCATTCTCGAGGAAGATCACCGGGTTGGGGTCGCGGATCGCCGCCTTGAGCAGGCCCTTGGCGTCGGAGGCGGTGTAGGGCGCGATCACCTTGAGGCCCGGTACGTTCGAGTACCACGCGGCGTAGTCGTGGCTGTGCTGGGCACCGACGCGGGCAGCCGCGCCGTTGGGGCCGCGGAACACGATCGGGCAACCGAGCTGGCCGCCGGACATGTAGAGCGTCTTGGCCGCCGAGTTGATGATGTGATCGATCGCCTGCATGGCGAAGTTGAAGGTCATGAACTCGACGATGGGCTTGAGGCCCATAAAGGCCGCACCGACGCCGATGCCTGCAAAGCCGTGCTCGGTGATCGGGGTATCGACCACGCGGCGCGCGCCGAATTCCTGAAGCAAGCCTTGCGTGATCTTGTAGGCGCCCTGGTACTCGGCGACCTCCTCACCCATCACCAGGACCTTGTCGTCCTTGCGCATCTCCTCGGCCATGGCGTCGCGCAGGGCTTCGCGCACGGTCGTGGTCTTCATCGGCGAGTCGGCCGGGAACTCCTCCATCACCGGGTCCGGCGCCTTGTTGGTGATGATGGCGGGCGAGGCCGGAGCCTTCTGCGCGTCGTCACCGGTCTTGGCGGTGGCGGCCGAGGTGTCGGCCATGCCCTCGGCCTGCATATCGGGGGTCGGAGCGGGCGAACCGCCGGAGGCCCCGTCGGGCTTGCCCTTGCCGCCGCTCGCGGCCGCCGCTGCCACGTCCTCGCCCTCTTCGGCGATGATGGCGATCGGCGTGTTGACGGCGACGTTCTCGGTGCCGTCCGCAACGAGGATCTTGGCGAGGACACCCTCGTCGATCGCCTCGACCTCCATCGTCGCCTTATCGGTTTCGATCTCGGCCAGGATGTCGCCGGCCTTGACCGGATCGCCCTCCTTTTTCAGCCATTTGGCGAGCTTTCCCTCCTCCATGGTCGGAGAGAGGGCGGGCATCAGGATGTCGGTCGCCATATGCGCTGCTCTATCGATCCGGGTGCGTCGACGGTCGGGCGTGTATTTTTGTCGAAGGCGTCGCTTAGAGCCCCCGGGCCGAGACGGCTCGGGGGCGTGTCAGGGACACATTCAGGCGCGGGCTTCGAGAAGGATGTCGGTCCAGAGTTCCGACGGATCGGGCTCGGGATCGTGGGTCGCGAAATCCGCCGACTCGTTGACGACCTCGCGGACCTTGGCGTCGATGCTCTTCAGCTCCGCCTCGGGCACGCCGTGCGCCTCGAGCAGGCGCTTGCGCACCATCTCGATCGGATCGTGCTCGTCGCGCATCTTCGAGACCTCGTCCTTGGTCCGGTACTTGGCCGGATCGGACATCGAGTGGCCGCGATAGCGGTAGGTCTGCATCTCGAGGATGTAGGGGCCCTCGCCCGAACGGGCGTGGTTGATGGCACGCGAAGCGGCCTCGCGAACCGTCCGTACGTCCATGCCGTCCACCTGCTCGCCGGGGATGCCGAACGAGAGGCCGCGCTTGGAGAAGTCCGTCTGGGCGGAGGCGCGGGCCACCGACGTGCCCATGGCGTAGCGGTTGTTCTCGATCACGTAGACGACCGGCAGCTTCCAAAGAGCCGCCATGTTGAAGCTCTCGTAGACCTGGCCCTGGTTGGCCGCGCCGTCGCCCATATAGGTGAAGCTGACCTTGCCGTTCTTGAGATAGGCGTCGGCGAAGGCGAGGCCGGTGCCGAGCGCGACCTGCGCGCCGACGATGCCGTGGCCGCCGAAGAACTGCTTCTCGCGGCTGAACATGTGCATCGAGCCGCCCTTGCCGCGGGAATAGCCTCCGCGGCGTCCGGTCAACTCGGCCATCACGCCCTTGGGGTCCATGCCGCAGGCGAGCATGTGGCCGTGGTCGCGATAGCCGGTGATGTTCTGGTCCCCGTCCTCGCCGGCCATCTGCATGCCGACGACGACCGCTTCCTGGCCGATATAGAGGTGGCAGAAGCCGCCGATCAGGCCCATGCCGTAGAGCTGGCCCGCCTTCTCCTCGAAGCGACGGATACTCAGCATCTCACGGTAAGCGTGAAGGTCTTCGTCCTTCGTGAACTGCGGAATATTCGGTGCCGGCCGATGTTGCGGCGCGTCTGTTTCCGCCGCAGGTTTCCCCGCCTCGCTGCCCGCACCCATCGGTGTCCTCCCGCAATCGCGTTGTTGGAGAGGGTTCTAGGGCAGCGAATTACGGAAATCGAGTGGCGGGCTGACAGCCTTCAAATGCTGTTACCGTCACGGTTGTACCGGTGGATAAATCGCAAGGACAGTGAAAATGAATATTTATCGAGTTTAGTGTTGCTGAAATAAAAATTTATGGGCCGATGATGACGAGGTCATTGGCATGGACGCGGCCGAGCACGACCCGGGCCCGCTCTTCCAGAAGATCGCGGTCGATCTGTTCACTCCGGAGCAGGGAGACGCGGTGCTCCCAGGTCGCCCGCTCGGCCTTGGCGGCGTTCAACTCCTGCGTGAGCCCGTAGGCCTCGACCTTCAGGAGCCGTTTGGCTTCGAGGCCGCGGCTACCGCTCTCGGCCTGATGCACGAAGTAGCCCACGACGAGAGCCGAGACCGTCCAGAGGACGGCGGGAACGACGATGGCGCGGACGCGGCGACGAATGACCATGGCAGTCAGGAGCTTCGCCCGAACAAGGTGAAGAAAGCGTTTCCGCGCGGCGCGATCGCGCGCCCTTGGTCCCCAGATACGAAAACGCGCGGCCGCCCCTTCCGGCCTGCCGCGCGTCGATCCGTCAGGTGCGATCAGCGCCCGGCGAGCTGGCGGATCGCGCTGCGGCCGGCATAGAGTGCCTGGGCGCCGAGGCCCTCCTCGATGCGGATGAGCTGGTTGTACTTGGCCAGTCTGTCCGAACGGGCGAGCGAGCCGGTCTTGATCTGCCCGCAATTCGTCGCGACCGCGAGGTCGGCGATCGTCGAATCCTCGGTCTCGCCGGAGCGGTGCGACATCACCGCGGTGTAGCCGGCGCGCTGGGCCATATCGACGGCGGCCAGGGTCTCGGTGAGCGAGCCGATCTGGTTGACCTTCACGAGAATCGAGTTGCCGGTCCCCGTCTCGATGCCGCGGGCGAGACGCTCGACATTGGTGACGAACAGGTCGTCGCCGACGAGCTGCACGCGGCTGCCGATCCGGTCGGTGAGGAGCTTCCAGCCCTCCCAATCATCCTCGGACATGCCGTCCTCGATGGAGAGAATCGGATAGGCCTCGGTCAGCTTGGCGAGGTAATCGACCTGGGCTTCGATGGAGCGGGTCTGGCCCTCGCCCTCGTAGCGGTAGGCGCCGTCCTTGAAGAACTCGGTCGCGGCGCAGTCGAGCGCCAGCACCACGTCGCTGCCGGGCTTGAACCCGGCGGCATTGATCGATTCCATGACGAAATCGAGCGCGGCCTCGGCCGACGGCAGGTTCGGGGCGAAGCCGCCCTCGTCGCCGACATTCGTGTTGTGTCCGGCCTTCTTCAGGGCGCTCTTGAGGGTATGGAAAATCTCGGCGCCCATCCGCACCGCGTCGGAGAGCGAGGTGGCGCCGACGGGCATCACCATGAATTCCTGGAAGTCGATCGGGTTGTCGGCGTGGGCCCCGCCGTTGACGATGTTCATCATCGGCACCGGGAGCACCCGGCCCTGCACGCCGCCGACATAGCGGTAGAGCGGCAGGCCGGCGGTCTCGGCTGCCGCCTTGGCGACCGCGAGCGAGACCCCGAGGATGGCGTTGGCGCCGAGCCGCGCCTTGTTGGGGGTGCCGTCGAGCGCGATCATCGCCTCGTCGACGGCGACCTGATCCTCGGCATCCATGCCGCCGATCGCGTCGAGGATTTCGCTCTGTACCGCATCGATGGCCTTGAGCACGCCCTTGCCGTTGTAGCGGCTCTTGTCGCCGTCCCGCAGCTCGACCGCCTCGTGGGCGCCGGTGGAGGCGCCGGAGGGGACCGCGGCGCGACCGAAGGAGCCGTCCTCCAGAAGGACATCGACCTCGACGGTGGGGTTGCCACGGCTGTCGAGAATTTCGCGGGCGGCGATATTGGTGATCGCGGTCATGAGCGCTCCTTGGCGGCGCGTCGCGGCGGGGTCGTCTCGCGGATGCCGTTCGAGGCCCGCGCGTCCTGCGACGCTCTGCGTTGCGGGCTTATCCGCCAACCTCGGGATACGGGCAAGCACCCGGCCGGCTCCAAGGGTCAAACAGCTTTCACAAAATCCGTCCGGCGCCATAATTTTTTTGGGCGGCACAGCGCCTGGGAGCGGCCTCTGGTCCGGCTCGGTTGATCGGGGAGAATCCCTGGCATTCTCCCGGCGCCATAGGCGCAACGGGAGTTGCCGGGTATAGGCCCCTATGGATTCGATCGAGACCCACGCCAAGCAACTCGGACAGCAGACGTCGCTGCCGGCCTCGCCCGAGGCCGCGCAACTCGACCGCGTGCCCAACCCTCACGCCGACACCGATTACCTCGCCCGCTTCACCGCGCCGGAATTCACCTCGCTCTGCCCGGTGACGGGCCAGCCGGATTTCGCGACGCTCGTCATCGACTACGTGCCGGATCGCTGGCTCGTGGAATCGAAATCGCTGAAGCTCTACCTCGGCGCCTTCCGCAACCACGGCGCCTTCCACGAGGATTGCACCGTCAGCATCGGGCGGCGGCTCGTCGAACGGCTCGAACCGCGTTGGCTGCGCATCGGCGGCTACTGGTATCCGCGCGGCGGCATTCCGATCGACGTGTTCTGGCAAACGGGTGAGCCCCTGAAATCCGTCTGGCTGCCGGACCAGGGGGTCGCGCCCTATCGCGGCCGGGGCTGAGCGACCGCGCCTGGGCCGTCAGTGCTGCTCGGCCAGCACGCGGACGGTGCGCGCGATGAAGCGCTCCTGTGCCTCGATCGGCCCTCCATGGATGACGGCGACGGCTTCCAGCATCCGCTCCAGATCATCGCGCTCGGAGGCGGTGAGCTTGTCCCGCAGAAGCGGCGCGAGGTGATCGACGGCCGTGTTGGCGTCGGCGGCCTGGGACGCGGCGTGACGGATATAGGCCATGCGCGTCCCGTGGTCGTCGTCGGGCGCGGTGATTGTGCGCATCTCGGCCTCGATGGCCGCCTCCTGCTCCGGGGTCGGGGTGCCGCGGGCGAGGGCCACGAGCATCATCAGCACGCCTGCCGCGTCGGCCGGATCGCGAATCGCACGCAGCGGCGCGGCTCGGAAGGCGGCCTCGCTCTTCGCTCGCAGCTTCGCGTTGCGTCGGTCGCCGAGGAAGTGGTCGAGCTGCGCCATCCCGTTGCCGTAGATGAAGTAGTACGTCAGCCCGGTCATGAACGCCCCGACGACGGCTGCGATGACAGGCATGATTCCCCCTAAACTGTTGCGATGCGGTAGCATGTCGCATCGGCTTCGGGGGTGCAATCCTAGCGTGTCTTCCGATTCTCGTTTGCCGCGGATTCTCAACGGATCTCAGGCGTCGCTGGGCATGAAAAAGGCGGCCGGTTGCCCGGCCGCCTGTTCACGTCAGAGAAGGCTCCAGCCTCAGTAGCCGTAGTCGTAATAGCCGCCGCCGTAGGCCGGACGGCCGTAGTAGCTGTCGCGGGCGTAGGCGTCGCGCGCCGCGCCGGCGGCGATCGCGCCGGCTGCGAGACCCGCAATACCGAGGCCCACGGCCGCGCCGGTGCCGATGCCGCGGCGGCGACCGCCGTAATAGGCGCGCGGGCCGTAGCCGCCGCCATGATAATGACCGTGATGGTGGCCGTAGCCGCGGCCGTAGGGGCGCGCATCGGCGGATGTGGCGGTGAGCGTGCCGACGGAGATCAGGGCGGCGGTCACAAGGGCAAGCTTACGCATAGCGTCCTTTCCAATCCAGAAGCGTCTTGGCGGTCAAACACCCGAGCTTTGCCGGAAGTTCCCGCGCGGTCCGATCAGGGTCGAAGTCTCACGCGGAGCCGCGTTGTTCTCGATTGCAGCCGAATATCGCCCAAGTCGCCTGAATGAAATCTGAAGCCGGTGCGTCCACGCCGGCCTACGCCTTGGCGAGACGGTCGAACGCCATGAGCGTCTCGATCAAAGCGGGCAAGTCGGCCAGCGCCACCATGTTCGGCCCGTCGGAGGGCGCGCGGTCGGGATCGGGATGGGTCTCGA
The DNA here is from genome assembly GCF_004683995.1 of Methylorubrum sp. Q1. Classification (NCBI taxonomy): domain Bacteria; kingdom Pseudomonadati; phylum Pseudomonadota; class Alphaproteobacteria; order Hyphomicrobiales; family Methylobacteriaceae; genus Methylorubrum; species Methylorubrum sp. Q1. Next base: position 49,917 of record NZ_SRHQ01000011.1, on the reverse strand, counting down.
TGAACACGCCCGCCACGCCGACCGCCACCGCGGCGCGGGCGAGCACCGCGACGAACTCCCTCTGCCCGCCGGAGGTGGCGCCCTGCCCGCCCGGCTGCTGCACCGAGTGCGTCGCGTCGAACACCACCGGTGCGCCGCCGGTGACGCGGGCCATGATCGGCAGCGAGCGCATGTCGGAGACGAGTGTGTTGTAGCCGAAGGAGGCGCCGCGCTCGGTGACGATGACGTTGGGGTTGCCGGCCTCCGTCACCTTGGCCGCGACATGGGCCATGTCCCAGGGCGCGAGGAACTGGCCCTTCTTGACGTTGACCGCCCGCCCGGTGGCGGCGGCGGCGAGCAAGAGGTCGGTCTGGCGACAGAGGAAGGCCGGAATCTGCAGGATGTCGACGGCTTGCGCCGCCCGCGCACAGTGCTCGGCCTCGTGCACGTCGGTGAGCACGGGAAGCCCGAGACTCTCGCGGATCTCGGCGAAGACCGGAAGCGCCTCGTCGAGGCCGACGCCCCGGGCGGTGCGGCCGGAGGTCCGGTTGGCCTTGTCGAAGGACGACTTGAACACGAGGCCGATGCCGAGCTTGGCCGCCATCTCCTTGAGAGCGGCAGCGATCTCGAGGGCATGGGTTCGCCCTTCGAGCTGGCAGGGGCCGGCGATCAGCGCCAGCGGCAGATGGTTGGCGAAGGCAACGCCGCCGGTCTGGACGACGGAACCGGAAGTCTGTGCGGTCTCGGGCATGGCGCCCGCTCTAGCCCGGCCGGGCCGTGCGGGAAAGACCGCGGCGGGGCCGGTCCGCCGCCAGGCGGCACAGGGTGCCGACACCGAAGCCGTCCGGCCGGTCGCCGGGATCGCAGCGGATCACCGCGCCCCCGACGCGGCCGATCTGCGGCGCGCCGGTGAGCAGGCTGTCCTGGTGCACGCGTTGGGCAAGTGTCGCGACGGAATCGGCCGGTGCGCCGGCCAGCGTCCGCGCGGCGAGCCCGATCAGGACAAAGAACCCGCGCGGCGGCTCGCGGAGATTCGAGCGGAACGCGAGCCGCCGCGGCGTCGCACAATCGAGGCTCATCCGGTCGGCGTCGGCGGCGCGGAACACGGCGGTGGCGCCGCTACGTCCGGCCAGGGCGACGCCCGTTCCCCGGATCAACCGTACGGTCAGCCCATCGCAGGAATCCGCGTGCGCCGCCGTGCCGAGGGCGAGAACGAGGCCAAGGCCGGCGAAAAGGGCGCGCAGGGTCATGCCGCGACCCATAGCACGGGCGCGCCGTTCAAGCCGCTTCACCGAGCATGGCGCGTCGTTGCCGGTCCAGCTCTTCGCTGTAGCGCTTCAGCGTGTGGCTCTCGGTCAGCAACCCGATCACGCGGCGGCTCTGCCGATCGCTGAGCACGGCGAGTTCTTCGCTCTCGGCCTCGTCGAAAGCTTCGGCGGCCTGCTTGACGGTCATGTCGGCCAGCAGAAACGACCCCGGGTAACGCACGACGTCGGCGAGGTGCGGCGTCGCACCACCATTCTCGGCCGCACGCGCATGGGCCTCCGGCACGAGGACGATTCCGGCATAGCGATCGTGCTCGTCCACCACGACCACGCGCGACGGCGAGCCGAGGGGATGCGCGCGCAGGAACGTCGCCATCGGCGTGTCGAGGGGAACCGGCCGGATGTCCTTGCGCATCATCCGCCCGACCGTCAGGGAGCGCATCCAGCCGACATCGTGGGCGCTGCGGATGCTTTCGCCGCGCAGGTGGAAGCGCCATGTGGCGAAGGAGTAGCCGAAGGTCTTCCGCACCGCGAGCGAGGAGGCGATCACCGAGGCGAGCACGAGCCCGGTCACGGGGAAGCTGCCCGTCATCTCCAGTGCGAGGAAGGTCATGGTGAGCGGGCCGCCGACGATGGCGACGGCGAAGGCGCTCATGCCGATCACGGCATAGCCGACCGGCGCGAGGCCGAACCCCTCGAAGCCGGGCCAGACCAGCGGCGCCAGCCCGGCGAACAGACGGCCCACCAGCGCGCCGAGGAACAGCGAGGCGAAGAACAGGCCGCCGCGAAAGCCCGATCCGATCGACATCGCGGAGGCCGCGGCCTTGGCGACGATGAGGCCTGCGAGCGCACCGAGCCCGGCCGCCGCCTCGGGCGCGAGGGTGATGTGGAGCGCGCCGTGCCCGGCCGAGAGCACCTGGGGAGTCGTCGCGAGCGCGAGCCCGCCGACGCACAAGCCACCGAGGACGGGCCGCAGGGGCGCGGGCAGGCGCGAGGCGCGAAAGCCTTGCTCCACCAGCGTGACGCCGCGCATCAGCAACACCGCGAGGCCGGCGCAGACGAGGCCAAGGACGAGGCAGGGCAGCGTGTCGCCCGCCCCCAAAGCCGTATTCAAACTCGTATTCTCGGCCAGCGCCAGAGCGCCGACATCGACCAAGGCCGGCTGGGGGGCGAGCGCCCGCGCCACGAGGCTGCCGCACAGGGCCGCGACGACGACGGGGGCGAGCGTCGCGATGGTGTAGGTGCCGATGATGAGTTCGAACGCGTAGAAAGCGCCGGTCAGTGGCGAGCCGAACGCGGCGGCAATGGCGGCTGCCGAGCCGCAGCCGACCAGGGTACGCAGGTCGGAACGCCGCATCTCGAAGGCGATGCCGAGCCGCGAGGCGATCCCCGCCGCGACCTGGGTGTAGCCGGCCTCAAGCCCGACCGAGGCGCCGCAGCCGTTCGAGACCACGTTCTGTGCCGCCACGTCGAGAGAGCCGCGCAGCGACATCCGCCCACCGTGCAGTGCGTTGGCCTCGATCGGATCGACCACCGCGCGCTTGGCCTTGCCGCGCCCCCTCGTCGAGATCAGGAGCAGCAGGCCGAGGATCGCGCCGCCGAGCGCCGGAGCCAGGAACGGGGCCCCCATCAGCCCCTCGGTCGGAAGATCCGACAGGCTGCTGAGGCGCTGGCCCGCGGGAAGCCGATAGAGGATTTCGCGCAGGAACTGGCTGGCGCCGCTCATGGCGACGACGACGAGCCCCCCGACGCATCCCGTGACGGCGGCGAGCCCCACGAGGGCGATCTCGTTCCCCCGCACCCAGGCCCGAAGTCGCACCGGAGCCTGGACGAGCGGGGCGGTGGTGGGCGGAGACGGGCTCATCGCACTCGCGGAGGCTGGGTCCGGATCGCAGGCCATAGCGGCCATGCGCCCGCCGTCTAGCATCGGTGGATCGAGGGTGCGAACCGTGAAGAGGTACCTTCAAGGCGCTTGAAATGCCGCGAGCCTCGGGATAAGTCCCCCCTCACGTGCCGCCGTAGCTCAGTTGGTTAGAGCACTAGATTGTGGATCTAGGGGTCCCCCGTTCGAGCCGGGGCGGTGGTACCATCGAATTTCGTATGGTTGGGAAGGGGTTGGCGCTGAGCCGGCCCCTTCTTCGTTTGGGCCCGGCCGATCGGTCGGCGCCTGTGACCCGGTTGCGGGACGAGCCGGGCCTCCCCTGCCGCTACGAGCGAGCAGGGGGCAGCGCCATGGCATCAGGTGGCGATCACCGGCTTGGCGATCGGCGAGCGCGTGAGCTGCTGGATTTCGCGCGGTGCCCGGCCGGCCTTCTGCGCGATTTCCGCTTCCTGCTCGGCGATGAGTTGACGCGCCGGCTCGTCGCCGTCGAGGCCACCGAGGATTTCCATCGGGACACGCCGGTTCGAGGCGCGTGTGCCGTCTTCGAAGACAACGTCGAAGAGAACGAAGCCGCGCTGCTGCGGGAGAGATTTGGTGCGTTTAGACATGCCCGCTGATAGGCGGCCTTCAGCGGAAAGAGCAATGGCGACGGACGCATGCGGGGTCGCACCCGGCGCCCGGACGGGAAAGGCAGCGATGAACGAGTGGGTGCACCTCGAAACCAGCGACGTGCCCGGCGGCGGCAAGAGCCTCGCCTTGATGCAGCGCGGCGGTGAATTCTCCATCGTCGTCGGCAACATCGAACTGATGAACAGCACGCGCGGCACCTCGGAGGAAGCGCTGGCCTCGCTGACCTGCGCGCGGCTGACGGACCGGCCGGCGCCGCGCATTCTGATCGGCGGCCTCGGCATGGGCTTCACGCTTCGCGCCGCTTTGCGGGAGCTGGGTCCGGACGCGCGCATCGTCGTCGCCGAACTCGTGCCGGCTGTGGCTGCCTGGGCAAGGGGACCGCTCGCTTCCGTCTTCGCCGGCTGCCTGGATGATCCACGCGTCGAGCTGCGCGAGACGGACGTGACCCGCCTGATCCAATCCGAGGCTGCCGGGTGGGATGCGATCCTTTTGGATGTGGATAACGGCCCCGAGGGTCTGCTGCGACGCGCGAACAACCGGCTCTACGACGAGTGGGGCCTGAAGCGGGCGCAATGGGCGCTCAAGCCCGGCGGTACGCTCGGGGTGTGGTCGGGGACGCCCGACCGGAAGTTCAAGGCGCGGCTCCAGCGTCTCGGTTTCACCGTCGCGGAGGTTCGTCGGCCGGCCAGCGGTTCGAGCGGTCCCCGCCATGTCATCTGGCTCGCAACGCCGCCCTGACGGTTCGGTGAGCTGCTTGCGCGGAACAAGATTCGCGCACCGGGCCCGAATCGTTCGGCCCCGTGCGCGATGTCGTGTCGCTCGTCCGGGCGACTGCCGAGCTCACCTGTGGGTCAGCGGTCCGCCTTCTCGCCCGCGGCGGTGAGATCGAGGCAACGCTTGGTCGTCGGGCCGATCCGTTCACGCACCCGGCGCACCATCGCCTCTTCCTCCTGCAAGGATTGGCGGAAGCCCGTCAGGCTACCGCTCGGCACACAGCTCACATGGCCGAGCACGGCCAGGTCTTTCGACTGGCTGCGCTTCAGCTCTTGTGTCAGGGAAATTGCCGTGTGCGCGCCTTGTTCAGCAGAAACTTGCGCCGATCGCGTCGCCGTTCAGGCCGCGTTGCGGCCGAGTGCCGTCACCAATTCACGGATCGTGGCCGAGGGGACAGGGCGGCTGAACAGGTAGCCTTGACCCTCGTCGCATCCTTCGAGCCGAAGCTGGTCGAGTTGGGCCTCGGTCTCGATTCCCTCCGCCGTGGTCGTGATGCCGAGGCTGCGGCCGAGGCCGACCACGGAGCGCACGATCAGCCGCGCATTGCCGGGCTCGGCGAGGTTGCGCACGAAGGACTGGTCGATCTTGATCTTGTCGAAGGGGAAGCTCTGTAGGTAGCTCAACGACGAGAAGCCGGTGCCGAAATCGTCCATCGCCACCCGCACGCCCAGACGCTTCAGGGTGTGGAGCGTCGCCAGCGTCGTCACGCTGTCGTTGAGCAGGACCGATTCGGTGATTTCCAGTTCCAGCCGGTGCGCCGGCAACCCGCTCGCGGCGAGCGCATCCATCACTGCCCGGACGACCGCCGCGTTCTTGAACTGTGCGGCGGAGACATTGACGGCGACGCCGATGCCAGCGGGCCAGCTCGCGGCCTCGCTGCAAGCCTTGCGCAGCACCCATTCGCCGATTTCGCCGATGGTGCCCGTCTCTTCCGCCAGCGGGATGAAATCCGCGGGAGAGACATAGCCGCGCTCGGGGTGCCGCCAGCGCAGCAGCGCTTCGCAACTGGAGATCCGCTGCCGGTCGAGCTTGACGATCGGCTGGAACACGAGTTCGAACTCGCCGTTGCCCACGGCCTTCCTGAGATCGCTTTCCAGGGCCCGGCGCTTGCGCAGCTCGACGTCCATCCCCTCGTCGAAGAATGACCAGCAGCCCCGTCCGGTCGCCTTGGCGCGGTAGAGTGCCAGATCGGCGCTCTTCAGCAGCTTCTCCGGGCTCGTTCCGTGTTCCGGTGCGAGCGAGATGCCGATGCTGATCCCCACCGTCACGGTGTGCCCGTCGAGGAGGAAGGGCTGCTGGAAGGCGGTGATCAGGCGCTTGGCCAGGGCGCTCGCATCCCGCCGCGCATGCGCGCCGGCCTGGACGCCGGCTTGGACGATGGCGAACTCGTCGCCCCCCAGACGCGCCACGAGGTCGGTGTCGCGCAGGCAGCCTTGCAGCCGCTCCGCAACGCTGCGCAGCAACCCGTCGCCGATGGGATGGCCGAGCGTGTCGTTGACTTCCTTGAACCGGTCGAGATCGAGGCAGAGCGTGGCGAAGCCGGCACCGGCTCCCTCGACGAGATGCGCGGCGGCCTCTTCCAGGCGCTCGCCGAAGACCATGCGGTTGGCGAGCCCCGTCAGCGCGTCCTTGCGCGCCATGGTGATGATCCGCGCTTCCGCTTCGTAGCGCTGGGTGACATCCTCGTAGGTGGCGATCCAACCACCCTCCGCCGTCGGCTGCTGCTTCAGCGCGACGATACAATCCGTCCGGATCGGGCAACAGAGCGACGCGCTCAACCCGTGTTGAAGCAGGGCCTCCTGTTCGATGAGAAGATCGATTGCGCGGCCGCTATCGGACGAGGCTTCGACGAGACGGGCCACGTCGCGGATGCTCATGCCCGGCCGCAGCGCGGCGGCATCGACGCCGAACATATCGCAAAAGCGGCGATTGTAGACGAGGAGGCCGCCTTCGGCATCGTAGAGGCAGAGCCCCTGGAGCATGTTGCTGAGAGCCGCGTCGAGCTGCGCATTGCTGCGCTTGAGCTGATCCTCCTGCTCCTTGAGCAGGGACACATCGCTGCAGACGGCGACGAACCCGCCCTCTCGTGTGGGACTGCGGCTGATGCGCAGCCAGCGCCCGTCGGCGGCATGCGTCTCGGCGGTCAGGGTGGCGTTGCCGGGCATGGCGAGCAGGGCATCGGCGACGGCCGAACCCCGCGCGTCCGAGAGATGGCGATGGCCGGACTCGGCCTCATCGATCCCGAGTAAGGCTGCCGCCCGCGCGTTCGCGAGCACAATGCGGCCCCCGGCATCGACGACGACGATCCCTTCGATCGACCCCTGCACCGCGTCGGCCAGCAGGCTTTGGGCGGAGCGGCGCTGAGCGACCTCCTCCTGCATCATCGCCGCGATGTTGTCGCGCATGATCGCCATGGCGCGCAGCAGGACACCGAACTCGTCGTCGCCGCCCTCGGGCACTCGGACGGTCAACTCACCGGCGGCGATGCGGCTCGCGACCGTCGAGGCGTCGGCCACCGGCCGAACGATCTGCCGCAACAGAAGCAAGGCGACGATGCCCGAGAGAACGATTGCGAGCGAGGTCGCGAAGATGCTGAGCCGCACGTCGCGGGCGACGTCCGCGCGAGCCGTCTGCCGATAGGAGAAGCCATCCCCGGCGGTGAAGTTGATCAGCAGGTCGATATGCTGCTCGGCCACCGCCGCGTGGGCGTCGAGCGCCTGCCAGACATCCGCCGTCTGCTGATCGGGGCCGAACTCCCTGCGGGCCGCCAGCCACTGCGTGACGGCGTCCTTGGCGGCGGCAGCTTCCCGCGTCGCGCGCTCCGATTGGGCTCGGTCCGCCGCGATCTCCAGATCTTCCTCGAACGATTCCGTCAACGCCTCGATCCGCGCCTCGAGCGTGCGCCGCTCGGCGCTATCGCCCGCCAAGCGGGCTCGGGCGACCGCAGCCTGGAGCATCGCGAGGTCGGCCGCGGCGGCCCGGGCGTAATTGATCGCCATCAGAGAGCGGTCGTAGGTCTTATCGACCAGCGCACCCGTCGTCATGATGCCGAAGGCGGCGTAACCGCCGAGCGCCGCCGTGATCGCGCTCAGCATCAGGAAGGCGAGGAAGATGCGGCCGCGAATCGTGCGACCACCGCGCAGCACGGTCTCGAGGGCACTGCGCCCCGCAGAAAAGCCAATGGGTTGGCGTGTAAGACTCATCGGGCAAACGCTCGCTTTTCGCAGCCAGCATGTCCGACAATCGTTAAGGTAATCTACGACGCCAGCGATTTCGGTAGCATACCCCTTGAATTCGGTGATGCCGTTAAGGCGAACGCAACTTCATAGATGCTCATTTGAGATGATCGAGTGCGCGGGGGCGTCCTCGAAATAGAGGAGACGGGCATGACGGATGCGTGCCGGATGAGAAGTGTCCCCACGCCGCGGCGCACAGGTTCAGTCCTGTTGCTGACATTCCTCATCGCATCCGGAACGGCGCTTGCGCTGGCGGGCGATACGGCGTCCCACCGCGTCACGCAGAAGGGCCGATCCTTCGCACCGGGGGCGGTCTCCCTGCGGGCTGGCGAGGCCATCGCGATCGTGAACGACGACGGTGAACTCGTCCATCACGCCTATCTCGAAAATCCGGACTTCAGCTTCGACACGGGCGAGCAGATTCCGGGCAGCAAGACCGTCGTCTTCTTTCCGAAACCGGGGCAGTTCACGATCCTGTGCGGCATTCATCCGAAGATGAAGCTCGCGGTTTCGGTGAAGTAAAGAAGCGCGGAGCAACGGGAGGTTGAGCGCAATCGATATGCTGCCGAGGCTATCGGCCTATCAGGCCATCTAAATTCGAACCGACCGGGATCGCTCGCAACAATGCTAGGTTCTTTCCTTAACCAAAATTAAAGCCAAAGCCCCAAAGATCGGATCGATCGAGGTTCGAATGGCTTGGAAATTCGTGGGGGGCGCCACAGTCCTCCTGACGATCCTGTTGGGAGGCTGGGCGATCGCGACGAACGGCGAGCCCGACCGTTCGGCTGCGCTCGCCGCGTACCGCCGCCCGGCCGCAATCCCCTTCCCCGACGACAACCCGTATCAGGCCGCCAAGGCCGAACTCGGCCGCGCGCTGTTCTTCGAGCCCGTTCTCTCACGGGAGAGCGACCGCACCTGCGCCACCTGTCACGTGCCGGGGCAGGACTGGACCGACTCGAATCCGCGCGCCCCGCGCAGCGACGGCGGTTTCATGGATTTCCGCACGCCGACGCTGCTCAACGTCGCCTGGACCGACACGATCTATGGCTGGGACGGTAAGTTTCGCGGTCTCGAATCCGTGGCCCGCACACCGCTGACCGCCCCCGGCAACATGAACATGCCGCCCGAGGAGATGGTCCGGCGCCTCTCGGCCGATCCCAAATATGTCACGGCTTTCGCCAAAGGGTTCCCTGGGCCCGTTCCGGACGGTGGGCCGATCACCCAGGAGCGCATCGAGCAGGCACTCGCCACGTTCCAGCGCCTGATCGTCTCCGGTCGGGCGCCGTTCGACCGCTGGGTCGAGGGCGATGCGCGCGCGCTCGGTCCTGCCGCCAAGCGCGGCTTCGATCTGTTCAACGACAAGGCCAATTGCGCCGCGTGCCATTCGGGCTGGAACTTCACGGACGGCTCGTTCCACGACATCGGCGTCGCCACGGATGGCGCGATCGGCCGGGGGCGGTTCTTCCCGACTTCGACGGCTCTACGCCACGCTTTCAAGACGCCGACCCTGCGCAACGTCGCGCGGCGCCCGCCCTATATGCATGACGGTTCACTGAGGACGTTGTCCGAGGTGATCGACCTCTACGACCGCGGCGGCATCGACCGGCCGAGCCGGTCCCGCGACATCCGTCCGCTGCATCTGACGGCGCAGGAGAAGGCCGACCTCATCGCCTTCATGGAAACCCTCAACGACGACGGCGCCGAGGGGCCCGCCTACCAGCCGATCGGAGCCGAGCCACCGCGGCCGTGACGGATGCCGGGACCGGCGCGCGGCGCGTCCGTCAGTAGTTGATGGTTGCGCGCAGACCCAGAACCGTGGCGTTACGCAGCCGGCGTCCGCGCTCATCGGCCAGACCGCCGCCGGGCCGCATGACATATTGGAGATCCGGCTGAAGGGTGAAGCCGGGAATCACTTCGGCCTGATACGTCGCCTCGAACACGGTCTCGCTGCTGCGCAGCGGCCCCGATCCGTCCGCGAAAACGCGTTGGTCGCGGTCGAAGGCGCGGGCGGCCGGGCTGATGCGGGAATGGATCATCCCGAGGCCCAACGTATCGTTGGGGCGGCCCTCGAACAGGCCTCGATAGGCCACGCCGGCATCGACGTAGAGATCGATCAGGTTGCGGTCGGCCGGCACGGCGGAGACCCGCAGGAAAGCCGAGGCACCCTCGTTCACGGTTCCGGGCTCGCGATAGATCGTCTGGTCGAGCATCGCGTAGAGACCCGCATTGCCGCGAAAGCGCCGGGCGATTCCGCTCGCCTCGGGATCGGCCAGGAGCCGCCCCCGGACTTCGTCGAGGCGGGGGCTGTCGAACCGGCCGAAATGGTACCAGCCGCCCAGGGTCGCGGTGCCGGGCAGCCGCTCGGCGCCGGGCAGGCTGGGATAGGCATAGGCCACCTCGCCGATCAGCAGTGCCGGATCGTTGACGCGGAAACTCGTGCCGGTGCGGTTGCGCCGTTCCGGATCGGTCTCGTCGCCGGCCGGCGTCCCCGCCGGGTCGCCGTTGAACAAGCCGCCCTGCAGCGAGAGTTCGGCGGTCGGCTCGTATTTCAGGCGGATGGCGGGTGTGGCCAACGGATAGATCGGACCGCCGCTCGGCATCACGACCGCACCGACATTCGGCCAGCCGAATCCCGCATTGATGAAAACCACCGCCGACTGGGCGATGGCGAACTCCGTGTCGGCCGAGACCTGGCCGATCTTCACCGAGAACCGGTCGTCGAAGAAGCGCTGCTCGATCCACAATTCGAACAGCCGGGTCGACGGCAAAGCCTCGATGCCGCTGACCGTCGTGAGGTTGTTGACGAAGCGCCGAGACAGGCCATGACCGTGGATCTGGAAGAAGTCGGTATGAAACCGGGCGCCGCTCCAGCCGGCGAGCTTATCGAGATCGATGTCGAGCGAGGTGTCCAAGCGACCGCCGAAGGTCGTCCCGTGCCGCACTCCGCCGGAGGCGCTGGAAAGCCCCTCGCCGATATAGGTGAGAACGTAGGTGACGCCCCGCGCCGCCAGCGCGGCACGCAGGCCGAACGGGTCGCCATAGGGGCCGAGCGCATCCTGGATCGAGCCCTCGTTCGTTACCGACACCTGATCCGATGTCCGCGATTGCGCGATCGCGGTCTGCGGGTCGCCGCCTGCGCCCGTCAGCGGAAGGCCGAGCGGCATGGGTGAGACGAGCGAGGGCAGCGATTGGGCGCCAGCCGGGACCGGGGCGATGCCGAGCGGAGCGGACAGGGCGAGGACCGCGACGCCGCTCGCGAGGAGCCGGAGCGTTCGGGCCGCGCGGCGGCGTGTCGTTTCCGCTCTCACAGCATCGCTCGGCTCGGCACACAGGCGTGTTTCCGTAAGGTGGCGATCCCTCATGAGGGGCGGCCCGGTCGGGACATATCGGATGATATCCAAGCACGCGCAAATGACAGCTCTGCGAAGCGCCGCCCTCGCTGCCGTCGTTCGATGGGGATCACCGCCCGTCAGAGCGGTTCGATCCCGAGCACCTTCATCCGCGAGCGCAACGTCGTCGGCTTGAGGCCGAGCAGCTCGGCCGCGCCGCCGGCACCGAAGACCTTTCCGCCACTGATGTGAAGCGCCGCCTCGATCTCGCTGCGGGCACGGGCGCGGCGCTCCTCTTCGGACAGCGGCCGGCCGAGAGTTTCCGGGCGCTCCGGCGCGGGCGCGACAGAACCGGTGCTGCGGGTTTCCGGCAGATCGAAGCGCAGGCGCCCGCGCTCGGCGAGAATCGCGGCGCGCTCGATCACGTTCTCCAACTCGCGCACGTTGCCCGGCCAATCGTAGCGGGACAGGCGGCGGGCGTCGGCCTCGGTCAGGCGCAGATCCGTCCGGTTGAGGCGCCGCGCGGCGGCCTTCAGGACGTGCTGCGCGATCAGCGGCACGTCCTCGCGGCGTTCCCGCAGGGGCGCGGAGGTCAGGGGGAAGACGTTGAGGCGGAAGTAGAGATCCTCGCGAAAGCGCCCGCGGCGCACCTCCTCCTTGAGGTCGCGGTTGGTCGCGGCGATCAGCCGGATATCGACCGCGCGGGTGCGTTCCTCGCCGACCCGCTCGAATTGGCGCTCTTGGAGGACGCGCAGCAGCTTACCCTGAAGGTCGAGCGGGATCTCTCCGACCTCGTCGAGGAACAGCGTGCCGCCGTCGGCGAGTTCGAACCGCCCGATCCGGTCGCGCAGAGCCCCGGTGAAGGCGCCCTTCGCGTGGCCGAAGAACTCGCTCTCGAACAGGTCGCGCGGGATCGCTGCACAGTTCACGCGGATCAGCGGCCGCTCGCGGCGGCGGCTTGCCTCGTGGATGGCCCGGGCGATCAACTCCTTCCCGGTACCGGATTCGCCGGCGACGAGAACGGTGGCATCGGTGCCTGCCACCACGTCGATCTGGCGCAGCAACGCCTCCATGACCGGGCTACGCCCGATGATGCCCTGATGGTGGCTCTCGGCGCGGATTTCCTCCTTCAGGTAGGCGTTCTCCTGCTCCAGGCGCTCGCGCAGGGAATCGACTTCGGCCAGCGCGGCCCGCAATGGGGCCTCGTCCTCACGGCGCTGGCTGACATCGCGAAACACGATCACCGCGCCAAGCAATTGCCCGCCCTCGCGGATCGGCGTCGAGGTGTACTCGACCGGAAAGCAGGTGCCGTCCTTGCGCCAGAACACCTCGCCGTCGACCTGATGCACGGCGCCGTCGCGGAATGCCGCATAGATCGGGCAGTCGTGATGCGGGTAATGCGCACCGCCCGCGCGGGTATGGTGCACGGTGGCGTGCATGTCTTTGCCGACGAGATCGGCCGAGGCCCATCCCAGCATCCGCTCCGCGGCCGGGTTGACGAAGGTGGTGATCCCGTCCGCGTTGACGCCGTAGATCCCCTCCCCCGCCGCGCGCAGGATCAGCCGGTTGCCGCGTTCGATGTCGCGAAAGATGCGCTCCATGCGCTGCCATTCCGGCAGGCCGGCGCGCATGTGCTCCTCGGCCTCCCGGTCGATGCGGCGGCGCTCGCGCTCCTCGAGATCGAAGAGGGTGACGAGAAGCCGCGCCGGCTCACCCGACAGCACGCAGCCGGAATATTCGAGCCGCAACGGCTTGCCGGCGCCGTGGCACGGGGTGAGGGCGCGCGTCCACCATTGCCCCTCGGCGAGAACCGCCTGCGTGAACAACACGAGCGCAGGCCGCTGGTCGGGATGCAGGGCGCTCACCGGCATCGCCCGCAGGGCGGCGCGGTCGCGGCCGAGCAACCGGGCGGCCGCCTCGTTGGCGTCGTCGATGCCGTCCGTTAGGGGCTCGAACACCAGCAGCGCCTCGCGATTTTCGTCGAAGACGATACCGTAAACCGAGGGCGCACCCAGCGCTGATGACGACATTACGAAATCTCGCAGTCTCACTACGACATTTCATCATAAACGAAATTTCGTAGAACGACGATCTTAGCGCAATGCATTGAAAGAGAAAGACTTCCAGCGCCGTATTCGCCTGGCACGCCGCTTGCGGACCATGTTCGCAATGGCGCGGCTCCTGGCCCGTCAGCCGAGTGCCGTCCGGCCCGCTCAGGCGGGTCGAGACGGTCCGGCCGTTCGGACGCTACGCCCCCAGGCATCCGAACGGCCGCCCCCATCGCAACCGGCCCTCGGCCGGAAGGGAGACAAGCATGAAGCGCGAAGACCTCACCGAGAAGCTTCTCGACATCAAGCGCGAGAAGGGCTGGACCTGGAAGTACATCCAGGACGAGATCGGAGGCATCTCGCCGATCCTCATCACCGCCGCCTGCATGGGCCAGATGAAGCTTCCGAAGGCTCAGGCCAAGAAGGCCGCCGAGCTGTTCGGGCTGAGCCAGGCCGAGGAGCGGATGCTGAACGAGGCCCCCTATCGCGGCTCGATCCCGCAGATGCCGCCGACGGACCCGCTGATCTACCGTTTCTACGAGCTCGTGATGGTCTACGGCACCACTTGGAAAGAGCTGATCCAGGAGGAGTTCGGCGACGGCATCATGTCGGCGATCGACTTCAACATGACGATGGAGCGCGAGCCCAACAACAAGGGCGACCGGGTGAAACTCGCCATGTCGGGCAAGTTCCTGCCCTACAAGTACTACGGCAACGAGGACGGCGTGCCGGAATACGGCTTCAAGGAGCCGTAGGAGCCGTCCGGTTCAGAAAAGCCCGGGCCATGACGACGCCGGGCTTCTCTTCGTCTCGCAGGGCTGCTGTCGGGTCGATATCGCCCGCGCCTGAGTGTCTCGCACAAAACTTCCGCCATCCTTTCATCGCCAGAACGAGAACGGTCGGAGACCGGGAGTTTTGCGAGGCACTCTTATCCGCCTCAGCAGCCGACACAGATGTCCTTCATGAGGAAACTGTCCTTGAACTGAGGTTCAGGCTTCTGCGCGGCCTCGCCGGTTGCTGGGGAGCCCAAGACCTGCGGGCGCGGGATGACTCTTCCTGTCGGCGCGACGTGCGGGGCTGTGATCGTCGTGTCCGGCCCACCGCCCGTACCGGTCCCCGCCGGATGATTCATCGCGTTCGCGGCCGTATACGAAAGCAGGTAAATCACGCCGACCAGCGCGATTCTCAAAGATGTCGTTCCAGTCACGCTTTATCTCCGTTGTCGGTTGCGGAATCCCTTCTTGTTTTTGCGGACCCTTCTTATATCGGGGCACCTATTCTGAATATGCGCCGCCGCACTTCGCGTCCGATCGGCCTTCGACTGAAATCAATCAATCAAGACTGGCTGTGCTTCCGGCAAACTGTCGCGCCCTCCATCCACGTCGCATTGCGCTGCGGTCAGCGTGTCCCGGGGAGATAACAGATCAGCGGGTTCGCTCGACCGCCGCCGCTCTGATGGCTTTTTGCGTGACCGATCGAGCCGGTCATGTCCTGGGTCGGGTTTCCGCCGGGACGTTTCACGACGATGTCGCAGTACATCCGATGCGGATCGGCGGGGCCTTGGAGATCCATCGTGCGCCGAGCCAGCGCCGACGTCGGCAGGAGGGTGACGGCGACGGCAACAAGAAGACCCAGCGCGCGGCTTAATCCACGAAACAACAAATTCTCCTGTCTTGCAGAGCGTGGCCCAAACAAGAGGCGCATTGCTTAAATATAAACCCGATATCGAAAGCCAAGTGCGCGAAAACACATCTTGGATATTGCAATAAATTTGCACAGAGCCAGACTTTTAATCAGGATTAAATCTATTACTTAAACGTATTGTACGAGCAGGGGCGAACACGTCACCGGACAGTACGGTCCCGGGCATCCCGACAAGGCTTGGTCACCGACCCGCTCCGAGGGAACGCTTTGGGGCACATCCGGCGGTTTCCAGCCGGCCGCGAGCGGCTACGCACCACCGGTCACCGCGGCTCACGTGGTCAAGCGGATCGTGCTTCGATCCAAATGCGTCATCGCCGGCGACACCTATGCGATGCCATCCGCCGTCTTCTTCGGGCAGGTCGCCCGGCGACCGACCCGCTGATCTACCGCTTCTACGAGCTGGTGATGGTCTATGGCACCACCTGGAAAAGGCTGATCCAGGAAGGATTTGGCGACGGCATCATGTCGGCGATCGACTTCAACATGACGATGGAGCGCGAGCCCAACAACAAGGGCGACCGGATGAAGATGAATCTTTCCGGCAAGTGTCTGCCCTACAAGTATTACGGCAACGACGAGGGCGTGCCGGAATACGGCTTCAAGGAGCCGTAGGACGCCTCCCGTCGGCAAAGCCCGGCGCCGTGACGGCGCCGGGCTCTTTCAAGTTGACCGACGACGGCATCGCGAACCGTTCGGGCACCGATGCGACCGGACCCCTACCGTGTGGGCGGACGCGTGCCGTCGCGTATCGCGCGAAAAACCGGCAGCGCGCTCGGCAGAGCCTGCTTCGTCGTCGCGCAGACGATGTCCGTTCGGCCGATGACGCGGTCCATGATCGCCATGTAGATGCGGACGTTGCGGTGGTCGGGCCCGGTCGTCGGGATTGAGACGATCTCGAACCCGGCGAAGTCGCGGCTATGGATCGGCTCGACGGTCTCCGTCTTTAGGCCTTGACCATTCAGAACCTGTCGGGCTTCGGCGACCCGGTTTCGAAGGGCCGGCAGGGCGTTCAACGCGTCCTGTGAGGCAATCGCGCCCTTCGGATTCCGTCTGAACCCGGCCGCACAAAGCGCTTCGCTGCGTCCCGCGACCGGCGGCTGCCCGGTCAGGCTAACGATGTCGACCAGGGTTTCGTGGTTGGTGTCCTGGCGCGGCGGTCGGATGGCGAAGCCGTCCGGCACGGTCACCGAGAAGCCTGTCGCCGGATCCGTGAACTCTCCGCTGGTCGCGGCAGCGCTGACGAGCAAAAGAGCGAGGGACAATCCGGACGCGTGGGTGAAAGCCCGCCTCATGCTCGCTCCCTTTGGTTCGCAGCTCATGACGTCTCGGGCCGCTTCGCCGACGCTCGCAAGCGCGCCTACCACTCCCATTCCGCGCCGACGCCGACCGAGGTGCGGCCGTCGCTGCCGGCCTCACCGTTCAGCTTGATCCGCCGCGTCACGTCGTAGTTGATCGTCGCGGCGGTGTCGGCGGGCTTGGCGCCGGCCTTCACGCCGACGCTGATGCGGTCGTTGATGTAGCGCGAAGCGCCGACCGCCGGGCCGCCGCTCGCGCCCGTCGAGACATCGAGGCTGTCGAGGCCGAGCCCCTTGCGGGCCGCCTCGAACACATCGGGGCCCCCTGCCCCGCCGGAAAGCTGCGCCACGGCCTGGGCCAGTTGCAGCGCCTGGAACGCCGAGAGCCCGGCTGCCGCCTTCTTGAACAGGATGCGCGAGAGGATCTCGTCCTGCGGCAGGCTGGGATCGGAGGAGAGCGCGAAGATGGGCTGCGCCGCAGGGCCGGTGACCGCGACACGGGCGGTGACGTCGGCGGCCTTGGTCTCGGCGGCAAAATCGAGATCGGGCTGGGCGATGTCGCCCGCAAAGAACACCCGGCCGCGGGTGAAGTCGAGGCGCTGGCCGCCGAGGCTGAATACGCCGCGCCGCAGGGAGAAGTCGCCGTTGGCCTGCGGGTCGCGCGAGGAGCCGGTGACGTGCAACTCGCCGCCGAGTTCCGCGTCGATGCCGCGCCCGCGCACGAAGATGCGGCTCGGCGCGCTCACGATCACGTCGAGACCGGCGTCGAAGGGCGGGGCCGCCTTCTTCCGGCGGCCGGCCGCCTCGATCTGCGCCCTGCGCTCGGCCCGCTTGGCGAGGCGCTCGCGCACCTCAGGCGTCACGTTCACCCGGCGGATGCCCGGCAGTGGCTGCACCGTGGCGGGCAGGCGGTCGGGCACCGACACGTCGATGGAGACGACATCGATCCGGCCCTTGATGGTCGGCTTGCGGGCCAGCGGCCCCGATAGAGCGAGGTTCAGGCTCGAGACCGCTGTCATCAGCGGGCTCGACACCAGTTCGGCCCGGTCGGCGGTGATGCGGAGCGTGCCGGGAAAGCCGGAGGCCGGTTCCACGGCGACGCGCCCGTCCATGGAAAGGCGCCCGCCATTACGGGTCGCCGCCGTCAGCCGCTCGATGACGATGGTGTCGCCGCGGCCGGTCACCCGGCCCTGGATGTCGGTGATGCGGATGCCGTTGAGCGGATCGGTGACGCTGCCCCCCGAAAGCGTCGCGGAGCCTTCCACCTTCGGCGCCGCGACCGTACCGGTCACGCCCGCATCGAGCACGATTCGGCCGGCAACCCGCTGCCCGCTCGCGCTCAACATCGAATTGGCCAGCGCCGCGTCGAGGTTGCCTCGGGCGCGGAGATTCAGCCCGCTGCCGGCTTCGACCGGCACTGTGCCCGTCACCGTTACGTCAGCGCCGCGTCCGGACGAGAACCGCCCGTCGATGCTGGCCGCGCCGTCATTGAGCCGGCCGCTCGCCTGCGCGGTGATCGGCGGCAGGCCGGCCTTGCGGGTTTCGGGCGTCACGAGGCCGGCGACGGTGAGGGCGTAGCGCCCCTCCGGCCGCGCGGCGGTCCCGCGCAGGTCGGCCTCACCCTCCAGCGTGCCGGACAAGGCAAGGCTTGGGCTCGCGATCCGCGCGAGCGACAGCGGCAGGGCACGGATGCCGAGCTTGAGGTCGAGATCGGACCCGACTCGCCCCTGCATGCTGACCCGGCCGGAGCCGGCGGCAACCACCAGATTCTCGATCAGCGCCGAGCCACCATCGAGGATGATCGCGGCGGGGCCGGCCAGTGCCAGACGGTCGCCGCCGCGCTGCGCCGAGAACCGGGCAATTTCGATCCGCGTGCGCTCGGCCGGGATCAGCCGCGCGGCACCGTCGAGGGCGAAGCCGCGGGTTTGGGCAGTGAGGGTGATGTCGCTCGCCGCCGCGGTGCCGTTGGCGGTGAGCCGCACCGTATCGATGCTCTGGCCCGCCGTGACGAGCCGCCCGACGTCGGCATGGCCGTCGATGACCGGATGGGCCCGCAGGTCGCGGCCGGTGAGATCCGCGTCGAGCTTGGCAAGACCGAACGTGTCGTAGCGCAGGCTGGTGCCCGTCGCGCGGACCGTCGCGTCCTGGCGTCCGCCCACGCGGGAAAGGGTCACCGCCGCATCGAGACTGCCGCCCATGGGCGCGAGGGCAAGCGGCGACAGGTCTCCGAGATCGCCGGCACGGACCGTCAAGGCGCCCTCGGCGAGGAGGCTGTCGGCGTTCACGACCGCCTGTCCGTCCGCCAAGACGGAACCGAGGGCGAAGGCGAGCCGGTCGAGGGCGTAGTCGCTGCGGTTCGGCCGGGCGATGTGGGCCTCGGCCCGCAGCGGCTTGCCGGCGATGTCGCCGGTCATGCGCAGGGTGCCGTCGAGGGCATCGCGCAGGTCGTTCAGCGCCGCGTCGAGGCGCAGATCCCGGATCGGACGCCCGTTGGCGCTCACTTCGGGTGCGCGGAGCGCGGCGGTGAAGGCGGGCTTGAGCAGGGAGCCCGTCAGCCGCGCATCGGCGCTCGCCGGCCCGGAGAGGCGCTCATCGAAGGCGGAAAGCGTCTTGAGATCGACGCGGGCGCCGACGTCTGCGATCTTGGCGTTCGCCTGTCCCTGGAGGGTCGCGACGAACCCCGCGCCCTCGAAGCGCAGGCGCTCGAAACCGTAGCCGTCATAGGTCTGCGAGACGCGCCCCGTGAGCGACGGAGCGCGGCCGACAAGCCGGTCGGCGGTCGCGTCGCCGAGTACGAGACCGCCGCCGCGCAGATCGAGGTCAGCGGAGAGAGCCTTGCGGGCGGGATCTCCGCTCAGGATCGCCTTGGCATCGAGACGGCCGGCCAGGGTCCGTCCCGCGATGCCCGAGAAAGCGCCGGCATCGGACAAAGCTGCCTCGAGCGTGCCGGCCAGCGTGTTCTGCCCGATCCGTCCGGCATAGGCGGCGCGGGCCGTATCGGATTCGACGGTCAGGGTCGTGACGTCCAGGACGCCGTCCGAGCCCGCAGCGGCGCGCAGGGTCAGCTTGGCCCGGCTGCCGACAGCGCGGCGGAGCGCCGGATCGGCGAGGCGGAGGCCCTCCACGGCCGCATCGGCGGTGATGCTGAAGCGCTGCGCCTTGTCGGCGCCCGTCGGCTCGACGTTCAGAACGGCATCGATCCGCTCCAGGCTCGATTCGCTGGTGCGCAGGCCGGCCGCCTTGAGATTGCCCTTCACCCGCGGCGAGGAGAGCGGCCCCTTCAGATTTCCGTCGAAGACGAGAGTGTCCAGCTCGGCATCCGCCGCCTTGGTGACACCGCCCTCGGTCGGGACCGTGCGGGCCGAGATCGTGAAATCCGCGACCCGGTCGGCGGTCAGGGCGCCGCCGATTGCGAGCCGTGCGGTGCGCGAGGCGAGGTCGAGCCGGTCGATGCGGAACGCCCCCGTGTCGGAGAAAGCCATGCCGCCGTCGAGCTTGGTCTCGCCGGAGAAGATCGCCGCAGCCGGGCCCGGCACCAGGCCCTCGATGCGCGAGGTCAGGTCGAGGCTCAGGCGCCGATCGGTGCCGATGCGCGAGAGGCGCGCGCCGCCCTTCGCACCGATCTCCGGGCCGGCATCGAAGTCGAGGCGGGCGTTGAAGGAATCGAGGGTGCCGCGACCGTCGAGATCGAAGTTGATCGGCGGCGTGCCGGGAAGGTTCGCCGCCTTCGAGAGCAGGCCGCCCTCCGGCTCGACGAGGCTCGCCTTCACCTCCAGGCGCTCGCCCTTGGGCACGAACAGCAGACGGGCGATGAAGCGTCCGGCCGCATCGAGGCGGCGGAAATCCGCGCTGACGTCGAGCCCCTCGGACGGGTTTCCAAGCTTCGCCTTGCCATCGCCCGCGAGCCGCGCCGGCTGGCCCGCGATGCTCTCGCCCAGCACCAGTTCGGCCAGCGCGAAGCTCTTGATCTCGACCTTCACCGGCAGGTCCGGCAGCAGGCTTCCATCGGGCTCGGCCTCGGCCGGCGTCGGGCCGGGCACCGGCTTGCGCAGCACTTCGAGCCGGCCGATCTCGAGGGTATCGACTTCGAGCCGGCCGGACAGAAGGGCGAGGCGCCGCCAGATCAGGCGAGCGCGGTCGAGCTTCAGCCACGGGCCGTCGGAATCGCTGATGACCACATCGCGGATCGTGGCATCCGAGGACAGGGCGCCATCGACGGCGCCGATCGTGACCTGCGACGAGGGCGTCGACAGCGCTTTCGACAGCAGACCGCCGAGCACCGTCTTCTCGCCATCGGCAGCGCGGGTGTCGTCGGTGGTGATGAATGCGGCAAAAAGCAGTGCGATCGACAGGAACGCGGCCGCGAACACCGCTCGGCCGTAGGCTCGGCTCCGCCCCTCGCCCGCCGTGGCGGCCGGGCTGCGACGGTGTCGTCCGCGAGCAGAAAACGCCATTCAGAACGCCTGTCCGAGGCTGATGTACAGGGCGGCCGGCAGCTCGCGGTTTCCCTTGATCCGGTCGAGCGGGAAAGCGAGGTCGGCGCGGATTGGACCGATGCCGGTGTAGTAGCGCAGGCCGATGCCCGCCGCCTTGCGGATACGCTCATCGAAATCCGGCAGCGTCGAGGCGAAGGCGGTGCCCGCGTCGAAGAAGGGCACGATGCCGATCGTGTCGGTGATCTTGATGCGGGCCTCGATCGAAGCCTCGAGCAAGCTGCGCCCGCCGATCGGCAGGTTGAACGGGCCGCGGGGCCCGAGGGTGCGGAAGGCAAAGCCGCGCACCGAGCCGCCGCCACCGGCGAAGAAGCGGAAATTGTCGGGAATCTCATCGAGGCGGGCGCCCGAGACCGAGCCGAAGCCGACGCGCCCGGCGAGCACGTATTTCGCCTCGTCATCGAGCGCGTAATAGGTCGAGCCCTGAGCCTTCGCGACGAAGATGCCCGGATCCGAGCCGAGGAAGCCGGGATAGGGCGCGGCCGAGGCGATCACGCGGAAACCCTCGGTGGGATCGAGCAGGCTGTCGGTCGAGTCGTAGGTCACCGAGACCGGCACGCCGATCAGGCGGTAATCGACAGTGCCGATGGCATCCTTGGAGCGGCCGACCTGCCCGTCGAGGCCGATCTGGGCCGAGAAGGTGTCGGAGAAGCGGTGGCGGACCGCGACTGAGGCCCCGGCCGCGTCCACGAAGTAGCTCTGCTGCACCTCGCGGGTGACGAAGACGTTCGCCAGCAGGTCGTTGCGGGTGCCGCCGAGTGCCGGCTTCACGAAGGTCGCCGAGAGGCGCCCGCCGAGGCCGGTCGTGTCGATGCCGGCAAGCTTGCGCTGGGTCGCGAACGGATCGAAGCCGAGTCCGAGATAGTAGATGTCGGCGTCGAGCCGCAGCGTCTCGCCGCCGCCCCAGAGGTTGCGGTTGGCGTAGTAGGCGCGCACGCCCGGCCCATCGACGGTGGAGTAGCGCGCCGAGACACCGATGAGGTTGCGCTCGCGCTCGCTCACCTCGACGAAGATCGGCAGGTTGCCCTGTGCATCGAGGCTCTCGCCCTCGCGCACGCGGACCGGACCGAGGCCCTCGATGCGGGCGACTGAGCGACGGATGTCGGAGACCGCCTTCGGCGAGTAGGGATCGCCGGGCTCGGAATAGATGAACGAGCGGATCACCGCCGGATCGATGCCGTCGGTCGCCTTCACCGAGACCTCGCCGAGGCCGGCCATCGGCCCGGGATCGATCGTGAAGGTCACGTCCATAACGTGGGCCGCGTCGTCCACGACGGGATCGCGCGTCACGGCCTTGGCGAAGGGGTGGCCGAGGGCGCGGAAGCGATCGACGATCTTCGCCTCGCGGGCGAGCACGGTCGCCGAGCGAGCCGGAACGTCGTCGCCGGTGCGGGTGAAGCGCTCGGGCAGCACCTCGTCCGAGAACGGACGGCCGCGAGGGTCGATGACGTTCACGGTGCGCAGGGCGTAGGCGGGACCGAGATCGACCGCGATCTTGACCGGCACGAGCGTGCGAGCGCGCGCGTTCTCCGCTGCGCGTGAGGCGGCAACGAGCGAGGCCTCGCCACCGACCGGGACTCCGTCGATGCGGATCGAGACGGTGCCCTGATAGTAGCCGTAACCCGAGAGCACATCGGTCAGGCGGCGCAGATCGGCCTCGGCGCGCCGCACCAGCCCCTCCCCGTCCGGCGGCGCCTCCTGGCGCAGGCGGTAGAGCGTCGAGGTGTCCTGCAGGGCACGAAGAATGTCCGAGTCGTCGGTGCCGGTGATCCGCAGGCTATAGGGCAGCGCCGTCGCGCTCGGAGCTGGCGGCTCCTCATCCGAGCCGAACAAGCCGAACAGGTCGAAAGCGGCCGCCGGCTGCGGTAGAAGGACCAGCGCCGCGACACTTAGAAGAACGCCACCAAAAACCGGCGAACGCAGCAGGCAGTTCATCCGGGCATGCATTCGCTGGGCGGGATCCGTGGCTCGTGACGGGCGATGCCTCCAGGAAAGCATCCGGATGTTAACTACCCGTCGATCCGTCGCGCGGCTACCCCGGCCCCGCTTGGCACAGTGCGTGATCGAGGAATGGTGAGTGGACAATGTAACGGTGTACCCGGCGGGCCGCAGATCGGGCCGGTTGCCGTGACACGCAGCGCGTTCGGGGACGCGGTTCTATTCGTCGTCTTCGACCACAGTGATCTGAGACGGCAGCGGCAGGCTGATCGTACAGCGCAGTCCATGCGGCTCGAAAGTGAGGGTCGTCTCCGCCTTCAATTCATAACGAAGGCTGCGTGTGAGCACTTCGGTGCCGAAGCCGCAGTGAGACGGCGCCGGTGGGAGGTTTGCCAGACCACTCTCTTCCCAGACAAAGGTCAATTGCGGGCGGGATCCGGACGGCCCGGTCGGCGGCGACAGCGTCCAACCCACGTGGATGCGGCCCTGGGGCACGGTCAGGGCGCCGTGTTCGACGGCATTCACGGCCAGTTCGTGGATGGCCATGGCGATCACCTCCGCCGCGCCTGGACACAGAAGGAGGCTCGGGCCGGAAATCGCGACCTGCTCACCCTCGCGCGCGAGATGAACCAGCAGCTCGTCCGCGACGAGGGAATGCAAGGTGATCCCTTCGGGTACGCTGCGCATCAGGGCATTGAGCACGCGGGCGAGCGCGTCGAGCCGCCCATCGAGATGGGCGACATAGGTTTCCAGTGAGTCGCTGGTCTCGGCGGAGCGACGGATGATCGCCCGCAGCATGGAAAGCGTATTGCGTACCTTGTGGCGCAGCTCGGCCGGCAGGCCCGTCTCATCGAGGAAGCGGCGCAACCGCCGATTCTCGGCCTCCAACTCCTCAATGCGTGTATCGCGCGGATCTCGGTTCATGACTTAGCCGTTCGCTGATCTCAGTACGATAAATCGGCCAACGGCCGATCTTTAATCCTCGTTCTGGCTGAATGGATCGCGCTCGTAATGCAGATAAGACGAGTCGAATAGTGAAGTGGCTTGGAGTGCTGAAAAGTCTGGTATCGTCAACTGTCGGCCACGCAGGCGGATCAAGCCCGCCGCCCGCAATTCTTTGAGAGTGCGGTTGATGTGCACGGTAGAAAGCCCCATCGCATCCCCGAGATCGGCCTGGGTTATGGGGAATTCGCAACTCGTGTCGTTCGTCATTCCGACAGCGCGAAGGCGAAGGAACAGTTCGCAAAACAGATGTCCGAGCCGCTCGGTCGCCAGCCGCTGACCGAGGCTAACGGTCCATTCGCGCTGAATCGCCGCCGTCACGAGCATTTCCCACCACAACGCCTCCGCCACGCGCGGGTATTGCAGGGCGATCTCCCGTATGGCGGATTCCGAAATCTCGGCGACCACCACCGAGGTCAGCGTGCCAAGCGAGTGATCCATCTTCCGCAGAACGAAGACATGCGGATCGCACAGATCACCGGGCAGGAAGATCGAGATGACCTGACGGCGCCCGTCCTCGAGTTGCTTGTAGCGGCAGGCCCAGCCTTCGAGCACGACATTGATATGACGCGGCCAGTCGCCATCGCCGACCACGTCCTCACGCGGTCCGAGCCTTCGTGTCGGCTGAGCGATCTTCTCCAACGCTTGCTTCTCTTCGGAAGTAAGGCGGATGAAATTTTCCAGCTTGCGGACGAGCGGGTTTGGCACTGGGTTTCCTTGGCCTGTTGCGGCAACTTAGCGCACTCGAGCCCGAACCGAACTAACACACGCTAATTTTGCCCACGAAAGCGCTTAGCTGCTAATAGAATCGTGCCGCACGGCGAAGGGAACGCAGCAGCGCGCATTCTCTGCAGGTTGCATTTCTGGGAGCGCTCAGCTTGCTTGCCGCCCCCCCCCCGCGATCAGGCAGAACAGGCGCAATTTTTTACGCAGCCGCCGCAGGCCGAAAGCCTCGGCAGGCGACGAAGTGATCGGCTGCGATTGTGCAACGTGAAGTTTGGTGGGGGAAGTAGGACTCGAACCTACGAAGCTTACGCAGCGGATTTACAGTCCGCCCCCTTTGCCGCTCGGGACATTCCCCCAAACCGGGTCACCGCATGTCTCGCGCGGTGGGCGAGGCCCTTATGATTAGGGTGCGATCGGGTGTCAACCGATCTGCTTGGCCCAATTTCTATCCACAGGGCGCCACGTCGCAGATTCGCACCTGGGCCCGCTCCGCACCGCGCCAGCGGTCGCACGAGAGGGTTCCGGCGACGTGGAAGCTCCGGCCGATCCCGCCGAGCAGGGCGACCCCCAGCGGTCCCTGCGCGGCGCGGAACGCGATCGCGCCGACCGCTTGCCCGTCCCCGCTGACGAGGCGGGCGCGGACATGCCCGTTGCCGACGATCCCGGCATCGACGATGCGATGGCGGGGCAAGGCCATCACCGGCTCGGGCGCCCCCTGCCCGAACGGCCCGGCCCGTTGGATCAGGCGCACCAGCTCGGCAGTCGCCCCGCCGGCACTCACGGTGCCGTCGATCAACAGCGCCTCGGCGGCGCGGGCCCGGCCGACGGCCTCGACGAGATCCTGGGTGAGGCTCTCCCCGAAGGCGGCGAGGCCTCCCGGCGGGAGGGTGACGCCCGCGGCCATGGCATGCCCGCCGCCCTTGACCGCGAGCCCCGCCTCGACCGCGCTGCGCACGGCACCGCCGAGATCCGCACCGACGACCGATCGGCCGGAGCCGACGGCGCTGCCGTCGGGCTTGACCGCGAAGGCGAAAGCCGGCCGGCCGAACCGCTCCTTGAGCCGGGCGGCGATGAGGCCGACGATGCCGGGATGCCATTCGGGCGAGGCGGCGATCAGGACCGGACGGTCCGGATCGCGGGTGAGGTGGGCATCCATCTCGGCCTCGGCCTCGGCGACCGCTTGCGCCTCGATGGCCTGCCGCTCGCGGTTGAGCCGATCGAGTTCCTCGGCGATGCGACGGGCTTCCATGGGGTCGGCGGTGGTGAGCAGCCGCGCGCCGAGACCGGCATCGCCGATCCGCCCGCCGGCATTGATGCGCGGCCCGACGAGAAAGCCGAGATGCCACGCTTCGGGTGGCTCGCTCAGTCCGGCCGCGTCGAGCAGAGCCGCAAGTCCCGGCCGCCCGCGCCCGCGCATCACCGCGAGCCCCTGGACGACGAAGGCTCGGTTGAGCCCGGTGAGCGGCACCACGTCGGCGACGGTGGCAAGCGCCACGAGGTCGAGGAAGTCGGTGAGGCGTGGCTCGGCGGATGTCGCGAAGACGCCGTCCCGCCGCAGCCGACGGGCCAGTGCGACGAGGGTCATGAACACCACGCCCGCCGCGCAGAGATGGCCAAGGCCGGACAGGTCGTCGAGACGGTTCGGATTGACCAGGGCCCGCGTCTGCGGAAGCTCTTCCGGCGCGCCGTGGTGGTCGAGCACGATCACGTCGAGGCCCAGAGAAGCGGCAGCGGCCAACGGCTCGTGGCCGGCGGTACCGCAATCGACGCAAACGAGTAGGCCCGCGCCCTCCTCCCGCAGGGTCGTGACGGCGCCGACATTGGGGCCGTATCCTTCCGTGATGCGGTCGGGGATGTGGATGCGCACCGGTACGCCGAGCGCCCGGAGATAGTCGGCGAGCAGAGCCGCGCTCGCCGCCCCGTCCACGTCGTAATCGCCGAAGATCGCCACCGCTTCGCGGGCGCGCACGGCATGGGCCAGCCGCTCGACCGCCGCTTCCATTTCCACGAGCACCGATGGATCCGGCATCAGGTCGCGCAGGCGCGGGGCGAGGTAGGCGTCCGCCTCTGCCGGCCGCACGCCGCGCCCGACGAGGACGCGGGCGAGCAGATCCGGCAGGCCATAGGCCTGCGTCATCGTCACGGCGAGTGCCTGGAGACCCGGATCGCCGCAGCGCTCGCGCCAGGGCCGCCCGAGCGCCGAGGCGGTGACGTCGAGGAACGGACGCGGGAGGTCCGAGGAGGGATCGATGAGCATGGCGGCGGTCACGCGGCCGACCATAGCCGTTTCCGTGCCCGAAGACTGCGCCCCGCAAACGACAGCGGGGCGGACGATTGCTCGCCCGCCCCGCCGCGCTGCCCGTCGTTTGGGCCGGTCAGAGGTTCTTGACGATCGAGTCGACAACCTTCTTGGCGTCTCCGAACAGCATCATCGTGTTGTCGCGGAAGAACACCTCGTTCTCGACGCCGGCATAGCCCGAGCCCATGCCGCGCTTGATGAAGAGGACGGTCTTGGCCTTCTCCACGTCGAGGATCGGCATGCCGTAGATCGGCGAGGCCTTGTCGGTCTTGGCGGCCGGGTTGGTGACGTCGTTGGCGCCGATCACGAAGGCCACGTCGGCCTGCGGGAACTCGCCGTTGATGTCTTCCAGCTCGAACACCTCGTCGTAGGGCACGTTAGCTTCGGCCAGGAGCACGTTCATGTGCCCCGGCATGCGGCCCGCCACCGGGTGGATGGCGTACTTCACCTCCACGCCTTCCTTCTTCAGCATGTCCACCATCTCGCGGAGGCTATGCTGGGCCTGGGCGACCGCCATGCCGTAGCCCGGCACGATGATGACGCGCTCGGCGTTCTTCATGATGTAGGCCGCATCGTCGGCCGAGCCCTGCTTGACGGGACGCGTCTCGACCTGGCCGCCACCGGCCGCAGCGGCGGAATCACCGCCGAAGCCGCCGAGGATGACCGAGATGAACGACCGGTTCATCGCTTTGCACATGATGTAGGACAGGATCGCGCCCGAGGAGCCGACCAGCGAGCCCGTGATGATGAGCGCGAGGTTGCCCAGGGTGAAGCCGATGCCGGCCGCCGCCCAGCCCGAGTAGGAGTTCAGCATCGAGACGACGACCGGCATGTCCGCGCCGCCGATCGGGATGATGAGAAGCCCGCCGAGGGTGAAGGACAGGAGCACGATCAGCCAGAAGACCAGCTTGCTCTCGTTGCCGATGAACACGGCGATCAGCACCACCAGGGCGATGCCCAGGGCGATGTTGATGGCGTGCCGCTGCGGCAGCATGATCGGCTTGCCGGACATGCGCCCGTCGAGCTTGGCGAAGGCGATGACCGAACCGGTGAAGGTGATCGCGCCGATCGCCGCGCCCAGCGCCATCTCGAACAGCGACTCCTTGTGGATGTGGCCGTTCTCGAGGATGCCGACCGCCTGGGGGGCGTAGAGCGTTGCCGCCGCACCCGCCACGGCGGCGAGGCCGACGAGGGAGTGGAAGGCCGCGACGAGCTGCGGCATCGCCGTCATCGGCACCCGCTTGGCGATCACGGCGCCCGCGCCGCCACCGATACCGAGGCCGAGCAGCACCAGGATCCAGGCGCCGATTCCCGCCGGCGGATGGCCGACCAGGGTGGTGAGCACGGCGAGCGCCATGCCGATCATGCCGTACAGGTTACCCTGTCGCGACGTGGTGGGGTGCGAGAGTCCCCGCAGCGCCATGATGAACAGGACGCCGGCGACGATGTAGAGAAGGGATGAGACGTTTTCCGACATCGCCTCAGGCCTTCTTCTTGTACATGCCGAGCATGCGCTGGGTCACGAGGAAGCCGCCGAAGATATTCACGGAGGCGAGGACGATACCGATGAAGCCGAAGAAGCGGGCCCAGCCGGTGCCCTTCTCGATGAGCGGCACGCCGGCCGCCAGGAGTGCGCCGACGATGATGACCGACGAGATCGCGTTGGTCACCGACATCAGCGGTGTGTGCAGGGCCGGCGTCACCGACCAGACGACGTAGTAGCCGACGAAGATCGCGAGCACGAAGATCGCGAGCTGGAACACCGTGGGATCGACGGCGCCGTGGGTGGCGGCGGCGATGCCGTGACCGAGCGAGTCGGCGATCGACTGCGCCTGGGCGGCGTTCTGATGGGCGATGTCAGCCGCGGCGCGTGCGGCCGACGCAGCGGCCTGGGCCTGCTCTGCAGGCGAGACGGGCGGAAGGGGGGTTGCCATGGTGAGATCCTCCGCGACCGATCAGGCTTTGGGCTGAAAGTTGGGGTGGACCACCTGACCGTCGCGGGTCAGATTGGTGGCCTTGACGAGTTCGTCGTCCCACTGCACCGCCAGCGCCTTCGATTCCTTGTCGATCAGGGTCTCGACGAAGGCATAGAGGTTGCGGGCGTAGAGGCTCGACGCCGTGGCTGCGAGGCGGCCCGGCACGTTGACGTGGCCGACGATCTTCACGCCGTTGCCGACGGTGACGATTTCACCCGCCTTGGCGCCGGCAACGTTGCCGCCGCGCTCGACCGCGAGGTCTACGAGCACCGAGCCGGGCTTCATCGAAGCGACCATCTCCTCGGAGACGAGCTTCGGCGCGGGCCGGCCGGGAATCAGCGCCGTGGTGATGACGATGTCCTGCTTGGCGATGTGGCCCTTGACCAGCTCCGCCTGCTTCTTCTGATACTCGGCCGACATCTCCTTGGCGTAGCCGCCGGAGGTCTCGGCCTGCTTGAACTCGTCGTCCTCGACGGCGACGAACTTCGCGCCGAGCGATTCGACCTGTTCCTTGGTGGCGGGCCGCACGTCGGTGGCCGTCACCACGGCACCCATGCGGCGGGCGGTGGCGATGGCCTGGAGGCCGGCGACGCCGACGCCCATGATGAAGATGCGCGCGGCCGGAACGGTACCGGCGGCGGTCATCATCATCGGCAGGGAGCGGCCGTACTCGGCAGCGCCATCGACCACGGCGCGGTAGCCGGCGAGGTTCGCTTGGGAGGAGAGGACGTCCATCACCTGCGCGCGGGTGATTCGGGGCATCAACTCCATGGCAAAGGTGTTGACACCCGCCTCGGCGGCGGCCTTCAGCTCGTCCTCGTGGCCGTAGGGGTCCATGATCGCAATGACCGTGGCGCCCTTCTGGATCTTGCCCAGTTCCTCGGCGTTCGGACGGCGGACCTTCAGGACGAGGTCGGCGCCGGAGAGAGCCTCCTCGGCGCTCCCGGCGATCTTGGCGCCGGCGGCCTCGTACTCGCCATCGGGAACGCCGGCCTTGGCACCGGCCCCCGATTGCACGACGACATCGGACCCCAGACCGATGAACTTCTTGACCGTTTCTGGGACGGCCGCGACCCGTGGTTCTATCGGGTCCGTCTCCGTCAAGACGGCAATACGCATCAGTTGCTCCCGTTCTTACAGCCGCCTTTCGGCGTGCCGGTATCCGAGCTTGCTGGGAAGTTCAGATCTGGAAAAGGCCGACTCGAGGAGTCGGCCCGGAAGTCTCGATCCTCAGCTCAGGAAGAGGATCGCGAGGAGTGCGGCGAAGACGAAAGCTTGGGCCTTCCAGCCGATGGCGGGGACGAAGGCACCGATGGCCGCGGCCACCCAGGAGACCAGCACGCCGATGATCGCCGTCACCCACGCTTCGTGCACGCCGCCGATGGCGAGAGCCGCCACCCAGCACAACACCGTGACGGTACCGATCTCGACGAAGCGGACGAAGCCCCGATAGGTCTGCTCGTGGGTCTTCTCGTCCATCGCCGGGCTGTAGTGCAGGCCGGTGAGGGTCTTCGTGTCCGCCATTGCGCGCCCGTTCCCTGGTATCGTTTTGCTTGTCACGCGCGGATTTAGCGCAACGCTTATCCGCGAGCAATCAGCTTGACGCTGAGGTTCACATGTCGTGAGCCGGCTTTTGTCACGCCGGATCGGGCAATCCCACCGCGGCCAGCGCCGCCCCCTGCCGCTCGGAAAGCGTGTCGAGCGAGAAGCGTTCGATCTCGGCCTCGAACAATTGGTGGTAATTGAGTTCGGAGCGCAGGTGCAGGAAGACCGCGCCGAGCCCGACCGCGGCCCGATCCATGAACACGAATTCCTGTGGAACCGTGACGGGACCCTTCTCCTTGAGCGCCTGATGCACGGAGAAGGCCTCGCGCCGCCCGTAGGCGCCGGGATCGATCCCATCGGCGACGGTGCGGGTGCGATCCTCCAGCAGCGGGCCGTAGATGAAGCGGGCCCAGATGTTGAGGATGTCGATGGTTTCGTTGTCGAGCTTCTTGAAGCCCCATACTTCGTAGGCATGGACGACCCGCGCGCGATCGTCTTCCAGCAGGCCGCGGTAGAGATCCACCACACCGCCGACGAAGCGGGGATGGAAGATGCGCACGCAGCCGTAATCGAGCAGGTTGATGCCCTGCGCTTCGCCGCCTTCGGAGAAGACGGTGTAGTTGCCGAGATGCGGATCGCCGTGGATCACGGCAGCGCGGCTGAAGGGATGCCACCACGCCCGGAACATCGCCTGGGCGATTCGGTTGCGGATCTCGATCGGGCTCTGCGCGAAGCTCAGGATCTTTTCGCCCTCCAGCCAGCCGAGGGTGAGAAGACGCTTCGTCGAGAGGTCGGAATGCACTGCCGGCACCCGAACGGAAGCGATGTCCTTGAGCACGTCGCCATAGAGGGCGGCATGCTTGGCCTCGCGACCGTAATCGAGCTCCTCGCGCACCCGCGCGCCGATCTCCGTGGCGATCTCGGAGGTGTCGAGCCAGGAGTTCATGCGCCGGTGGAGCGCGAAGGCAACCTGAAGCTGCTTGAGGTCCGCCTCGACCGCCGATTGCATGTCGGGATACTGGAGCTTGCAGGCGAGTGGGGTGCCATCCCTTGATTGCGCGCGGTGGACCTGCCCCAGCGAGGCGGCGGCGGCCGGCTTGAGATCGAAGCTGCCGAAGCGGCTCTGCCAGTCAGCGCCGAGTTCGGCCATCATCCGGCGCTTGACGAAGGCCGCGCCCATCGGCGGCGCGTCGGCCTGTAGTTTCTGCAGTTCGGCCGCGTATTCCGGCGGCAGCAGGTCCGGCACGGTGGCGAGGAGCTGCGCCACCTTCATGATTGGCCCCTTGAGGCCGCCGAGCGCCTGGGCCAAAGCCGCCGCGTTGTTGAGGCTCGCGCCGTCCTTGCCGCCGAACAGGCGCGCCGCCGCCATCCGCGCGGCCACCCCTCCGACATTGGCGCCGACGCTGGCGTAGCGGCTCGCGCGGGCGGTGAAGCGGTTGGCTTCGCGGTCGGTCTCGGCCATGGATTCGGATCGATTCCTATCGGGACTCGACCGGAGATAGGCGCTGCCGGGGTTCGCGCCCAGGGCGCTGGGACGGCGCGCCGCGGGCCGCGCTACGCTTTCGGCCAGTTGTCGCGAATCCAGCGGGTCAGGCCGGATTCATCGATCTCGCCCGCGGCGAGGCCGAGGATGATGGCCGTCGCCTCTGCCGGGTCTGGCTCGAAGGGGATTTCGTTCAGCAACAGGAACCCCATCATCGCCATGAAACCGGCCCGCTTGTTGCCGTCCATGAAGAGGTGATTACGGATGACACCGAAGGCGTAGGCAGCCGCCAGCTCGGCAAGTTCTGCTTGCTCGTATCGCCAACGGTTGATCGGCCGTCCGACGGCCGACTCGAGAGCCCCCCGATCACGAAGTCCCGCCGCTTCGCCGAAGATCCGAAGGTGACGGGCGTGGGCGTCCTCCACCTCCTCGACCGTCAGCCACTCGGGCTCGGCAGCGTCCGATACCTCGAGATCTGCGCTCACTTCGCCAACTCGGTCAGCGTTGACCGGTAGCGGACCATGACATCTTCCATGATCTTGGCGACCTTGTCCCGATGGCCGCTATCCGGCTCCGCAGGAAGCTCCCAGATCGTGCCGGATTTCACGAACCGTGCTTTCCGCACGCGTCCGCGGCGCTTCTCGCCACGGGCATCCCGGGCAATCCGAAACCCGCGGGCCGTCAGAAGATCACCGATCAGTGCCCCAGCAGACTGAATCGCATAATTCCGAATGTCGGGATCGAGCTTTTCGATAATCGGCTCGATCTCCCAAACAGCCGCCTGGACCGCCGGGATCTCGAGCCTGCTAAGCAACTCATATTGCGGAAGCATCTCCGGACGGCTCAGAACGTCCCTGATGGGACGAGCATCCGGCCGTTCGAAAAATGCAGCGTGACTGGTATTCATGTGGACCCCCTATGGAGGCACAGAGATCGCCCGCAACGCTGAATGCCGTCAACGTTGCGCCGTGCTACGTAGTGGATCTATTTCTCTTCCATCGCCTCCAGCTCCGCGATCATCCCCTCGATCATCCCGAGGCCGATCTGCCAGAAGCCCGGATCGCTGGCGTCGAGTCCGAACGGCTCCAGCAATTCGCCATAGGGCTTCGAGCCGCCCGCCGAGAGCAGGGCGAAGTAGCGCTCGACGAAGCCGGGCTCGGCGCGGGCGTAGACGCCGTAGAGCGAGTTCACGAGACAATCGCCGAACGCGTAGGCGTAGACGTAGAACGGCGAGTGGATGAAGTGCGGGATGTAGGCCCAGAACGGCTCGTAGCCCTTATCGAGGGTGATCGCCGGGCCGAGGCTTTCCGACTGCACCGACATCCAGAGTTCGTTGATCTGCTCGGCCGTCAGCTCGCCCTTGGCGCGGGCGAGGTGGACCTTCCGCTCGAACGAGTAGAACGCGATCTGGCGCACCACCGTGTTGATCATGTCCTCGACCTTGGCCGCGAGCATCGCCCGGCGCTGGGTCGGATCCGTGGTCTGGCCCAGCAGCCGCCGGAAGGTCAGCATCTCGCCGAAGACGCTCGCGGTCTCCGCCAGCGTCAGCGGGGTCGGCGCCATCAGAGCACCGTTCGGGGCGGCGAGCACCTGATGCACACCGTGGCCGAGTTCGTGCGCGAGGGTCATCACGTCGCGCGGCTTGCCCTGGTAATTCACCAGCACATAGGGGTGGGCGGAGGGCACGGTCGGATGCGCGAAGGCGCCGGGCGCCTTGCCGGGCCGGGTCGGCGCATCGATCCAGCCGCCGTCGAAGAACTTTTTGGCGATGCCGGCCATATCCGGTGAGAAGGCGTCGTAGGCCTCCAGCACCGTGTCGCGGGCCTGGGCCCAGGGAATCGTGCGTTGCTCGACCTTCGGCAGCGGCGCGTTGCGGTCCCAATAGGGCAGCGCCTCGACACCGAACCACTTGGCCTTGAGCCGGTAGTAGCGGTGCGAGAGCCGCGGATAGGCCGCGCGCACGGCCTCGACCATGGCGGCCACGACCTCCGGCTCGACGCGATTCGAGAGGTGGCGTGCATCGGCCACGTCCTTGAAGCCGCGCCAGCGGTCGGAGATCTCCTTATCCTTGGCCAGCGTGTTGGTGATCAGCGTGAAGATGCGCAGATTCGCCCGCAGGGTCTCGCCGAGCGCCTGTGCCGCCTCCTGGCGCACCGCCCCGTCCGAGTCCTGAAGCTTGTTGAGCGTCGGCTCCAGCGTCATGCGCTCGCCCTGAACCGAGAAGCGGAGCGAGGCGATCGTCTCGTTGAACAGCCGGTCCCAGGCGGCGTTCGAGGTCACCGACTTGTCGAGGAACAGCTTCTCCGTGCGGTCGTCGAGCTGGTGCGGCTTCTCGCGCCGCAGATCCTCGATCCAGGGCCGGTAATGGGCCAGCGGCCCGTCCGTCATCGCCGCGTCGAGCACCGCATCCTCGACGCGGTTCAACTCAAGGCCGAAGAACAGCAGGTCGCCCGAGGCCGTGGTCAGCCGCTCGCGGGTGTCGCCGTAGAACTTGGCGCGGGTCTCGTCCGTCGTGTCGCCGGAATAGACGAGACCGGCATAGGACATCAGCCGCCCCATCAGATCCTCGATCCGCTCGAAGGTCCGCACCGCCTCGCCGAGGAGGGACGAGGCATCCGGCCCGGCCGCGATCTCGGCGATTCGGCCCGCGTAGCGTTCGGCGAAAGCCCGGCTCTCGGCCTCGGCCCGGTCGAGATCGTCGCGGAAGGCCGGCGCGTCCATGCTCGGATAGAGGTCGGTGAGGTCCCATTCCGGCAGCACGCCGAGATCGGCCGCCTGCAGCGCGCCGCGCACCGCCGCGAGTTCCTCGGCCCCTCTCGGCAAGTCCGGCGACAGGGCGGCGAAAACGGCTCGGCTCGACATGATGTACTGTTTCCTCGACGTGGTGGACCGCCGCTTCGGCATCGGGCGCGCCAGCGCGGCCAGGGTCAGATATCGAGCGCAGGACCGTCACGATCAACCGCGCTGCGCAATCCCGGCTCCGTGAGCGCCGACGGAACGCGCCCCTCGATGCGCCGTCATGTCGTTGGAAGCGCCGTGCGGGCTAAATTCGAGCGTCGTTAAGCGGCGCTTTACGCTCTTGGGCGACCCTGTGCCTCGAAACGAAACAGCCGCCGCCATGCGCCGCTGGTCTCCTCTTGGAGGCCGGGTCGGCTCGCGGCCGGCTCGAGCGGAAAGCGAGGCGCCCCGCATGTCGACCACCGTTCTCATCATCGATGACGATCCCGTGCAGCGTCGCCTCGCCGAGGCGATGGTGCGTCGCCTCGGTTTCCAGGCACAGATCGCGGAGAACGGCCATGACGGGTTGAACCTCCTGCGCGGCGGCGAGAGCGTCGATGTCGTGCTGCTGGATCTCGTCATGCCCGGCGGCATGGACGGGCTGAGCGTGCTGGCCGAGATGCGCAAGAGCGGCATCGATACCCCCGTCATCGTGCAGACCTCGAACGGCTCCATCGACGCGGTGGTGAACGCCATGCGGGCGGGGGCCGTCGATTTCGTGGTCAAGCCGGCCGGTGCCGAACGGCTCCAGGTCTCGATCAAGAACGCCCTGCGGGTCGATCAGCTCGAGGAGGAGGTGCGCCGGATGCGCCGCCGCGCCTCGGGCGCGCTCGGCTTCAAGGATCTCGCCTCGAAGAGCCCGGACATGGAGCGGGTGATCCGGCTGGCCGAGCGGTCGGCGAAATCGAACATTCCCGTCCTGATCGAGGGCGAATCGGGGGTCGGCAAGGAGGTGCTGGCTCGCGCGATTCAGGGCTCGGGCGACCGGCGCGGCAAGTCCTTCGTCACCGTCAATTGCGGGGCAATCCCCGAGAACCTCGTCGAATCGACCCTGTTCGGTCACGAGAAAGGTGCCTTCACCGGCGCCACGGAGAAGCATGTCGGCAAGTTCGTGGAGGCCTCGGGAGGCACGCTGTTCCTCGACGAGATCGGCGAGCTGCCCCTCGACGCCCAGGTGAAGCTCCTGCGGGCGCTGCAGGAGGGAGAGGTCGATCCCGTCGGCGGTAAGCGCGCCGTGCGCGTCGATATCCGCCTGATCTCGGCCACCAACCGCTCGCTGCTCGACCTCGTGAAGCAGGGCAAATTCCGCGAGGATCTCTATTACCGCCTCAACGTCTTCCCCATGACGCTGCCGCCGCTGCGGGCGCGGCGCGAGGACATCCCGGACCTCGTGCGCTCGTTCTGCGCGCGGTTCGCGGCGGAAGAGGGCAAACGCCTGCGCGGCATCACGGCCGAGGCGATGGCGCTGCTCTCGCGCTATCCCTGGCCCGGCAACGTGCGCCAGCTGGAGAACGCCCTGTTCCGCGCGGTCGTGCTGGCGGACGGCGACGAGCTGACGGTGGCGGAATTTCCGCAGATCGCGGCGCAGGTCGAGGGCTTCGACGTGCGCATCCCGCCGCTGCCGACACAGGCCTCCCTGCCCGCGGGCGGTCTCGAACCGGTGCGGGAGATCGTCCGCGTCGAGGTGCGCGATCCGCACGCCATGTCGCTCGTCGTCGAGGACACCGGCGACATGAAGACGATGGAAGCGGTCGAGGCGGAGGTGATCCGCTTCGCCCTGCAATTCTACCGCGGCCGAATGTCCGAAGTCTCCCGCCGCCTCGGAATCGGCCGATCGACCCTCTATCGCAAACTCAAGGAGCTCGGCCTCGACGACGGGGAGCGTTCCGAGGACGCCGCCTGAGGCCCGAAGCATCGTTCGAAGCATCGTCCCGAAAGGGGGTCGCCGGCTTTCAGGACGATGCGAAAACAAGAGGCACGCGCATCGTCTTCGATCCGATATCAAGGACGATGCGCTTGCCTCGGCTATTCGCCTTCAGGTTCCGGCCTGGCCTTGGCATGTGGTCGTGTGGTTGCGCACGGCCGTGCTTCGGTCGATGATCTTTAAGCAGAGCTGCGGCATTCTCGGCCGTATCCAGGGAGTTGCCGACATGCGCGCTGCATCGGAAGCCGGAACGGGCATCGCGCGGACCCTGTCCGTCGCGCTGGCGGCCCTCCTCGCTTTCAGCCAAGCCCCGGCCCGTGCCGAGGAAGCGCCTGCCGCGACGGAGTCAGGCGTTGTGATCCGTAAGGCCGCCGTCGATATTGCCAGCGAGCCGGTGGTCACGCCCGACGCCTCCGACGGCGCGGCATCGACCGCCGATGCGCCTGCGCCCTCCGCGGAGCCGGCCCCCGCGGTCGAAGGGCCACCGGCCCCGGTCGCGCCGAGCGAGCCGCTTCCGGCCGCACTCTATGCGCGCCTCAACGACACCGCGCCGTTGCTGCAACGGCTGACCGGCAAGGACCGCGAGGCGATCCAGGCCTTCTACGCGCTCGGCAACTTCAAGCCGGTCTGGATCGAGAACCGGGCCTTCAATGCCGCCGCCCATGCGGCGATCGCCCGCCTGCGAGAAGCGGGCGAAGACGGGCTCGATCCGAATGCCTATCCCGTCCCGGTGGTGGGCAAGCTCAGCCGCCCGAACACGGATGCAGAGATCGCCGAGGCCGACCTCAAGCTCTCGGCCGCGCTCGCCCTTTACGCCCGCGACGCCCGCGGCGGACGGGTGAACCCGGCGGCGATCTCGAGGCTCATCACGCCTACCCTCGACCTGCCGCCAGCCGACACGGTGCTGACCCGCCTCGCCGCTTCGGGCGCGGGGGCCGGAGAGGTGCTGCAGAGCTACAATCCGCGCCAGCCCGGCTACCTCGCCCTGAAGAAGCGCCTCGCCGGCCTGCGTGCAGGCCGGACGCAAGGGGCGCCGAGCGTCAAGCTTCCCGACGGGCCTGTGCTTAAGCTCGGGATGAGCGACCCCCGCGTGCCGTTGCTGCGCAGCGGCTTCGGCCTCGACGCGAGCGCCGCCGGCACCCTCGATTCAGCGCCGGGAGAGGCGGATGCCTACGACCGCTCCGTCGCCGATGCCGTCAGGAACTTCCAGCGCAGCCGTGGCCTCCCGGCGAGCGGGACGCTCACCCGCGCCACCGTCGCGGCACTCGCCGATGCGAGCGTGCCGAAGACGAGCGCGAGCGAGGCCGACCTCCTCGTCAACATGGAGCGCTGGCGCTGGCTGCCGCCCGAACTCGGGCCGAACTACGTTTTCGTGAACGTGCCCGAATTCAAGCTGAAGGTGTTTCGCGACGGGCGCTTGCGCGACGAAACCCGGGTCATCGTCGGCAAGCCGACGAGTCCGACGCCGACCTTCTCGGGGATGATGGAATACGCCGTCGTCAACCCGTCCTGGTACGTGCCGCCCTCGATCCTGAAGCAGATGCTGGCCTCGGGCCGCACCGCCGGGTTCGAGGTGGTGCGCCGGGGCGGCAACATCTCCCTGCGCCAGCCGCCGGGCGAGCGGAACGCACTCGGCTTCATCAAGTTCATGTTCCCCAACCAGCACGCGGTCTACCTGCACGATACCCCGAACCGCTCGCTGTTCTCCGCCTCGACCCGCGCCTTCAGCCACGGCTGCGTGCGCGTGGACGACCCGTTCCGTTTCGCCGACGCGGTGCTGCCGAACTGGACGCAGGAGCGCCTCAAGAAGCTGATCGGCAAGGGCGAGCGGACGCTGCGCCTGCCCGAGAAGCTGCCGGTGCACCTCGCCTACTTCACGGCGGAAGTAGACGATCTCGGCTCCTACCGCACCCTGCCGGACCTCTATGGCTACGATGGGCCGATGAAGGTCGCGCTGGGGCTCGCCGCCCGCCCGGATGCCGTGGCGAGGGGGCCTGCGAAGGAGAAGCGCACGAGTGCCGAGGCCGCTCGCTCAGCCCCGCGCCAGGCCGTGGCGCGCGAGGCGGTGCGCAGCGAGCGCCGCGCCGCCCCCCGCCGTTCGTCGGACATGTTCGGCGAGCCGGAGAGCGCCCCGACCTACGCGTATCCGCCGCGCAGCTACTGGTAGGCCGCCGGTCGCGCTTCATCCCCACTTGGTTACGGCACCGTCACTCGGCCGGGGACAGCGCGGGCCCGAGATCACGCTTGGCTCTTGTAAGGCTCTTTTTTGCCACGGTTGGCCCGTAGCCGTCTTTGAAAGACGGTGAGCAGCACGGGCCCCGACGACCCGCCTTTCCGGTCCTCGGCCATCCTTGCGCCTCGCGGCATCGCCGATGCCGCGCCGTTTCGTGGGGTGAGGACCATGCTGCGCACGATCCGGGACGGCCTGTCCTCGAACCGCACTTCGCCCTCCCCGCGCCTGAAGCGCCTTGCTTCCGCCGCTGGCGCGATGGCCGCCCTGCTCGTCGCCGGCACGGTCGAGACCCAGGACGCGGTCGCCAACGGCGACACCCGCAGCCTTTCCATGGTGCATGAGCACACAGGGGAGACGCTGAACGTCACCTTCAAACGCGATGGACGCTACGACCGCGCCGCCCTTGACCAGATCAACTGGCTCATGCGCGACTGGCGCGAGAACGAATCGGTCAAAATGGACCCGCGCCTGTTCGACGTGGTGTGGGAGGCGCAGCGCTCCGTCGGCTCGACCGCGCCGCTGCGTATCGTCTGCGGCTACCGCAGCCCGAAGACCAATGGCATGCTGCGCCGCCGTTCCTCAGGCGTCGCCGACACCAGCCAGCACATGCTCGGCAAGGCCATGGATTTCTTCATGACCGACGCCTCGATCGACCAGATCCGCGCGGTCGGTATGCGGATGCAGCGCGGCGGCGTCGGCTGGTATCCCCGCTCCGGCTCGCCCTTCGTGCATCTTGATGTCGGGTCGGTTCGATCCTGGCCGCGCATGAGCCACGACCAGCTCGCCCGCCTGTTCCCGGATGGCAAGACCGTCCACCTTCCCGCCGACGGCAAGCCGCTCGCCCGCTACGAGGAGGCTCGCGCCGAAATCCTGTCCCGCGGCGGCACGGTGCTGGGCTACACGGCACTCGCCAGCGCCGACGAGGTCGGCGAGGGGCCGGGGCTCAAAGGCTTCTTCGCCTCGCTCTTCGGCGGCAGCGGCGGGACCGACGCGCCGCCGGCCGCACTCGCCAGCGCCGCCATGCCGTCCAAAACTCGGGCCAAGCCGAGCATCGCGGTCGCCAGCGCCGATCCGACCGATGGGACGGCGGCGATGGCCTATGCCGCGCCGGCCGCCTCCGAGGCCTTGCGCGCGACGAGCCTGCGCCGGGACGGCGTCTCGGCAAAGGAATTGCTGACCGGCGAGGCGGATCAGGCAGTGGTCGCGCCGCTGCCGCCGCGGCGTCCCTCGGAATTCGCCGTCGTCGCGACCGCCCTCACCATTCCGCTGCCGCCGCAGCGCCCGGTGCAGCTCGCCTCTCTCAACGGCGAGGGCCTGGGCGGCATGGTTCACGTCGCACAGGCGGAGAGCGAGACGGCCACCGATTTGCCGGAGCCGGCCACCGTCGTGGCGCGTCTGGTGCCGGCGGATGCCGACCCGCGCGAGCAGGTCCGCGGCCTGTTCTTCGCCGCGGTTCAGGGTGTGTCGGAGCCGGCCGCGCCGACGGCTTTCGTCCGCGTGGCGCTCGCGCGTCCGCGTCCCGACGAGGTACTGCCCGCGGAGGCGTTCCACATCGCCTCGGTCGAGGCTCTGGGCGGACGCTTCTCGGCCGAGCCGATGGCGTTGTCCGCTGCCCGCTTCACCGGCTCCGCTACCCAAGGGCCGGCCGGCGCCCGTTGACGCCCGAGCCGTCCGCGCCACGTTCGGAGGAATCCGACCGAGGCTCCCGATGCTGCTCTACGAGCACCCGCTCTCGTCCTACGCTCAGAAGATCAAGATCGCGCTGCGCGAGAAGGGCGTGCCGTTCACGGCCGAGATCCCTGGAAGCTTCGGCACCGGACGCAGCGAAGGGCCTTTCGCCGCCGCCAACCCCCGCACCGAGGTGCCGGTGCTGGTCGATGGCGATGTCTCGATCTTCGAATCGACCGTGATCCTCGAATATGTCGAGGAGCGGTGGCCCGATCCGCCGCTTCTACCCCATGATCCCGCTGCCCGCGCCTTCGCCCGGCTGACCGAGGAGGTCTGCGACACGCAGTATGAGGCGGTGAACTGGGGTTTTGGCGAAGTGCTGTGGTTCGGCCGCGCCACCGGCGCCCTGGCCGATCACCTGCGGAGGCGGGCGGCGGCGCAGACCCGCACGCTTCAGGCGTGGCTGACGGCACGTCTCGGCGCGGCCGACTGGTTCGGCGGAAACGATTTCGGCTGGGCCGATGCGGCGGCGGCCCCGATGGTCAACCGCTCGGTCCATTATGGCCTGGGGCCGGAGGCCAACGCACCGCTCGCCCGTTGGCACGCCCGAGTTCGGGAAAGGCCATCCGCGGCGGCGACCTTCGCGGAGTTCGATGCTGCGGCGGAAAAGATGGCCGCCGCCTCGGATCACTACACGACGGGTGGGCGCCGCCGGGAATATCGCGACCACAGGCTCGAATGGATGGTGAAGTCCGGTGGAATCGACGTGGTGCTGGCGGGCCTGCGTGACGGAAACATCCGCTTCCCCTGGCCGGAGGGCTGACCCGGCGTCCGTCGCGGCGGGGCGAAGCCATCCAACGGCGTGATAACCCCCGGTAAGGGCACCGCATGGGATCGCTTCGGCTCCGCCTCGCGATGACGGCGGACGGCTACGCCATGCCGAGTGCCTGGAGGTAGAGTTCGAGGATCGCCTCTTCCTCCTGGCGCTCGTCGTGGTCGCGCTTGCGCAGGGAAATGATCTTGCGCAGCACCTTCACATCGAAGCCGTTGGCCTTGGCTTCGGCGTAGACATCCTTGATGTCGCCCGCGATGCCGGCCTTCTCCTCTTCGAGACGCTCGATGCGCTCGATGATGCTCTTGAGCTGGTCGGCGGCGACCGAGGACGGGTCGACGGCAGGGGCAGGCGAGGCGGCCATGGCAGCGCTCCTTCACGCGAGGGGTGGCGTGCGTCCGAGGACCCACGCCGGATGCCTGGGGATTACGGCATCAACCTTACCTGCTCGTTGATGCCGACGCTCCCCTCAGTGACCGCCGGTCTGGGCGGCGGAAAAGCGCGCCTGCTGCTCGGGGCCCGCCTCGGTCTGGTACTTCTGCTTCCATTCCTCGTAGGGCATGCCGTAGACGTGCTCGCGGCTCTGATCCTTCGAGAGAGCGAGGCCGCGCTCGTCGGCCGCGTCTTTCAGCCAGTTCGACAGGCAGTTGCGGCAGAAGCCGGCGAGATTCATCAAGTCGATGTTCTGCACATCGGTGCGGTTGCGCAGGTGCGAGACGAGGCGGCGGAACACGGCCGCCTCCAGCTCGGTCTGCGTCGCGGAATCGATTCCGGTCGTGATACCGGTCATGGGCTCGGTCATCGGGCGGCTTTCGCTGTCGAGGGGATCACGCAGAGGTCGCCCTGCGATCCCCTTCCGTCAAGCGGGCGGACGCAGCATCGGCCTCAGGATGCGGGCGAAGCGCTGCGCCCATTCCTCCTGGCCCTCGGGCCCGTCGATCAGATCCTGGCGGATCTCGATCAGCGCGTTGGGCAGGCCGCGGACGGTGGCGTGCCGATCGATCGTATCGCCGGGTAGGCCTCCGCCGTAGGGCTGGTTGTCGCCGACGCAGAGGCCGGCCGGATCGGCCTTGAGCGCCTCGATCAGCAGGCGGCTCAGCCCCGCATCCCGATCGTAGAGGACGCCGACCTGCCAGGGCCGGGCGACGGTGCGCCAGAACGGCGTGAAACTGTGGATCGTCACGAACATCGGACGCACGCCTGCAGCCTCCGACCGGCCGACCGCCTCGTCCACGGCGCGGTCGAACGGCACGTAGAAGCGGCGGATCCGCTCGGCGATGCCGGCCGCGTCGATCCGGGCGTTTCCGGGCACGATCGCGCCGTCGGAGAGCCGCATCACCAGAGTCGGATCGCGCCGGCCCCGGTTCGGATCGATGATGAGCCGGGAGAACTGCGTCAGCACCGCCGGAACCCCGAGCCGGGCGGCGAGCCGGCGCGTCACCTCGGCGGCCCCGATATCGTAGGCGATGTGACGGGAGAATTCGGCTTCCGGCACGCCGAGTCGACCGAGATCCTCCGGCACCGCATTGGAGGCATGTTCGCAGACGAGCAGGAGGCCCAGGGACGCAGCGCCCGCGATGCGTTCGATCGGGTGTTCGGGGCGGGTTTCGGTCTCGGGTTCAAGGGACAGCATGGCGCTTATCTGGGCCGCCTCGGCAAGATCGAAAGGGGCGCGGCTCTCACCGCCGACCCGTCATGCGCAGGGCGCTGCGTAACAGGGCGATGCGTAAACCGGCGAGCAAGGATGGTGCCGGGGTCAAAAAGAATGCTCCGGCGCCCGAAAGTTTTGTGAAACCGCGAAGGCTTGCCGACACGGCAGCGCTCGGGCAAGCAAACGCACAAACAAGAACCGTCAAGAACCGCGCGAGGACGCCCATGACCGCCCCTGCCCCGACCGATCCGGCCCACGCGGAGCGTCGCGCCCTCCTCTCGTCGATCC
Source organism: Methylorubrum sp. Q1 (assembly GCF_004683995.1). NCBI lineage: Bacteria > Pseudomonadati > Pseudomonadota > Alphaproteobacteria > Hyphomicrobiales > Methylobacteriaceae > Methylorubrum > Methylorubrum sp. Q1. The sequence continues at coordinate 6,939 of NZ_SRHQ01000011.1, read as the reverse complement.
TGGACGAGGCGATCGCCGCCGCCCATCCGCGCAAGTGCCTCGTCGGGCACCTGCCGGCGCCGACGCCGGGGCGGCTCATCATTCTCGGTGCGGGCAAGGCCGGCGGCAGCATGGCCGCGGTGGCGAGCCGGTTCTACCGCCAGGAACACGGGGTACCGGAGGATCGGATCGTCGGTCTCGCCGTGGCCCGCCACGGTTACGGCGAGGAGGCCCCCGGCATCCGCATGGTCGAGGCCGGCCATCCGGTTCCCGATGCGGCGGGCATCGAGGCGACGAAGGAAGCCCTCGCCATCGCCGCGAGCGCCGGCCCGGAGGACGAGGTTCTGGTGCTGCTCTCCGGCGGCGGCTCGGCGAACTGGATTGCGCCCGCCGGCAACCTGACGCTCAGCGAGAAGCAGGCGATCACCAAGTCGCTGCTGCGCTCCGGTGCGCCGATCAACGAGATCAACGCCGTGCGCAAGCACCTCTCGCGCATCAAGGGCGGGCGGCTCGCGGTGGCGGCACGCAACGCGAAGTCGATCCTGACGCTCGCCATCTCCGACGTGCCGCACGACGACCCTTCCGTGATCGCCTCCGGCCCGACCGTGCCCGATCCTTCCACCCTGGCCGATGCCCGCGCGATCTGCGAACGCCGGGGCATCACCCTGCCCGAATCCGCGCTCGCCCTGTTGAACGATCCGGCCAACGAGACGCCGAAGGCGGGCGATCCGGCCTTCGCCCGGGCCGAGTACCGCATCATCGCCCGGCCGATCGACGCCCTCGAGGCGGCGGCCGAGGCCGCGCGGCGGGCCGGCTACGAGCCGGTGATGCTGGGCTCCGATCTCGAGGGCGAGGCCCGCGAGGTCGCGGCCGAACATGCCCGGCTTGCGCTCGACGCGCGGCAGGCGGGGCGTCGCGTCGCCCTGATCTCCGGCGGCGAGCTCACCGTCACCATTCGCGGCGAGGGCGATGGCGGACCCAATCAGGAATATGCGCTGGCGCTCGCCATCGCGCTCGATGGAGCTGAGGGCATCGCCGGCATCGCCGCCGATACCGACGGCACCGATGGCGGGCGCGGCGCGGCGACCGACCCCGCGGGCGGCTTGGTCGATGCCACGACGCTGACGCGCGCCCAGGCGGTAGGGCTCGATCCGAAAGCGATGCTGCTCGACAATGATTCGACGCGATTCTTCGCGACAATCGGCGATCTCGTTCAGCCGGGCCCCACTCGGACCAATGTCAACGATTGCCGCGTCATCCTCGTCGGTTGAGTTCTCGAGAGCATCGTCCCAAAAGGTCGCCACCGACTTTTGGACGAAGACGATGCAGACACAAGCGAGCGCGCGCTCGCTGCGCAGGGCCGTGCTCGGGCTGTGCGCCGCCGCCTCCGCGCTCCTCCCCCTCCCCGCTTCGGCCGATCTGCGCCTGTGCAACCAGACCGCCAGCAAGGTCGGCGTGACCCTGGGCTACCGGGATGCGCAGGGCTGGGTGACGGAAGGTTGGTGGGATCTCAAGCCGCGCAACTGCGAGACCCTGCTCAAGGGCTCGCTGGCGGCGCAGTTCTATTATCTCTTCGCCGTCGATTACAGTCGTGGCGGCGAGTGGAGCGGGCGCGCCATGATGTGCACCCGCGACACCGCCTTCACCATCCGCGGTGTCGAGGATTGTCTGGCCCGCGGCTTCGACCGCAACGGCTTCATCGAGGTCGATACCGGCCAGCAGCGGAACTGGACGATCCAGCTCTCCGATCCGGGCCAACCTCTGGCCGGCGGCCCGTAGAGACGGCCGCTCGCCGCGATTCGCGGCGCGACCGGGCCGGCCACTTCGATTTGTATCGGTGCTGTCGCGCGCGACCCTTGAGGCCTCGCGCCGTGCGGGAGCGACATCCCCTCGCACCGCGGCCCGCATGTCGGCTGCGAGTTTACGCGAAGCATGGAACGGGCGCCCTGCCATCGCCAATGGCGGCCTTGCAATCGAGCCACCGTGAGCCCGCGATCCAGATGGATGAAGAGCGCCGTCCTCCGCGGCCACATCCGATCGGACCGGCGCAAACGAAAACGGGCGCCTCGTGGGAGGCGCCCGTTGAACGTCGTCGGTCTCTGGGGTTCGAGGCTTAGAGGCCGCTGAACTTGTAGTTGAAGCCGGCGCGGATCAGGCTGCCCTCGGTGGCGAAGCGCGAGGTGTAGGAGCCGGGCGGGGTCGGCGCGGTCTGGTTGATCAGCACGTTGCGGCTGCCGAGATCGTAGCGGATGTACTCCGCCTTGATCGTCACGTCGGACTTGATGCCGAGCCAGCGGCCGACTGAGAAGTAGTTCAGGAAGCTGTCGACCGGGATGGCGTACTCGATGCCGCCGCCGTAGTTGTAGCCGGTCTCGAAGATCTTGCGACCGCCGCCGGTGTACTGAAGGACGGTGGCGCCCGGGTTGAAGAAGTCCGCGCCGTAGCTGACATGGCCGAACGCGAGACCGCCGGTGCCGTAGACGAAGAACCGGTCGAAGGCGTAGCCGAGCTTGCCGTTGACGGTGCCGAGGAAGTCGAGGTTCTGCGTGTAGACGCTGGCGTTTCCGACGGTGGGGTTCGGCGCGCCGTAGAAGCCCGTGCGCTTGTCGAGGTCGAGCCAGGTGGCGTCGAAGGCCAGACCGGCCACGAAGCCGCCGCCCGGCGTGAACTGATGGTTGTAGCCGAAGCCGCCGCCGATGCGGGAGAAGCCATCGACCTCGCTCTTGAGAGAAGCGGGGCGACGGGCGAGCGTCACGTTGCTGGCGGTGAAGGGATCGTTGCCGCGGGTCTGGATGTTCGGGTTGTCGGTGAACGCGTAACCCGTGTGCAGGCCGGCGTAGAAGCCGGTCCAGGTGAAGACCGGGATGGGCGCAAAGGCGATCGGCGGAGCCTCGCGGCGCGGCAGATCGGCGGCGAGCGCGGCGGTGCTCACAAGCGCTGCGGTGCCGCCCAGGAGGAGAGCTCTGATCACGATGGGGTGCGCCTTCGAACAATGCTGATTTCGAGGGCTAAGTTACCAGCGAGACGGCCAAGCTGCCTATGACTTTCCAGCAACACACAGCGTCGATAACGCCAGAGTTGCGTTGGGTAGCGCGTAAACGCTTAGATCTCGGAAAGTTTAACAGCGAAGAACGGCGAGCCGACGAAAAAGTTCCCGTATCAGCCCTCTGTTCGAAATGCGTCGATGCTCCGGCCTTGACCTCGCGGGCCGGGGGATGCTTGTGGCCGCCAAGCCCCCGTCCGGCCATTGGCGCCCGCCCGCGCGCCACCCATCCGCCGGGCCGTTCCCGTACGCGATCAACGCGCCCTGCGGGTCCAGCGGGTCTGATGGAGGCCCCTTTGAAGCGCTCGCGCCGCACCAAGATCGTCGCCACCCTCGGCCCGGCATCCGACACGCCGGAGATGATCGAGAAGCTGTTCCACGCCGGTGCGGACGTGTTCCGCATCAATATGAGCCATCTGGCTCGCGAGAAGCTGCCCGAACGCATCGAGGTGATCCGCACCATCGAGCGCGAGGCCAAGCGCCCCATCGGCATCCTCGTGGACCTTCAGGGGCCGAAGCTGCGGCTCGGCACCTTCGTGGGCGATGCGGCCGTGCTCGAGAACGGCCAGACCTTCGTGCTCGATTCGGATCCGACGCCGGGCGATACCGACCGCGTCTTCCTTCCTCATCCCGAGATCCTGTCGGCGCTGGAGCCCAGTCACGGCATCCTGATCGACGACGGAAAGCTTCGCCTCGTCGTCACCGAGGTGAGCGAGGGGCGTGCGGTCACCCGTGTCGAAGTCGGCGGCCGCATCTCGAATCGCAAGGGCGTGTCGCTGCCCCACACCGTGCTGCCGGTGCCGGCGATGACCGAGAAGGATCGCGGTGATCTGGAAGCGGGCCTCGCGGCCGGCGCCGACTGGATCGCGGTGTCCTTCGTGCAGCGCCCGGAAGACGTGGCGGAGGTCAAGAAGGTCGCCGCCGGGCGTGCCCTGGTGATGGCCAAGATCGAGAAGCCGCAGGCACTCACCCGCCTCGACGAGATCATCGAGATCTCCGACGGCATCATGGTCGCCCGCGGCGACCTCGGCGTCGAGATGCCGCTCGAACAGGTGCCGGGTGTGCAGAAGCGCATCACCCGTGGCGCGCGCCGGCTCGGCAAGCCGGTCGTCGTCGCGACGCAGATGCTCGAATCGATGATCACCTCGCCGGTGCCGACCCGCGCCGAGGTGTCGGACGTGGCCACCGCCGTCTACGAGGGCGCGGATGCGGTGATGCTCTCGGCCGAAAGCGCCGCCGGCGACTTTCCGGTCGAGGCGATCGGCACCATGAACCGCATCGCCGAGCAGGTGGAGCGCGACGCGCTCTACTGGTCGATCCTGATGGCGCAGCGTTCCGAGCCGGAGCCGACGGCCTCCGACGCCATCGCGGCCGCGGCCCACCAGATCGTCGAGGCGCTGAGCCTGCGCTCGATCATGGCCTGGACCCATTCGGGTTCGACGGTGCTGCGGCTGGCGCGCGCCCGGCCCAATGCCAGCGTCATCGCGCTGACGCCGAAGCGCGAGACGGCGCGGCGCCTCACCATGGCCTGGGGCGTGCACCCGATCGTCACCAAGGATGCCAGCGACGTGGACGACATGGCCTTCCGCGCCGCGAAATTCGCGGTGCGCGAGCGCTTCGCCGAGATCGGCGACCGGGTGATCATCGTGGCCGGCGTGCCGTTCGGCATTCCGGGGGCGACCAACATGGTCCGCATCGCCTTCGTCACCCGCGAGCACGCCGAGCGGGCCTGACGCGTCCACCCGGAGATCGCATCCAGGCGGACGCTCGATCGCGCGGCGGTTCTACCGCGCGATCGCCTTCGCTAACGCCTCGACCTCGCGCAGGAGCGTGTCGGGTGCGGTGTAGGTCAGCATATGCCCGGCGCCCGGCAGCACGACGCGCCGGGCATGCGGCATCGCCCGGCTCAGCGGATCGGTCTGCAGGCGGGTTTGGACGACCGGATCGGCCTCGCCGGCCACGATCACGGTGGGCACGGCAATGTTTTCGTAGCGCGGCGCCTGCTCGGCGAGCGCGGCGGGCAGTCCGGCGAGATCCCGGATGTTGGCAAGCGCCGGACCCGGTCGGAGAATCAGCGGCGCCCGGCTCGCCGCGATGTAGTTCTCGACCGGTGCTTCCGGCTTGAACACGCTTCTCGCGACCGAGGGCAGGTAGGAGAGGCCGATCGGGACGGCGACGGTCTGGGTAAGCAGCCACGTGACCGGCTGTGCCAAGGCGATTCGCGCCCACCAAGGCAGCGGACGCGACGGAAACGGCATGGCCACGGGCGCCACGAGGACGAGGCCAGCCACCTGCTCGGGCCGGTCGATGGCCATCCGCAGCGCAAGCGCACCGGACCAGGAATGACCGAGCAGGATCACCGGCCCGATGCCGAGTCGATCGAGGGCCTGTCCCAGCGCCCTCCCCTGGAAGGCTGGTGAGGCGGCGTCCGCGCCGCTGATTCGGTCGCTATTGCCGTAGCCCGGCCGATCGAAGGCGATGACGCGAAAGCCGGATCGGGCGAGGTGCCGACCAACGCCCTCCATCGGGTCATAGGCGTTCGCCGAGGCGCCGTGGAGCAGGACGACCGTGCCTCGCGCCCCCGTCTCGGGCCCATCCTCCAGATAGGCGATCCGGCCTCCCGCGATCGCGACGCTTCGGTCGGCCGCCGGATAGCGTGCCTCGACGCGCCACGCGATCAGCCGGGTCGCCACCGCGGCGCAGAGGAGCAGCAGCGCGACGAGGCCGATGGCCGATGCCAGCAGGCCGGTGGCGAGGCGGAGAGGGTCAGCGAGGCTCACGGGACGCGAATCAGAGATCGCGTCCCTGCACTTCGGGTGTCAAACGCTCGATCGCCTTCTTGAGCACGTCCCATTGCGGGTAGAGCGCTTCCGCCCGGCGGAAGGCGTCGAGGGCCCGGCCCTTGTCGTCCTGAGCAAGGTAGAGCTTGCCGAGCGCGGCCCAGGCCTCGAAATGGCGCGGCTCCAGCACAAGCGCGCGCTGCAGGTCGGCAATGGCGGTCGCAGTGTCGGACAGGCGCCAGAACAGGGTCGCGCGCCGGCTCCAGCCTTCGGACCAGTTCGGCTCGAGGGAAACGGAGCGATCCATCAGTTCGACGGCGAGCGGCAGGTCGTTGCCGCTCATCGCCTGCCGGGCACGATCGGAAAGGAGGTCGGCTGTCGCGCTGCCGGAGCGGCCGAGACGCCGCTCGATCAATGTGGCGACGGCCTTGGACTCGGTCTCGTCCTCGGCCTGCTTGAGGCGGGCGTAGAGATCGTCGAGACTGACCGGCGGATGCGCCTTGCGCTCCTTCTCCGGCCGCGCCTTATCGGCTGCCGCGAGGCTGGCAGTTGACGCACTGCCTACGAGCGCGAGGCCGAGGCAAAGGGCGGTCAGGAGTGAGGTGCGGCGAGCGTCCATAGGTCCGGAGCTTCCACCCCGAACCCGGCTCCCGTCAACGCGCTTCGGTGCCGCGTGCGAATCGCGGCACCGAGGAATCAGCCCTGGCGGGCCTTGAAGCGCTTCTGGGTCTTGTTGATGACGTAGACGCGGCCCTTGCGGCGCACGAGCTGGTTATCGCGGTGACGGCCGCGCAGCGACTTGAGCGAGTTGCGAATCTTCATCGGTCTCACATCGGCACGGATTCGAGACCGGCCGCCTGTTGTTCATGTGTCTCGAAGGAACGGAGCGCCACGGGGACGCTCCGGCGATGACATCAGCGACATCGCGGGGAGGCGGTCGCCTTATCAGACAACGCGCCTGTGAGGCAAGATTGTCAGCGCTCCCGCCACGCTTTTGCAATCTGATCGGTGAGCGGCTTGGTGAGATAGGACAGGACCGAGCGTTCGCCGATCTGGGTGAAGGACTCGACCGGCATGCCCGGCACCAGCCGCAGGCCCTTCAGCCGCTCCTTCTGATCCTCGCGGATGCGGATGCGC
>NZ_SRHQ01000109.1:0-302 GCF_004683995.1 Methylorubrum sp. Q1 | reverse complement strand
TGCTCCATCCTGCCGGCCGCGGGGCCGACGACCTCGGCGATCGAGAGCGGCGCCGACGTCGCCACCGCCGAAGGCCTGTTCGCCCGCTACGAGATCATCGACATCACCCCCGCCCTCGTCGAGGCCCTGCGCACCCGACCCCTCGACAGCCTCCTCGTCACCTTCGGTGACAGCCGCCCGGCGCTCGAGCCGGTGATCGGCGTCGGCGACTACGTGGCGGTTCAGGTCTGGGAAGCCGGTTCCGGCGGCCTGTTCTCCGGCCCCCTCGTCTCCGACCGCTTCTCCGCCGGCTCGAAATCCGC
>NZ_SRHQ01000108.1:0-306 GCF_004683995.1 Methylorubrum sp. Q1 | reverse complement strand
AGAATTGCCGTCCGACAAGGTAAATGCGAATCTTCGAGTCCAGTCAACGGGTTGTCCCGGATGCGTTGGGGCAACGTTGCGTCGGAACAATCATGATTGTGGTCACAGCCACTGTGCTGGCGGACCAAAGCGATCGAGTGGGGCCGCTCGCGACGACCGAACTGACATGGCCGGTGCCACTATCCATCACCGCCGATCAACGGTCTCGTAGCGGCTCGATGTGATGGATAACGCCACGCTCATCGGCTATAGCGTCCCAACCATTGCCATACCATGCACCCAACCCGCCGTGTGCTGTTTGGAGTT
>NZ_SRHQ01000107.1:0-339 GCF_004683995.1 Methylorubrum sp. Q1 | reverse complement strand
GCGCTGACGGACCAGACACTGATGCGTGCGGAACGCCACAGCGCGGCCCTGCGTCTCGGCGCTCTTCACCGCCACGAAGCGCATGCTCGGGCGCGCGGCCGCCTCGGCGATCGCTTCCGCGTCGGCACGATCGTTCTTCTGGCGTTTGACGAATGGCTTCACGTAGACCGCCGGCACCAACCGGACCTCGTGACCGCTCTTCTCGGCCACGCGACCCCAGTGATGGGACGTCGCACACGCTTCCATCGCCACGACGCAAGCCGGCTGATCCGCCAGAAGCGCCGCAAACCGAGCCCGCGACAGGGCACGGTTATCGAGAACCGATCCATCCGCTCTGAC
>NZ_SRHQ01000106.1:0-367 GCF_004683995.1 Methylorubrum sp. Q1 | reverse complement strand
ATTCTATCTGACCAACCTGCCGCCCCGCACGACCCGGCGCATCCTGGCCGGCACGATCAAGGCGCGCTGGGTCTGCGAGCAGGCCCACCAGCAGATGAAGGAAGAACTCGGCCTCGACCACTTCGAGGGCCGCTCCTGGACCGGCCTGCACCGGCACGCGCTGATGACGTGCATCGCCTGCGCCTATCTGCAACACCTCCGTCTCACAGGACCCGACCGGACGGAGAGGGGAAAAAAAGGTGGCCGGCCTACCGGGCCCGCCACCGTCTCCGAGCCTGCCCGCCGTGCGTCAGGCCATCATCGGTCGCTTGTTCGTGGCGGTCATCCCGCCCGTGCAATGCCCGCACTGTCAGCGACGCTTCCGGCT
>NZ_SRHQ01000105.1:0-412 GCF_004683995.1 Methylorubrum sp. Q1 | reverse complement strand
TCGGCGACACCGCCGTCACCGCCTCCGGCCGCCATCGCCCGATCACCTGGATCGGCCAGCGCGACCTCGGCAGCGCCGAGAGGCCGATGCCCCGCGATCAGGCCCCCGTCCGGGTGCGCGCCGGTGCGTTCGGGCACGCCCGGCCCGCCCGCGACCTTCTTCTCTCCCCAGGGCACCCCGTCCTGGTCGGAGCCGATGCCGACAACACCGGCGGCGTGCTCGTGCCGGTGATGTGCCTGATCAACGGTACCTCCATCGCCCGCACCGAGCAGGCCAGCGTCACCTACTGGCACGTCGAACTCGACGCCCATGACATCCTGCTCGCCGAGGGCCTGCCGGCGGAAAGCTTCCTCGATTTCGGCTGCCGTCCGTTCTTCGAAGGCGCCTCCGACTTCGCCCTGCACAACCCGGA
>NZ_SRHQ01000104.1:0-421 GCF_004683995.1 Methylorubrum sp. Q1 | reverse complement strand
GCCCGACCGGCTCATCGAGCAGGTCACGCCGTGCTCGGCCATCTGACGCTGGAAGGCTTCACTCGTGTATTGCGATCCCTGATCCGAGTGATGCAACAGAGTATCCGGCTTGCCTCTGCGCCAAATCGCCATGACGAGCGCATCCGTGACGAGTTGCGCCGTCATGCTGGTCTGCATCGACCAACCTACGACGCGGCGCGAGAACAGATCGATGACGGCGGCGACGTAGAGCCAGCCCTCGGCGGTCCAGATCTACGTGAAGTCGGCGATCCACTTCCGGTTCGGAGCGTCGGCCGCGAACCGCCGCTCCAGAAGATTGGGCGAGGCGGCGGCCCGCTCTCCCTCGTCCTTCGGCAGCCCTCGTCGGCGCGGTCGCGCTCGCAAGGCGTTCTCGCGCATGATCCGCTCGATGCGGTGCAGC
>NZ_SRHQ01000103.1:0-438 GCF_004683995.1 Methylorubrum sp. Q1 | reverse complement strand
CGGCAAGATGGAGGCAGCGCAGTTCTTGCGCGATCTGATCCTGGCGGTGCCCTACCGCATCCACATCGTCCTGACAGACAATGGCATTCAGTTCACCAACCGCAAGAAGGACATTTCCGCCTTCGCGCACATCTTCGGCCGCGTCTGTGCCGAGAACGACATCGAGCACCGGCTCACCAAGGTGAACCATCCCTGGACCAACGGTCAGGTCGAGCGGATGAACCGCACGATCAAGGACGCGACGGTCAAACGCTATCATTACGACAGCCACGATCAGCTCAGAGATCATCTCCAACTCTTCGTGGATGCCTACAATCACGCCCGCCGGCTCAAGACGCTACGCGGCCTGACACCCTACGAACGCATCTGCCAAGCCTGGATCAAAGAGCCCGAACGCTTCAGAGTCGATCCGTCACACCACATCCCGGGACCTTACAA
>NZ_SRHQ01000102.1:0-439 GCF_004683995.1 Methylorubrum sp. Q1 | reverse complement strand
CGAGGCCGACCGAGCCGCCGGACGGCGAGGCGATCGCCGTGTTCACGCCCACGACCTCGCCGTTGACGTTGAAGGTCGGGCCGCCGGAATTGCCCTTGTTGATCGGCGCGTCGATCTGGAGGAAGTCGTCGTAGGGACCGGCGCCGATGTCGCGGCCGCGGGCCGAGACGATGCCCGCCGTCACCGTGCCGCCGAGGCCGAACGGGTTGCCGATGGCCAAGACCCAGTCGCCGACACGCGGGGCGCTCTTGCCGAACTGGACATAGGGATAGCTGCCGCTCTCGGTGATCTTCAGGAGGGCGATGTCGGTCTTGGCGTCCTTGCCGATCACCTTGGCGTCGAGGGTGCGGCTGTCGTCGAGCGTGACCTGCACGGTCTTGGCCTTGTCGACGACGTGGTTGTTGGTCACCACGTAGCCGTCCGCCGAGATGATGAAGCC
>NZ_SRHQ01000101.1:0-487 GCF_004683995.1 Methylorubrum sp. Q1 | reverse complement strand
AAGGGCGCCCGCGAACACAACCTGCGCGACGTCGACGTGGAGCTGCCGCGCGATGCCCTCGTGGTGTTCACCGGCATCTCGGGCTCCGGCAAGTCCTCGCTCGCCTTTGGTACGCTCTACGCGGAGGCCCAGCGGCGCTACTTCGAGTCCGTCGCACCCTACGCGCGGCGGATGATCGATCAGGTCGGGGTGCCCGACGTCGACTCCATCGTGGGACTTCCCCCGGCCGTCGCCCTCCAGCAGCAGCGCGGCACGCCCAGCGCACGCTCCTCGGTCGGCAGTGTCACCACCCTGTCGAGCCTCGTGCGGATGATGTACTCGCGCGCCGGCACCTACCCGCCGGGCCAGCCGATGCTCTACGCGGAGGACTTCTCGCCCAACACGCCCCAGGGCGCCTGCCCCTCCTGCGGCGGGCTCGGGCGGATCTACCGGGCCACGGAAGCCTCCATGGTGCCCGACCCGTCGCTGACGATCCGCGAGCGCGCCG
>NZ_SRHQ01000100.1:0-499 GCF_004683995.1 Methylorubrum sp. Q1 | reverse complement strand
GCACTCTCGACCAGACGGACGAATGCGAACTTGCTGGTGCGATCGATCGCCACGAACAGGGACAGCTTGCCTTCTTCGGTGCTGACCTGTGCGATATCGATGTGGAAGTAGCCGATCGGATACGACGTGAAGCGCTTCTTCTCGGGCTTGTCGCCCTCGATCGCCGGCAGGCGGCTGATGCCGTGGCGCTGCAGGCAGCGGTGCAGGCTGGAGCGGGTCAGATGCGGGATCGTGGGCTGCAGGCCGTAGAGGCAATCGTCCAGCGGCAGCAGGGTATGCCGCCGAAAGGCGACGACGATCGCCTCCTCCTCCGGCGTCAGTGTGGTCGAGCGCGGCTCCTTCGGACCCATGGCGGCATCGGCCGTCGTCTCCCGATCACGCCACTTCTGGATCGTCGTCGGACTGACGCCATAGCGTTTGGCAGCCGCTCTCACGCTTTCTTGACGTAGCTGTATCGCGCGACGGACTGCCTGCGTCGTGCGGGCGCTGCCGTGAAGAA